>JANQNZ010000291.1 GCA_028279315.1 Rhodophyticola sp. | reverse complement strand
GAACGCAACGGGAGGGGCGGGGTCTCACGCGCCGTCTTCCTTACGCACAGGATGACCGGAACATGGCATTTCGCAAGACGATGGGCGGCCTTTGGGCGGGGTTTGGCGCAACCTTCTTGGCGGGCGCTGCAACGGCCCAAAGCGTCAGGGAAGGCCTGGAGATTCGCGGCGCGCCAGAGCCGGGCGGCGTCAACTTCCAGACGCCCGTAACCGAGCTTGCCCGCGATCTGCAAAACCTCGACACGCTGCTTCTGGTGATCATCACCGCGATCGTGGTTTTTGTGCTTGGGCTTCTGGCCTGGACAATGCTGCGCCACAATGCGCGCGCAAACCCGACGCCGGCCATCTTCACCCATAACACCAAGATTGAGCTGACCTGGACCTTCGTGCCGCTTGTCATCCTCTTTGTGATCGGCGGCTTCTCTTTGCCGGTGCTCTTCAAACAGCAGACAATCCCCGAGGCCGATGTCCTGATCAAAGCCACCGGGTATCAGTGGTATTGGGGGTATGAATATCCCGAAGAGGGGCTGGCCTTCGAAAGCTTCATGCTGGAGCGGGATGAGCTGGAAGAGTACGGTTACAGCCAGGATGAGTACCTCTTGGCGACCGACACAGCCGTTGTGATCCCCACCGGACAGACCATCGTGATGCAGGTGACCGCGGCCGATGTGATCCATGCTTGGACGATCCCGGCTTTCGGGGTGAAGCAGGATGGCGTCCCAGGCCGGTTGGCCGAGCTTTGGTTTGAGGTCGATCCGGGCGAAGAGGGCATCTATTTCGGTCAGTGCTCCGAGCTTTGCGGGATCAATCACGCCTATATGCCGATCACCGTCTTTGCGGTGACGCAAGAGGAATACGACGCGTGGATCGCAGGTGAGGCGCAGCAATTCGCCTCCACCGGCACCCGGGCGCCCGCCTATCTTGAACTTGCTGCGGTCGAGTAAGCCCCCGCGATGAGCGACGCCACCGCAAATACCGTTGCCGCCGAAGGCGAAGCGCAGTTCGGCGATTACGTCGCGCTTCTGAAGCCGCGGGTGATGTCGCTGGTGGTGTTTACGGCCCTTGTGGGGCTTCTGGTCGCGCCAGTCTCGGTGCCGCCGATGATCGGCTTCACGGCAATCCTTTTCATCGCCATCGGGGCCGGGGCCTCGGGCGCGCTGAACATGTGGTATGACGCCGATATCGACCGGGTGATGAAACGCACGGCAAAGCGGCCTGTGCCCTCGGGCAAGATCGAACCGGGGGAGGCGCTGGGCCTGGGCCTGGCGCTGTCGGTTCTGTCGGTGGTGATGCTGGGCCTGGCCACCAACCTCTTTGCCGCCGGGCTTCTGGCCTTCACGATTTTCTTCTACGCCGTCATCTACACGATCTGGCTTAAGCGCCTGACGCCGCAGAATATCGTCATTGGCGGGGCCGCCGGGGCCTTTCCCCCGATGATTGGGTGGGCCGTGGCGACGGGCGGTGTCTCGATTGAATCGATCCTGATGTTTGGCCTCATCTTCATGTGGACGCCGCCGCATTTCTGGGCGCTCGCGCTTTTCATGAAATCGGACTACCACAAGGCCAAGGTGCCGATGCTGACGGTCACCCATGGCCGCGCCGAGACACGCAAGCAGATTCTGATCTACACGGCTCTCTTGGTGCCGGTTGCGATTGGCGCAGGCCTGACCTCAATCGGCGGGCCGGTCTATCTGACCGTGGCGGTGGTTCTGAACGCGCTGTTCCTGAAAGGCGCCTGGGATATCTGGCGGCGGGACGAGGAGGCCGCGGAGGCTGACAATTACCTAGTCGAGAAACGGGTCTTCCGCTTCTCGCTTTTCTACCTTTTCCTGCATTTCGGTGCGCTGGCCGTCGAAGCTGGCCTTCGCAGTGCCGGTATGGGAGGCTGGTGATATGCCGATCACCGAGACCCATGAGATCCATAAACGGCGGTTCAGCCGGAACCTGGGCGTCGCGCTTTGCCTGGTCGCCTTCATTGCGATCATCTTTGGGCTGACAATTGCGAAGATCCAGCAAGGCTACAGCATGGAGGCCTTCGATCATCAGCCGCGCCTGTCGATCACGCCAGTTGAGGGCGAAGAATGAGCTTGGACCGAAATGAGGAAACCGGCATTCAGCTGGTTGCCGTGATCGTCGTGATGGGGGCGCTCGCCTGGGCGGCGGTGCCGCTTTATGACTGGTTCTGCCGGGTGACGGGCTATGGCGGCACCACCAATGTGGCCGAGACCGAGAGCGACACGATCCTTGATCAGACAATCACCGTGCGCTTCGACGCAAGCCTGGCCCGCGACATGCCCTGGGAATTCCGCCCGATGACCCAATCGATGGAGATCCGGTTGGGAGAGACGGGGCTTGTCTTCTATGAGGCCTATAACCCGACCGATGAACCCGTCGCCGGGACCGCCAGCTACAATGTCGCGCCCTTCGATGCGGGCCTCTATTTCTCCAAGATCGAGTGTTTCTGCTTCCAGCAGCAGGTCTTGGAACCCGGCCAGCGCGTTGAGATGCCGGTCAGTTTCTATGTCGACCCCGATCTGATTGACGACCCAGAAGCAAATGGCACGCCGGCCATCACACTGTCATATACTTTCCATGTCACCGATATGCCCGAGGGCTATGCCGCCCTGTCGGTGGACTGAACAACACAAAGGACGAGGACAAGCGCCATGGCCCATGTGAAAAACCACGATTACCACATCCTGCCGCCCTCGATTTTCCCGCTGATCGGGGCCGTTGGGGCGTTCTCCATGCTCACCGGGGCGGTTCTTTGGATGCATGGCTCAGGCCCTTGGCTGTTCCTCATCGGCTTTGTTGCGGTCTGTTACGTGATGTTCGGTTGGTGGGTCGATGTGGTGGCCGAAAGCAATGCGGGCGATCACACGCCGGTGGTGCGCTTGGGCCTGCGCTATGGCTTCATCATGTTTGTGATGTCCGAGATCATGTTCTTCGCGGCATGGTTCTGGGCCTTCTTCAAACACGCGATCTATCCGATGAGCGACTATGAAGGCTCGCTTTATGTGCCGCCGGAGTTCTATCACGTCGATGTCTTCCACCTGCCGCTGATCAACACGCTTGTGCTGCTTCTGTCGGGCTGTGCGGTGACCTGGGCGCACCATGCGCTGGTCCATAATGAAAGCCGCAAGGATGTGGAGCATGGGCTTCTGATCGGCATCCTCCTCGGCATCGCGTTCACCGGGCTTCAGGCCTATGAATACTGGTACCTGATCGGGCCGCAGGATTGGACCTTCGGGGGCGACAAATTCTTCTCCACCTTCTTCCTGGCGACCGGGTTCCACGGGCTGCATGTGATCATCGGGACGATCTTCTTGTTTGTCTGTTACATGCGCGTGCGCGCCGGGCATTTCACGGCCGAAAAACATGTCGGGTTCGAGGCGGCGGCCTGGTATTGGCACTTCGTGGACGTGGTGTGGCTGTTCCTCTTCGGCGCGGTCTATATCTGGGGGATTGGGGCCTAAGCCTTCGGGCCGAGGGCGCCTTGGACCCCTGACGGGAGCCTCCGGCGGCCATATTTTGAGGATAGAGAAGCAGGGGTCCTGTGTCTTTGTCCTTTGCGAAGGGCCTGCCTTGGGTGGCGGGCCTTTTCTTTGGAGTTGTCGTAATGCTCAAGCGCATGATTGGACCGCTTGTGTTCGGGATTGTGGGTGTTGCGATCCTGGTGTCCCTTGGCATCTGGCAGGTGCAGCGGCTGGCCTGGAAAGAAGGTGTTCTGGCCGAGATCGAGGGGCGGATCGGGGCGGCCCCCGTGGCGATCCCGGAGGCGCCTGATCCTGAGGCTGACCGATATCTCTCCGTCGAAGCGACGGGCCGGATCGCGCCGGACTATATCCGGGTCCTCGTCAGCCAGCGCCGGATTGGGGCCGGTTACCGGATCATCTCTCCGTTTGAGACAGACGGGCGGCGCATCCTCATTGACCGAGGCTTCATCCGCACCGATGCCGATCTGCCGCCACCGCGCGACGCGGACGTGACCGTCACCGGCAATCTGCATTGGCCGGACGAGATCGACAGCTTCACACCCGACCCGGACCTCGGCGCCAATATCTGGTTCGCCCGTGACGTGCCTGCCCTGGCCCAGGCGCTTGATACCGAGCCGATCCTCCTCATCGCGCGGGATATGTCGCAATCGGAGGGTGCTTTGACGCCTCTGCCCGTCGACACAAGCGGCATCCCGAACGATCACCTGAACTACGCCATCACCTGGTTTTCACTGGCGCTCCTCTGGTTGGGGATGACACTTTATCTTCTCTGGCGTATCAGGCGTCGGACGATCTGAAGGCAAATGCGGCAATGGATTATGTGTCGACCAGGGGCATGGCCCCGGTTCTGAGTTTTGAAGAGGCGATGCTGACCGGCCTCGCGCGCGACGGCGGGCTCTATGTGCCGGCGGAGGTGCCGGTGATGAGCGCAGGCGATATCGCCGCGCTGGCGGGCCTGTCTTATGAGGAGGCCGCGTTCCGGGTGATGCGGCCTTTCATCGGCGACAATTTCACCGATGAGGGTTTCGCGGACATCATCGCGCGGGCCTATGCGGGCTTCGGCCATGCTGCCCGCGCGCCGCTTGTGCAGCTTCAGCCGAACCATTTCCTCTTGGAACTCTTCCACGGGCCGACGCTGGCCTTCAAAGACTTCGCCATGCAGTTGATCGGGCAGTTGTTCGAAACCGCGCTGACCCGGCGCGGCGAACGCGTCACCATTGTGGGTGCCACCAGCGGCGACACGGGCTCGGCGGCGATGGAGGCATTTCGGGGGCTCGATGCGGTGGAGGTGTTTATCCTCTATCCCCATGGCCGTGTCTCTGAGGTGCAGCGCCGTCAGATGACAACCGTCACCGAGGCCAACACCCATGCCCTGGCGCTCACCGGCACCTTCGATGATTGCCAGGCGCGCCTCAAAGACATGTTCAACGATTTCGCCTTCCGCGATGGCGTGCGGCTGGCCGGTGTGAACTCGATCAACTGGGCGCGAGTTTTGGCGCAGGTCGTCTATTACTTCACCGCGGCCGTCTCGCTTGGCGCGCCGCATCGCCCGGTCAGTTTCACGGTGCCCACGGGCAATTTCGGCGATATCTTCGCGGGCTATATCGCCAAACGCATGGGGCTGCCGATTGAGAAACTGGTGGTGGCGACCAATCAGAACGACATCCTGCACCGCGCACTCTCGACAGGCGATTACGTCACCCAAGGGGTGACGCCCTCGATCAGCCCGTCGATGGATATCCAGGTCAGCTCCAATTTCGAGCGCGCGCTTTTTGATGCCTATGACCGGGACGGCAATGCTGTTGCGCAATTGATGGAGGAGTTGCAATCGGGCGGCTTCCACATCTCCCAAGGCGCGCTTGACCGGTTGCGGGGCAGCTTCGCCTCGGGCCGGGTGTCGGAAGACGAAACCTCGGCCATGATCGCCCGGGCGCATGGGGCGTTTGGCGAATTGCTCTGCCCCCATTCGGCGATTGGGGTTAAGGTCGCCCAAGACCATCTCGGCACAACGCCCATGGTCACGCTTGCCACCGCCCATCCCGCAAAATTCCCCGACGCGGTGGAGGCCGCCTCTGGCATCCGCCCGTCCTTGCCGCCGCGTATGGCGGACCTGTTTGACCGGCCTGAGCGGGTGACGCGGGTCGAAAATGACCTGGAGGCCTTGGAAGAGTTGATCCGGGGTGAGGTGCTGGCATGACCGTTCAGTTGCACACGCTCCCGAACGGCCTGCGCATCGTCACCGAACATATGCCGGGCCTGCAATCGGCCGCGCTTGGGGTTTGGGTCAACGCGGGCGGGCGCCATGAGCGGTTGGAGCAGAACGGCATCGCCCATTTCCTGGAGCATATGGCGTTTAAGGGCACCCATCGCCGCTCTGCCCTTCAGATCGCTGAGGAAATCGAGGATGTGGGCGGCTATATCAACGCCTATACCAGCCGGGAGGCGACAGCCTATTACGCCCGGGTTCTGAAGGACGATGTGCCGCTGGCCTTGGACCTGATCGCCGATATCGTGCTGAACCCCGCCTTCGATCCATCCGAGATCGAAATCGAACGCGGTGTGATCCTGCAAGAGATCGGTCAGGCGGCGGACACGCCCGACGACATCATTTTCGACTGGCTGCAAGAGGTCGCCTATCCGGGCCAAGCCCTGGGCCGCACGATCCTTGGCCCCGCGGAACGGGTGCGCGCCTTCCACCGGACCGATTTCACCGATTTTGTGGCGGAGCATTACGGGCCAAGCCAGTTGATCCTGTCTGCCGCGGGTGCGGTTGATCACGACGAGATTGTGCGTTTAGCCGAAATGATCTTTGGCCATCTGCCGCCCTGCGACCAAACCCGGCCTGAACCGGCCCGTTTTGCGGGCGGGGAACGGCGGGAAGTCAAAGGGCTGGAACAGGCGCATTTCACGCTGGCCTTGGAAGCCCCTGCCTATCGTTCGGACGACATCTATACCGCGCAAATCTACGCAACCGCTTTGGGCGGCGGCATGGCCTCGCGCCTGTTCCAGCAAATTCGCCAGAAACGCGGCCTCTGCTACACGATCTACGCCCAGGTCGGCAGCTATGACGACACCGGGATGATGACGATCTACGCCGGCACCGGGGCGGAGGATTTGCCAGAACTCGCGGACCTCACCATCGACGAAATCCGCCGCTCGGTCGATGACATGAGCCAGGCGGAGCTGGACCGGGCCCGGGCGCAGATGAAGGCAGGCATGCTGATGGGGTTGGAAAGCCCGTCAGCGCGCGCCGAGCGCCAGGCGCGGCTGGTTTCGATCTGGGGCCGGGTGCCGGCGTTGGAGGAAACGGTGGCCCGGATCGACGCCGTGACGCTCGACGGCGTGCGCGCTTACGCAGGCGCGCTCACGACCTCACCCCAAGCGGCGATGGCGCTTTACGGCCCCGTCGCGACCGCGCCACACTTGTCGCGGTGGCAGGAGCGTCTGGCCGCCTGATGCTCGCCCGGAAACGCAGACCGGA
>JANQNZ010000211.1 GCA_028279315.1 Rhodophyticola sp. | reverse complement strand
GAAAGCCCGCCGGATCGGCCTCTGACACACGGGTGATCCCCTCTGGCGCGCCGGGTGGCGGGGCGGGTGGGCGCATATCCACATAGCGCGCGACCCAAGCGGCGATGACCTCCGCCGCATATTCCGCATCCTGCGGGCGGCTCACCAAATGATCGGCCTTGTCGAGGGTCACAAAGCTCTTGGGGTGTTTTGCGGCCAGGAAAATCTCGGTGGCGTTTTCGATACCCACAATCGCATCACGCGGCGCATGCAGGATCAGGAGCGCTTTGCCAAGGGCGCTGATCGCAGGCCCGATGTTTTCGGCCTTCACGTCATCGACAAAGCTCTTTCCGATGCGGATCGGGCGGCCACCCAGATTGACCTCGGCCACGCCATGGGCGGTGATTGCCTCCAGCGCATCGCCGAAATTATGGGTCACATGGCCCGGATCGAACGGCGCGCCGATCGTGGCGACGGCCTTGACGCTTTCAAGCTCTCCCGCCGCGCGCAAAACCGCGGCCCCGCCAAGGGAATGGCCAATCAGAAGGCTTGGCGCCATGCCCCGGTCGCTAAGCGCGTCCGCGGCGGCCAGAAGGTCTTCTACATTTGAGGTGAACGAGGTGTTCTCAAACTCCCCCTGGGAATGGCCTAACCCGGTGAAATCGAATCGCAAAACCGCGAAGCCCATGGCGGCCAGCCGGGCCGCGATGCGCCGGGCCGCGGTGATGTCTTTGCCGCAGGTGAAGCAATGGGCAAAAAGCGCAGTGCCCAGATGAGGCCCCTCAGGCAGATCAAGCCGCGCGGCAAGGTTGGCGCCAGAATGGCCGGGAAACGTGAAGCGTTCGGTGGGCATGGGGCCACACTCCTTTCACCACAGGACGGCAGGTGAGATGTGCGAGCATGTGACAACCATGTGTATGTGCACAAGAGCTAGGGCGTTGATCTCACGGTCTCGTGTCGCAATGGTAGCGGACGTGATGCATTCGGACGGGACAGACAGCGATGCGGATGGCGATTTTGTGGATTGGGCAGCTTCTGGCGCTTGGATTTGGCTTAGGCGTCTTGGGCGGATTTGCAGGCGCGCTGCATCCGATGGGCGATTCGCTTGCGGTGTTTCGGATGTGGCTGGCGCTTGGGCTTTTAGGCAGCGGCGTGGTGCTTCTGGCGGTGTCCGCGCGGGTTTGGGCGACGCTTGCCATGGGCCTCGGCGCCTTCGCGCTGGTGCCCATTTGGTTGGGGTGGTTGGCGCCGCCAAGCCCGGAAGAGGCGCTGATCCTCTATCAGAAAAACCTCCTCTACGCGCTGGACGACCCCGCCCCGATCCGGGCCGAATTGCGCCAAGTCGACCCCGATTTTGTCACTTTTCAGGAGGTGAGCACCGCCAATGAAGCGGCCATCTTCGACACATTGCCTGAGGATTACGCCCGGCTCCTTTGCCCTTTCGCGGCGGTTGGCGGCGTGGCGGTGGCAAGCCGCTTCCCCGAGGTCGAAGGGCAAAGCCTCTGCATCGAAGGGCTTGGCTTGGCCGCAATGCAGGTGGAGGCGCCGGGCGGGCCGGTCTGGCTCGTCTCGATCCATCTGCATTGGCCCTGGCCCCATGGTCAGGCCGACCAGCTTGATCAGATCCTGCCGGTTTTGGAGGGGCTGGAGGGGCCGGTTTTGATCGGTGGGGATTTCAACATGGTCCCTTGGTCCCACGCTTTGGGGCAGGTGATGCGCGCCAGTGGTTCAGCCGTGTTGGGGCCAACCCAAGGGACGCGTGCGCTGATCGAAGAGTGGGTCGATCTGCCGATCGACCATGTCCTGGCGCCAGAGGGTGGGCAGGTGACTTATCGGCCGCAATTTGGCTCGGATCATGCAGGGCTTTTGGCGCGGGTGGGGTTGCCGGGACAATAGGATCGAACTCGCGTAGGGCGACAAGACGGGCGCGTTGATCTCTGGGGCACCGGCGGCGATGGCAGCCAAAGTGAAGGGCTGGGAAGGCGACGGATGCAACGATGGTTTCTTTGGGCTGCTCGTGGAGCGGGGCTGCTGCTTGGGCTTGGCTTTCTGGGCGGATATGCCGGTGCGTTGCACCCATTAGGCGACTCGCTGGCGGTGTTCCGTCTGTGGTTTGCCGGCGCTCTTGCGGTGCTGGCTGCCTTTGCCTTGCTGGCACGGGGCGGGCGATTGGCTCTGATATCCACGCTGGCGGCCGCGGTTGCGTCGGCGCCGATCTTGTGGGCCATGTGGTTACCGCCGTGGGTCTCTGAGACAACGGATGTGACGGTCTATGTGAAGAATCTCGGCAACGCCCGGGCCGATATTAGGGCTTTTCTTTCTGACGTCTCGGACACCGATCCCGACATCCTGCTTCTACAGGAGGTGACGCGCGAGAACGCTGCGTTCCTCCAAGCGCGCTTGGCTGGGTATCCGCACTGGCATTTGTGTCAGTTCTCAGGGTGGAGCGGGATGGCTGTCGTTTCCAGGTGGCCGATCTCTGACACCGCGTGCACCAGTCAACGCAGCGTTGCGACGGCGGAGGTGCAAGCGCCCGATGGGGTGATCTGGGTGGCGTCCGTGCATCAGGTTTGGCCTTATCCCTACGATCAGGCGGTGTTGCTACCAATGGTGCTGGGCGTGATGAGGGCCGACGCGGCGCGCCGTATCGTAGCCGGGGACTTCAACATGGTCCCATGGGGCCATTCCGTCCGGCGCATCGCGGAGGTTTCTGACACGCGCCGGATCGGGCAGCTGCGAACCACGATTGACATCCGCGGTATGCG
Source organism: Rhodophyticola sp. (assembly GCA_028279315.1). GTDB lineage: Bacteria > Pseudomonadota > Alphaproteobacteria > Rhodobacterales > Rhodobacteraceae > Rhodophyticola. Next base: position 1,665 of record JANQNZ010000211.1, on the reverse strand, counting down.
GTTGCCCATCGACCATGTCCTCACCAACGGGATGGGGTGGGTGAGCCTTCGCCCGGGTTTCGGGTCGGACCATGCGGGGCTTTTGGCGCGGGTGGCGTTCCCGGGCGTGGAGTGAAGGGCTTCGCCGCGCTATTTGGGCAGGGGAAACAGAACAGCCGTGGCGTTCGGATGTATCGCGCTGGATCGGCCTTTTGGACTTCGCCCGTTCGCAAGCGAAGCGCGCCATAGGTGCGTTTCCGGGGAGCTTCCCCGGGGCTCCGCCCGTTCGCGCCTTGAAAAGTCCACTGGACCTTTCACCGGGCCTTTGGCCCGGACCGGCGCTCACCCCATCAGCGCCGGGTCGAAGGGGTAGCTGATCAGGTTCTCATACCCATCCTCGGTGATCAGCACCTGATCCTCCAGCTTGATCGAGAAATCGCTGCCTTCTTCGCCCACCAGTGCCTCGACACAGAGCATCATGCCGGGTTCCAGCACCGCCTCAAACGCGCCGGGTTTGTAGTGGTCGGGATAGTCGATATGGGGCCATTCATCACACAGGCCGACCCCGTGAAAGCGGCAAGAATATTTCAGCTTGTCGTATTTCGGGTCCAACTGATGCCCGCCGAAGACCAGATCGCGCAGCTCCACGCCCGGGGCCAGAAGCTCCATATTGGTCATGATATGCTCATGGGCGTGCTGCATGGCCGCGATCATATCCGGGCGCGGTTTGCCGGGGCCAACCCACCAGGTGCGGGAGATATCGACGCAAAGCCCGTAACAGCCGATGAGGTCTGTATCGAGGGCGCAGATCTCATTTTCCTGCACCACCCGCGGCCCGCATTCCTGAAACCACGGATTGGTCCGAGGGCCCGAGGCAAACAGCCGGGTTTCGATCCACTCGCCGCCGCGTTTGATGTTTTCGGCGTGGAGGACCGCCCAAATCTCATCTTCCGATTTGCCGGGCGCAATCGCGGCCTCCATCGCGCCCAAGGCGGTCTCACAGGCATGAACCGCGCAGCGCATGGCGAGGATTTCATCCGGGCCTTTGACCGCGCGGGCCTTTTCCGTCAGTTCCTCACCTTCCTCCAAGGTGAAGCCCGCGGCCTCCAACGCATGGGCGCCTTTCAGCATGATCTTATCGACGGCCAGCCGCGTGTTGCCGCCCGCATGGGCGCGCATCACCTCGGCCACCTGGGCCACAAAACTCTCCGCCGCCGCATCGATCCTGTCGCCAACGGAGAAATAGAACATCGACGCGCCGGACCGGACCTCCCGCACCAGCGGGTTGTGATCGGCCAAGAAGGGGGAGTTCTTATAATCCCACAGCACCATATGCCCATCGGCGCAGACCAGGCAGGCGCGGAACGGGTTATGGGTGTTCCATAGCTGCATATTGGTCGAGTCGGTGGCGTAGCGGATGTTGAGCGGGTCGAACATCAAGACCCCGCCGTAATCGCGCTCCACCAGCTTCTCCACCAACCGGTTCAGACGGAAGGCGCGGAGCGTGGGCAGGTCCGGCAGGGTCAGGCCTGCCGCCTCCCACTCTTGATAGGCGAGCATCGTAGGGCCGATCTCGATCCGGTCATTGTCGTTCAGCGTGCCGTCGGGCAGGGTCACGTCTTTGGATGGGTCGATCTTGCGCTCATGGCGGCGATAGGCTTCATTCATGGCCGGGGTCCTCCCTCT
>JANQNZ010000199.1 GCA_028279315.1 Rhodophyticola sp. | reverse complement strand
GAAATAGGCGCAGGAATACTGCCGGTCCTCATCCAGGAAGAGATCGTAAAGCTGCGAGGAGAGATCGTAATGGTGGGCGACATTGGCCCGCGCCCGATGCATCGGGTTCCACTGGTCGAAGGTGCGTCTTGCGCGCCGGATCCCAAAAGCGAGTTTCCGCCACCAAAGATGCCCCGATGCGCTTGCATTGGCCGTCAGAAGCCCCATGAAACCGTCGAGATCGTCCTGCCCAATCGTCAGACGGCCATCCATATAGCCTTCGCCTACGGCCATCTCGGTATTGAGCACAATCTTCCTCGGAAGGGCCGGGTCATGGAAGGTCAGGTGGATCGGCTCAACACCGTTCTGCCCATATTTTCGTTCGGTTCCATCGGGATAGGTGACATGAAGCGCCCCTTCGGTGACGAAGCCCCGAAGCATGTGATCAAGTATCCGGTCCCACATCTTCCCACCTCCCCTGGTCTGACAAGGTCGATCCGAAGTCCCCGGGGAAGGTATTCTGCCGGATTGACCGGAAAAAGAAAGGGTTAACGGGGCTCAGATAGGAAACGCTTGATCTGTGTCAAGGACAGTTGACAGATGTTTGTGTGGCAATGTTGACAATCTGAAGGGGAGCGTCGTGCCATGCGGATTTGTCTGATCCACCCAAATTATCATTCCGGCGGGGCCGAGATTGCGGGGAATTGGCCGCCGGCTTGGGTGGCGTATCTGGCGGGATCCCTAAAGGCCGCAGGTTTCGACGATGTGCAGTTCATCGATGCGATGACCCATGACCTGTCGGAAGGGGATCTGCGCGTCAAGCTGGCCGAGATGCAGCCCGATGTGGTCGGCACCACCGCGATCACGCCCTCGATCTATGTGGCCGAACAGACGCTTCAAGTGGCCAAAGAGGTGGTGCCAAACGCGCTGCGTGTCCTTGGCGGGGTGCATGCGACCTTCATGTATAAGCAGGTCCTCAGCGAATGTGACAGCGTCGATGTGATTGTCCGCGGCGAGGGCGAAGAGATCATTGTGGAGCTGATGGAAGCGCTGCGCGACGGCCGCTGGCCCGCCGAGAAACACACGATCAAGGGCCTGGCCTTCAAGGACGGCGATACGATCAAGGCAACGCAAGCGGCCTCCACCGTGAAAGACCTCGACGCCATCAACCCCGATTGGTCGCTTCTGGAATGGGAGAAATACATCTACGTGCCCTTGGGCGTGCGCGTGGCGATCCCCAACCTGGCGCGCGGCTGCCCCTTCACCTGTTCCTTCTGCTCACAATGGAAGTTCTGGCGCGACTACCGGGTGCGCGATCCGATCGCCGTGGTTGATGAGATTGAGAACCTCGTGGTCAATCACGATGTCGGCTTCTTCATTCTCGCTGACGAGGAACCCACCATCAACCGGCGGAAGTTCATCCAGTTCTGTGAGGAGCTGATTGCCCGCGGCCTGCCCGAAAAGGTGCAATGGGGCATCAACACCCGCGTGACCGACATCATGCGTGACAAGGAGCTTCTGCCGCTTTACCGGCGTGCGGGTCTTGTCCATGTCAGCCTCGGCACCGAGGCGGCGGCGCAACTGAAGCTCGACCAGTTCAACAAGGAAACCAAGGTCGAAGAGAATAAGGAGGCGATCCGGCTTCTGCGCGAGGCGGATATCTTTGTGGAAGCGCAATTCATCGTAGGCCTCGACAATGAGACGCCCGAGACCTTGGAAGAGACCTTCCAAATGGCCTGGGATTGGCAGCCGGACCTGGCCAACTGGGCGATGTACACGCCTTGGCCCTTCACGCCGCTCTTCCAGGAGTTGAAGGACAAGGTCGAGATCTTCGATTTCTCGAAATACAATTTCGTGACGCCGATCATGGCACCCGAGGCGATGGACCGGGCGACGCTGTTGGACCGGGTAATGCATAATTACCGCCGGTTCTATTCGCGGAAGGCGCTCTTCTATTACCCCTGGCGCGGGAACGGCTATCGCCGGAAATACCTGCTTGGTTGCTTGAAGGCCTTCGCCAAGGCCGGCTTCGCGCGCACCTTCTATGACCTCGGCAAGGCGAATTACTGGGGCCCGCAATCGAAGGACAAGGTGAACTTCAACTTCGACCGGACACGCACCATCGCCAAGGCGCAGATGGATGATTGGCAATCGACCCAGGATATCGCGGCCCAGAAACGGGCTCAGAAGGTCTCTCGCGATACGTCTTTCAAGATGCCCAATGGTGCTGAGGTGAAAGCCTGCGGCGGGGGTGATCAGCAGATGGATGAGGTGATCCCGGCGGAGTAGGCGGTCATGGCAAAGATCGGCCCCAATGCGATCCTGCAACTGGTCCCGGTGCTGGAAGACGCCGCGGGGCCGGATATGACGGCGCATATTCTGGCCACAGCGGGGGTCTTCGAACTGCCGGACCCAAGTGACGGGATGATTGATGAAGCGCCGGCTGCGCGGCTTCACCAAGCGCTCCGCCACGAAATGCCGGAAAGTGCGGCGATGCTGGCGCGGGAGGCGGGCTGGCGCACCGGGGATTACATCCTGAAACACCGGATCCCGGCGCAGGTGCAACGATTGCTGAAGCTCTTACCCGCACGGGTCGCCGCCCCGATCCTGGCCCGCGCCATCGCCAAACATGCTTGGACCTTCGCCGGCTCCGGCGCGTTTCGCCTAGCCTCCACCTGGCCGGTTGTCTTTGAAATTGCCGACAACCCCGTGGTGCGCGGCGAAAAGGCCGAAACCCCGGTCTGCCATTGGCACGCCGCGGTGTTCGAATGCCTGTTCTCGACCCTCTGCGGTGCCGACTGGCGTTGTGATGAGACCGCGTGCTGCGCGGTGGGCGGGGGTGTCTGCCGTTTCGAGATGTGGCGCGATCGGCGCTGAGGCGACAGAACGGTCGCGCTCGCGCCCCCGCGGACAAGCCCCGGGAGCCTTCGCGCGGCCGTGATGCCTCCGGCGGCCATATTTTCAGGATGAAGAAGAGGGGGGGTTCAGAGTTCCTTAACCGGAATCGGGCCTGGATGAGATCACGGTACAGGCGGCCACGCCGATGACCGTGGATGGAGAAGGCCCCCGACCGTGAAGCCGATTAGAGCACTTTGCGTTTGACTTGAATCGCAACCCGCTGCCTCTCGCCTACGGCTCGAACGCGGAACGCGATAAGCTTTGCCTCAGATAAAACGCAAAGTGCTTTAGATAGCGGTTGGGGGCTGACACAAGAGGCGCTATCGACCGGTGCCAGGCCTTTGGCGCCCTGCCTCTTCTCTATCCCACAAATATGGCCGCCGGAGGCATTGGATCGGTCCCGCTTTGGCCGTCCGGTCAGATCGCCTGGTGCGCGACCCGCCATTTGCCCACTGGCGATGCCCCTAATTGATGAACTCGTTCGGGTCGACCGCTTCAAACCCGCGCCGGACTTCGAAATGCAGGAAAGACGGATCGCCGGGTCCCACATCGGCCACGGTCTGTCCACGGCTGATGCTGTCCCCGTGCGACACCCGGATATTCTGGATATTCGCGTAAACCGTCAGCAGGTTATTCGGGTGTCGGATAACCAGGATCGGGATTTGATCGGTGTCTTGGGTGATGGCCGCGACCTCCCCATCGGCGGCGGCGCGCACCGGTGTTCCCGTCGCCGCGGCGATGTCGATCCCCTCGTTGCTGGAGGAGAAGGATCGGATGATCGCGCCGTCAACCGGGCGCTGCATCTGGGCGCTGCTGCTTGGCGCCGGGGCTGCGGGCTCAGGCGCAGGTTGTGAGGTATCGGCCAGATCCGGCGTGTCGGGCAAGGGTGCGGTTGCAATCGGTTCAGGCAAAGGTTGGGAGGCCGAGGGCGGCACCGGCGTCACCGATTGGCCCGGTGCGCCGTCGTCGTCCAAAGGCACGGCCTCTTCAACGACAATTGGGATGATCAGGAACTGCCCTTCGCGCACGGAAAGATCGGGGCCAAGGCCGTTCCATTCGGCCAGGGCCCGCACCGAGACGCCATAAAGGCGGGCAACGGAATAGGCGGTTTCCCCCCGGGTCACGCGGTGGCGGACGGGCTCCGCGCCCGGTTGCACGGCGACGGGGGCGGCAGGTTGGCTCGCCTCGGCTTCATCAATGGCCGCGCTGGCGATGGCCGTGATATCCTGGCCGGGCGCACCCCCGGGGGCCACGCGGCGTGGCAAGGCGATGATCTCATCGGCGCGGAGCGGGTCGTTGACAGCGCGCCCATTGAACCGGGCCAACTCACCGGGGTCGAGGCCAAGCCGGGCCGCCAGACTTCCCATCGTGTCCCCCCGCCGCGCAACGGCGACCTGGTAGTTCGGATAGGTGATCAACCCGTTGGCATCCGGCTCTGGCCGCGGGGCGGTCTCAGACGGGGCTTGTGTGTTCGAGATCGGGTTGCCGCGGAAGTCGAAATCGAAATCACTGGGCGCGCCCACACAGGCCGAAAGCAGCAGGATCGTGCCAAGGGGGATGAGACGAAGGCGGAGCATTGCTCGGGGTATCCTCAAACTGTCTTAGGGACGCGGGCGTCACGCGCCGCCCCGTTTGCCGGGGTTTGGGGGCGTTCTACACCGAAACAGGGTCTTCGTTCCAGCCCCTGGGGTGTGGCGCCCGTGTCAGTCTGTCGCTGTTCCCTCAACCAGCGGCACAAACCGGACAGGTAGCAATTCGTGGTAATTGAGCCCGTCCTCATCCCGGGTGACCTTGATCAGGCTTTGCACCGCGTCGGATTGGCCAACCGGCAGCACCATGATCCCGCCGGTCTTCAACTGTGCCAAAAGCGGGCCGGGCGGGTCCTCAGCCGCGGCGGTGACGATGATCCGATCAAATGGCGCCTGGTCGGGCAGGCCGAAACAGCCATCGCCGGAGACAACCGTCACATTGTGGATGTCTTGCGCGGCCAAGCGTTTCTCGGCCTCTCGCACCAGCGTCCGGTGCCGGTCAACGGTATAGACCCGCCGCGCCAGATGGCTCAGCACCGCCGCCTGATAGCCGGAACCGGTGCCGACCTCCAAAACCTTGTCCCGCGGCTGGACATTCAGGGCTTGGGTCATCAACCCCACGACCGAGGGTTGAGAAATCGTCTGCCCGCAAGAGATTGGCAGCGGCATGTCGTCATACGCCCGGTCGGCGAAATGCCCGCGCACAAAGGCGCCGCGGTCGACTTTCTCCATCGCGCCAAGCGTGCGCGGGTCCGTCACACCCTTGGAGCGAAGGGCGAAAAGGAACTGCATCTTGCGCTCGGCGTCGTCGATCATGGGCTATTCCAGGGCAGCTTTCAGCCCGTCCAGCGCCTCATGGGCGGTCAGATCGGCGCGCAAGGGTGTGATGGAGATATAGCCGTCGAGATTGGCATGGGCATCGGTGCCGGGCGCGGTTGGGATATGTTGCGGCCCGCCCGTGACCCAAAGGAACCGGCGCCCGTTTGGGGCAATATGGGCATCCATTCCGAAATTGGTCTCGGTCCGGAAGCCTTGGGCGGTCACCCGCTTGCCTTTCACGCCATCGGCGGGGGTCGGCGGGAAGTTCACGTTATAAAAGATGCGGTAATCGGCGCGGTCCCAATGGCCTTGGTCGACAAGCGCACGCACAACCTCGGCCCCATGGGCGGCGGCAGCCTCAAACGGATTGTCCAGATGGGCGTTCTCGGCCCCGTAATATTGGCTGAGCGCGATGGCCGGGAGGCCCTGAAGTGCCGCCTCCATCGCGCCGCCGATGGTGCCGGAATAGAGCACGTTTTCAGCCGCGTTATTGCCGCGATTGACGCCGGAAAGGACAAGATCGGGTTTGCTCTCCGTGAGGACGTCATAAAGCCCGGCCAGCACGCAATCGGCGGGCGTGCCTTCGGCGGCGAAGCGGCGGGGGCCAAGCTCAGCAATCATCGTGGGGTGGACGTAAGAGATGCAATGCCCAACACCCGATTGCTCAAAGGCGGGCGCCACGGTCCAGACCTCGCCATCGGGGCCCGCAACCTCTTGCGCAATTGCCTCCAGGATGGCCAATCCCGGCGCGTTGATGCCGTCGTCATTGGTGATGAGAATGCGCATGGGGCCCGATCCTGCCTCGTCACTGGTTCCGGCAGGCTTAGCCATGCGGCCCGGGTCGGTAAAGCCCCGAGTTGGGTGAAGCGCCTTCCGACCGGGCACCCAAAGGTGATCAGCCTCGCCCGGTCTCCGCCTGCCAGGCCAGCCAGGCCACGAACAGGACCGCGCCAATCACAGCGGCCGAGAAAAGGGTGGCGCCCGATCCGGCAGCGGCAACCGCCACGCCAATCAGCGCCCAGACCAGCGCTAGGGCATAGGTGAGGGGCGGGCGGATCGAGAACACCCGCCACGCCAGTCCCGCGATACCGATCAAACCAATCCAGCTTGCGATGCCTGCCCCGATCCCGGTCCAGCCCGTCAGTGTTGTCGCAAAAGCCACAAAGCTCGCCGCCGTCAACCAGCCCGCGTAAAGCGCAATTGGGGCCGCGCAAAGCCAGGGATCGGCCTCTGGTGCGCGCGCCAAAGCCAGAAGCGCGCCGCCCAGCATTACAAATATCAGCAAAGTGGCCATCAGCGGGCTGAGGAGTGCGACACCGATCCAACTGGCGCCAATCGCCAACGACACAAAAAACGGCCAGCGGGTCGCGTCCCAGCCCGGGTCGATATCGCGTCTGATCAGCCCGTAGAAGGCCGAGGCCACCAGCCAGGCATAGATCACCCCCCAGATCGCAAAGGCATAGCCCGCGGGCTGCAAGGGCAAGGGCGGCGTCGGGTTGGGGAACGCATCGGGATCGAAGCCCGTGAAAGGCTGCGTCATCAAAGGCGCTGCGGCAAAGGCAATGGCCGCGCAGACCAGCAGGATGGCCTTCAGCTTCGCGCTGTCATTTGGATCATCGGGGTTTTCAAGCTCAGACAAGTTCGCCCTCC
>JANQNZ010000190.1 GCA_028279315.1 Rhodophyticola sp. | reverse complement strand
GCGGATCGAAGTCTATGACAACTCGCACATGCAAGGCGCGAATGCGGTGGCCGGCATGATCGTGGCGGGCCCCGACGGGTTCATGAAATCCCAATACCGCAAGTTCAACATCAAGGGGACGGAGATCACCCCCGGCGACGATTTCGGGATGATGAAAGAGGTGCTGACCCGGCGCTTCCAACGTCTGTTGAAGGAAGACCCGGACCGCGAGACGGAGGCCTGGCCCGACCTCCTCTTGATTGATGGCGGCGCGGGCCAGGTGAGCGCGGTGGCCGAGATCATGGGCGATCTGGGCGTCGTCGATATCCCCTTCATCGGCGTTGCCAAAGGTGTGGACCGGGATGCGGGCAAAGAGGAGTTCCACCGCCCCGGCACCCGGCCTTTTGCGCTGAAACACAATGACCCGGTGCTTTATTTTATCCAGCGCCTGCGGGACGAGGCCCACCGCTTCGCCATCGGCGCGCATCGGCAGAAGCGCGCGAAGGCTGTCGGGGCCACCCCGCTCGACGATGTGCCGGGCGTCGGCGCCACCCGCAAGCGCGCATTGCTCAGCCATTTCGGCAGCGCCAAGGCGGTGGCCCGGGCGGGATTGGCTGACCTGAAAGCCGTGGATGGGATTTCCGACGCGATGGCGGAAACGATCTATGCCTATTTCCACGAACGCGGCTGATGACCCGCGCCGCTTAACGAGGCTTTCGCCCGCTTGCGGCCCAGGATACACCTAGCCCCATGCGCTGGACCGTGCCCAATATCCTGACCGTCTTCCGCCTGATCGCCGCCCCCAGTCTTGGGCTGGTCTTCCTGGTTCTGGCGCGGCCTTATGCCGATTGGGTGGCGCTGATCCTCTTCATCACCGCCTCGCTCACCGACTATATCGACGGCACGCTGGCCCGGCGCTGGAACCAGGTCAGCAAGTTTGGCGCGATGCTCGATCCGATTGCCGACAAAGCGATGGTTGTGATTGCGCTTGGCGTGCTTCTGGCACTTCTGGGCGTCAGCACCTGGCTGATGATCCCCGCCGTGGCGATCCTGTTCCGAGAGGTGTTTGTGTCGGGCCTGCGCGAATATCTGGGCGAGACAGCGGGCACGCTGAAAGTGACGCCGCTTGCGAAATGGAAGACCGCCATCCAGATGGTGGCGATCTCGCTCCTCTTCGCCTGGGGCCTGTTCGAGCATTTCTTCGGCATGCAAACCTACGGCATGAATGGAGAGATCGTGGCGGGGGTGCTGGCTGGAGAGATCGAGGATGAGCTTGGGCTGATCTGGAAATATTACGGGCTGCTGATCAGTTCCTGGGGTGGTCTGGCGCTGCTTTGGCTCGCCGCGGGGCTTACACTTCTGACCGGTGCGGACTATTTCAGAAAGGCTCTGCCGTATCTGAGGGAGCCCGGACATGGTTAACCTGCGCTATTTCGCCTGGCTGAGGGAGCGGGTCGGGACGGCCCATGAAGAGATCGAGACCGAGGCGGAAACCGTCGCCGATCTGATCGAAGAGCTGAAGGCGCGGGACGAGGCCTATGCCTTCGCCTTCTCGGATGTCACCGCGATCCGCGCCGCCGTGGACCAGGAATTGGTCGATCTCGACGCGCCTTTGGGTGGCGCGCGCGAAGTGGCGTTCTTCCCCCCGATGACGGGCGGCTAAGCCAAATGGAGGTGCGGGTCCAATCTGAACCCTTCGACATGGGCGCCGAGCTGACCCGGTTCGCTGCCCAAACGGAAGGGGCCGGTGCCATCGTCAGCTTCTCCGGCATCACCCGCGATCTGGCCTCTGGTGATCTGACGCGCATGGTGATCGAGCATTACCCGGAGATGACCGAAAAGGCGCTTACCAAGATCGCCGAGGAGGCGACGGCGCGCTGGTCCCTCACCCAGTGTTTCATCCTCCATCGCTATGGCGAGATGGCCCCAGGCGATCCAATCATGATGGTCGCCACTGCGGCACGGCACCGGGCCGAGGCTTTCGCCGCAGCCGAGTTCCTGATGGATTACCTGAAATCCCGCGCGCCGTTCTGGAAGAAGGAGGTCACGGCCACAGGCGAGACCTGGGTGGCCGCCCGCGACGAGGATGAAACGGCGCTGAACCGCTGGTGACGGTGCCGCGAAGCGGTCGTTTCGACGATCACCCCGCCTGGTTCTGGCTCTCCACATAGGCGCGCAGCTCTTCCGCCTCCCGTCGGGCTTCCCTCAGCCCATCCATCGCCGCGCGCAGTTCCGCCTCGGTCTGGCTCAACTGATTGGTCAGCTCCGCCTCGCGCTGCTGCAAATAGGTGATCGCCTGATCGCGCGTCTCTTCCGCATCGTGGAGCGCTTTGGCCATGGCATCCATCTCACTTAAGTCGGCCCCGGTGACCCGAGTGAAGCGGTGCACCAGCCAATTTGCAAACCATCCCAGAACAAACGCCACAAAGAGGATGATGGCGATGGCGATGACAAACTCGGTTCTATTCATCGGGCTCCTCTTCGGCGGGCGCCGCGTCAGCGGTTTCGGCAGCCGCATCCGCCGCAGCCTCCTCCCTCTGGCTAGACGGCACACCGCCGGCAAGCAACCGGAATTCGATCCGACGGTTCCGTTCGCGGCCCTCTTCGGTCTCGTTGGTGTCGATCGGTTGGGTCTCGCCATAGCCTTGCGCGGTCAGGTTCGAGACCAGGACCTCGCGCGCCATCAGACCGTTGAGGACGGCGTCGGCGCGCGACTGGCTCAGGCCCAGATTCATCTCCTCCCGGCCCTGGCTGTCGGTATGTCCGCCGATCTCCATCCGTGCATGGCGGCAATTCGGCAGGATCTCCGCGACGCGGTCCAGAATTGCCCCCGCGGTTTCGGTGATTTCGACCGATCCCGGCTCAAAGGTGATCTTGGTCTCGGTCAGGATGGCTTGGATTTCCGCCACGCACTCCTCAGGCGTCGGGATATTCGCCTCCGGGTCCAGAAGCTCTTGATAAGACACTTGGATTTCGAAGTTCTGTGCCTCACCCAGTTTCTCAGACAAAAGCCGCGAGAGGTCGGATCGGGCCGTGCGGCTGCCGGTATTGCCGCGGACGGTCACCAGGCCCGGCTCCACGGTCAAGCTGCCATTGTGGAGAAGCGCCAGGGCCTCTAGCCCGGCCAGCACCCGGACGGTCCAGCCATCGGGGAGGGCATCATCGGTCCGAGTCGCGAGATAAGTGTCGTCGCGGCCTAGCATGGCGCGAGCGTAGGCGTAGACGGCGGCTTCATCCTGATCGTCAGGCAAGCGCCCGCGCAGCTGCACATAGCCTTCGGGGCTGCGGGTCGCGACGAAGTTGGGCGGGCCTTCATCATTGCTGTCCGGCGTTTCCGGCAACACGCCGTGAAGCGAGAAGACATCCGGTAGGTCCGCGTCAAGCTCCCCCACCACCCGGTCGAACAGCCCTTGAGAGGTGCCCTCAGCGGCGATCAAAGTCACATCAGCATCCGAGAAGGTGAGCGTCCCGGCCCCAAGCGCGGTCAAGGCGTCTAGCCCCGTCTCAACCGCCGCCGCCCATTGCGGTGAGGGCACGCCGATCCCAATGGCGCAATCGTCGGGGCCGGTCAGCCCGGCCTCCCGCGCCGCGCGTAGGATGCGGCCCCGGGCGGCTTCGGTGTCGGCAGAGCAGGCCTCGAACTCGGCCCCATCCAGTTGCCGGACAAAGCGCAAGGTGAAAGGCGTGATCACCGGGCGGGGGGCGGAGATGTCCAGGATCACCTCAACGCCCTCCGGCACGGCCCGGTTCAACACCCTCTCGAACCGCGCGCGTTCTTCGATGCTTTCGCTGACCGCCGTGACCTCGACCCGGTTGGCGAAGACCGAGATTTGCGACCGGGGCAATTCGCGCAAGGCGCGAAGGCCGAAGGCCATGGCGGCGTCCCAGCCTTCTGGCGTGGGGTAGCTTGCGGTTTCGACCATATTGGCAACCTCGACACCGGCGCGGATATCGTCGATGCCGTCGGCCACGGCCTCCCGCCCCACCTCGTCAGGGATGAGGCCAATCAGCGAAATCCCGTCGCCGTTCCGCAGCATCTCTAGGGTAAATTCCGGTGGCGCGATCCGGTCGGCCTCGGCCACCTCCAGGGCGTCGATCACCCGGTCGGCATCCACCACCGCTCCGGCGCGAGAGATCGCACGGAAGCGCGCCGCCTCATCCGGGGCGACGCCTGTCAGTTCCACCTGAAGCCCGTCCGCGGCGACCCGGACCCAATCGAGCCCCTCTTCCCGCATGGCGAATTCCACAGCTTCGGTTGACCGATCCTCGATCCGCACCGCGGCAACCGTGGCGACAACCGCCGACAAAGCGGCGGCAATGACAAAGGCCAGGATCGCGGCGATTGCGGACAGGCGGCTCATTCAAACATCCCTTCCCTGAGGCGTCCGGGCTTAGCCTGCCAGGCTTCTGGGTTCAATCAAAGCAAGGCCGCGATGGCAAAAAATAGCGCAACGATCAGGCCCGCATCCCGGTTCGAGCGGAAGAGATGCAGGCAGATGTCGGGGTCGTCGATATCAAGCCGTCCCAACTGCCAGGCCATGTGCCAGCCGAACCCCCAAGCCCCGGCAAGTCCGAGGACCAGAACCAGAAGATTGCCGGAGGGGCCAAGCGCCAGCATCACGGCAAGCGCCATGAGCAGGACCGAGGCCGCGAGAAAGCCCCTCAGCCACGCCTTGGTGTTCTCCCCAAAAAGCCGCGCGGTAGATTTCACACCAATCAGCGCGTCATCCTCTTTGTCTTGATGGGCGTAGATCGTGTCGTAGAAGAGCGTCCAGGCGATGCCGGAGAGGTAAAGGACAACAGCGGGCCAGCCCAAGCTGCCGGTATGGGCCGTCCAGGCCAGAAGCGCGCCCCAGTTGAAGGCCAGGCCCAGGAAGACCTGCGGCCACCAGGTGACCCGTTTGGCGAAGGGGTAGATGGCAACCAGTGACAGAGACAGGATGCCAAGGAGGATCGCGTTTGGGGGGAATGTGAGCAGGATACCAAAGGCGATGAGCGATTGGAGGACCAGCCAGATCAGCGCTTGGGTGACCGTGACTTGGCCGGATGGGATCGGGCGAGATTTCGTCCGGGCCACGGCGGCGTCGAAGTCCCGGTCTGTGATGTCGTTCCAGGTGCAGCCTGCGCCCCGCATCAGGAACGCGCCGATGGCGCAGCCGAGGGCGATCCAGGCATCAAAAAGCCTGGGCCCGGCGGGGTCTGCGGCGATGGCCAGTGCCAGGCCCCACCAGCAGGGCGTCAACAGTAAGAGCACCGGACTGGGGCGATCCGCCCGTGACAGGCGCAAGAACGGACGAGCTTTGGGTGGCGCATATCTGTCCACCCAATTGCCGCGCTCAGCGTCGGCGACTTGCCCCTGCTCTGTCTGACTCATACGGTCCACCCTATGTCAGATCATGCGAAGATACGCCTATACGTAGACCACCCGCTGGCCGAGGGCGAGCGTGTCGCCCTGTCGCGGGACCAGGCGCATTACCTGTTTGGTGTCATGCGGCAGCGGGTTGGCGATCAGGTGGCGCTGTTCAACGGCAAAGACGGCGAATGGCGGGCCGAGGTGGTTGAGGCGGGTAAACGCGCCGGCGTGCTGACCTGCCTGGCGCAGACCAGGCTGCTGCAGCCCCCGCCGGACCTTTGGCTTCTCTTCGCACCGATCAAGAAGGCGCGCACGGATTTCATCGTCGAAAAGGCGGCAGAGCTTGGCGCGGCCCGCATCCTGCCGGTGCAGACCGATTTCACCAATACCGAGCGCATCCGCCGCGACCGGCTGCAAGCCCATGCGATTGAGGCGGCGGAGCAATGCGGCGGGACTTATGTGCCCGAGGTCGCGGAACTTCAGCGCCTCGACCAAGCGCTCTCCAATTGGCCCGAGGACCGGCATCTGATCTTCGCCGATGAGGCGCTGGTGGCGGCCAAAGCGGCGTTGGAAGCCGCACCAGCAGGGGAGAAATGGGCAATCCTGATTGGCCCCGAAGGCGGGTTCAGCCCCGCCGAACGGGATCGCCTGACCGCCCTGCCCTTCGTGACACCGATCAGCCTTGGCCCCCGCATCCTCCGCGCCGACACCGCCGCCGTGGCTGCGCTGACGCTCTTTCAGGCGACCAGGGGAGATTGGGGATGAGCGGCTTCCTCCGCCCCGAAGCGCGGGAGGCGCTCTGGCGTTGGCGCGAACCCCTGGCCGCGCTCGCACTTGGCGCGCTTGGCGCCTGGATCGCGTTCCGGCGCGGGATCGTTGTTGCGGAGTTT
>JANQNZ010000178.1 GCA_028279315.1 Rhodophyticola sp. | reverse complement strand
CACCTCGCACAGGCGTTTCATCTGCACCCGGCTTTCCACCACGCGCTCCCAAAGCCGGTCGCCTTTGCGGACCGCCACCGCCGTCAGCACCCGGTGGCGGCGCCCAGAAAGCGCAGTCAGAAAGGCGCGTGCCTCGGCCTCATCCGCGGCTTTGCCCAGGATGCGGCGGCCAAGGGCGACGGTGGTGTCGGCTGCCAGCACGATATCCTCAGGCGCAGTCTCAACCGCAACCGCCTTCTCCCGCGCGACGCGGGCGCAATAGGTGCGTGGCAGCTCACCGGGCTTCGGGTCTTCGTCAATGTCGGGAGGGCGGATCGCATTCGGGGTCACGCCCAGAACCGCCAGAAGCTCTTTCCGGCGGGGGCTTCCCGATCCGAGGATCAGTTTGGGGTGCGCGGTCACGGGTGGCGCCTTTTCTCTACCGGGTGCCGACCGCGTTTTGCCTTTGGCAAAAGCGCTTGTCGCACGGTCGACAAGCTCTGCTTGTCGCTATTTAAACCGGTAATTGATGCGGCCTTTGGTCAGGTCATAGGGCGTCATTTCCACCTGAACCTTGTCACCCGCCAGAACCCGGATCCGGTTCTTACGCATCTTTCCTGCCGTATGTGCGATGATCTCATGGCCGTTTTCCAGCTCGACCCGGAATGTCGCATTTGGCAGGAGTTCCTTCACGACGCCGGGAAATTCGAGCATTTCTTCCTTGGCCATGGTCTCTCCTTCGCTAACGACCCGCCAGAGGTGCGGGTCAGGGGGTAAATGCGCGCTTGGCGCCCGGTTTTCAAGGCAAATCTGTGTCGGGATCAGTTTCCGGGGCCACTGTGGCGCGAGCCGCGCTTTCGGGCCAATGGGCGTGGTTGAAGACGGCCCCTTCGCGGCGCACACGCGAAACCGCCGCCAGATCTACCTCGGCTGTGACCCAACCGGGGGCGTTCAACGCGCCTTCGGCAATGACTCCGGTCGGCGGGAACCCCAGATCGGACGGGCCATAGATCGCCGCCGTGCCCACGTTTTCGTCTACGGCCGGGCACCAGGCCGCTGGTCCCACCGTCGGCGATTGCACCACAACACACTGGTTTTCCAAGGCCCGCGCCATCGCGCCCACACGGACCCGGGAATAACCCGACAAGGCATCGGTGCAGGAGGGGACCAGCAGGATTTTGGCTCCCGCCTCTGCCGAGGCTCGGCCCAGAAGCGGAAATTCGGCGTCGTAACAGATGAGGACACCGATCCGGCCTAGCGTTGTATCGAAGACCCGCAGAGGCCCGCCGGGGACGATGTCCCATGTCTCCCCCTCGAACCGGGTCATGACCTGCTTGTCCTGCACCCCGACCCGCCCCCCGGGGCAAATCAGAACCGCCCGATTCACAGGCCGCGCGCCCTGATCGAAGACCGGGGCCGAGGCGGCCAGGATGTGGACGCGATGCCGCGCGGCGAGTGCCTCGTGCAGGTCCCAAGCCGCCTCCATCCGGTCGCTCACAGCACTGAGGCTTGCCTCCAGATCGCCTGCAACCTCGGCGCCGGCCAGATAGGCCAGTTCCATGGCGCCATATTCCGGGAAGACCAACAAATCGGCCTCCTGCCTCACCGCGTCGGCCACCCAACGGGTCAGCTTGGCCTCATAGGCCTCCCAGTTTGGTAGCGGGTCGAGCGGATAGGCGGCGGTCGCGATTCTCATGATCAAAGCTCCCGCATCCAGAATTGTAGCGGTTTCTCATTCTCTGCCTCCGCCCCGATATCGCGCCATTTGAAGCGGGCGATGACGCCAGGAAGGGGTGTGTAGCCGCGTTTCCGCCAGAACGGATCAAGCGGGCGGTAGGTGTCTGGCCGATCCGGGTGGTCGCCGGGTCGAACAACCGCACAAAAGGCTGAAAACCCAAAGCTTTGCGCCTTGGCATGGGTCTCCCGCGTCTCGAAGAACACATGCCCTGCCCCTTGTCCGCGATAGGCCGGAAGAAGGACCGACTCCGCGCAATAGAAGACAGAAGCCAGATCGACACCGCTGCCGTCAAACGCCGCCTTGAAATCTTCCGCCTGGACCGCGAGCGGCATCCCCGTGGCGGCGCCCACCATCTTGTCCCCGCCAAACGCGGCGACCAAGACTGTCCCCGGCTCGGTGTAGCGGTCGAGATAGGCGCGCTCATACGCGAAATCGCCATCATAGAGGTACGGCCATTCCCGAAACACCGTAATCCGTAGGTGGGCGAAGGCGTCGATGACCTCGGCGATCTCCCCGCCCTCATAGCTCTTGTATCGCAGGCTCATCCTGAGACTTGGCGGGTCCAGTCCGCCAGGTTGTAATAGGTGACCACGCGGGAGATCCGGCCATCTTCGAAGGAGAAGAACGCGCCTGCGGGCAGGGTATAGGTTTGCCCCCGCGCCTCCGGCAGGCCGTCGTCGGTCTCCAGATAGGTGCCGTGGACGGTGAACTCCGCCGCGCCGCGGGTGCCATCCTCAGACATCATAATGACCATGTCGTCGAGCCGCTCGCGATAGCAACGGCCCATATGGGCACAGAATTCCGCAAAGGCGGGCTTGCCGATGCGCACGCCGCCTTCATTCACATGATGGGCCACGTCATCGGTTAGGCAGTTCAGCATCCCGTCCACATCGCCCGCGTTGAAGGCGGCGTAGTATTGTGCAACAGCCTCGCGGCTCATGCCTGGTCCTCCGTCGGCGGGCCAAATCGCGCTTGCATTCGCCCGATGATCTGATCCCGCGCCTCGCGATAAGCGGTCAGTTTCGCGTCCCGTGTCTCACCCAGACCTGTGGGGTCGAGGATCGGCCAGTATTCAACTTCCAGATGGTAATGGCGGGTGAACTCCAGGGCCTTGCGCTGACTGGCGGGCGACAGCGCCACAACCAGATCGAAGCCCGACAGATCATCCCCCCATTCCTGCATCTCGTCGAAGCTGCGGACCTGATGGCGGTCCAGTTCCACGCCTAATTCCTCACAAACCGCCACCGCGAACCCGTCAATTTCGAGCTCATGTTTCACGCCCGCCGACTGCACATAAGCCCGGTGGCCGTAGAATTTCTTCATCAGCCCTTCCGCCATAGGGGACCGCGTTGCGTTATGATCGCAGCAGAACAAGACGGAACTCGGAAAAGGCTGGTCCACGGCGCGTCAGGCCCCGAAATGCAACACACAGATGAGGGTGAAAAGCCGCCGGGCGGTGTCGAGATCGACCTCCGCCTTGCCCTCCAGCCGCTCTTGCAGAACCCGCGCACCTTCGTTGTGGATGCCGCGCCGGGCCATGTCGATGGCTTCGATCTGACTGGGAGGCAGCTTCTTCACCGCGTCGTAATAGCTTTCGCAGATTTGCCAGTAATCCTTCACCACCTGGCGAAACGGGCTGAGAGAGAGGTGAAATTCCGCCGCCGCGTCGCCCGCTTCCGTGCCCAGATCGAACACCAACCGCTTCTCCCGGATCGCCAGCGTCAAGCGGTAAGGCCCGGGGGGCACCGCGCGGTCCTCGCGCGCGGGGATGGCGAAAGAGTTGTCCTCCAGCAGATCGAAAATCGCCACTTTCCGCTCCTGCTCGATCTCAGGGGTGGGCGCGGGCAATCCGGTGGTGTCGATCTCGATATGGGTCAGATGCATGGTCATTACTCGGGGCTTTCGTTCAGACGCGCCAGCCGGGCGCGCACCGATAATCCATGGGCTTCCAGGCTTTCGGACCGTGCCAGAACCTCGGCCGCCGGGCCTATGGCGCGCAAAGCCGCAGGGGTCATTTGGGCGAGCGTGGTGCGTTTCAGGAAGTCGAGCACGCTGAGGCCGCTGGAAAATCGGGCCGAGCGGGCGGTGGGCAAGACATGGTTCGGCCCGCCCAGGTAATCGCCAATGGCCTCGGGCGTGTAGGGGCCCAGGAAAATCGCGCCTGCATGGGTGATCTGGGTGGCAAGCGCGCCCGGGTCAGCCACACAAAGCTCCAGATGTTCCGGGGCGATCCGATCCGACAGCGCGGCGGCTTCGTTCAAATCACGAACGATGATGACGGCGCCAAAGTCGCGCCAGGAGGCGCCTGCGATGGCGCGCCGGTCAAGCGTCTCCAGCCGCGCCTCAACCGCCGCTGCCACGGCCTGGCCAAAGCCCGCATCATCGGTGATCAGGATCGACTGCGCACTTTCGTCATGTTCGGCTTGGCTCAACAGATCAAGCGCGATCCAATCGGGGTCATTGTCCTTATCGGCGATCACCAGGATCTCGGACGGCCCCGCAATCATGTCGATCCCGACCTTACCGAAGACCCGGCGTTTAGCCGCGGCCACATAAGCGTTGCCCGGGCCGGTGATCTTGTCGACCGGCGCGATCGTCTCGGTGCCATAGGCCATGGCTGCAATCGCCTGGGCACCGCCGATCCGATAGACCGTGTCGACCCCCGCGAGCTCTGCCGCCAGCAGAACCAGCGGATTGACCTGGCCATCCGGCGTGGGCGCACAGATGACAAGCCGCTCAACCCCCGCCACCTGGGCCGGGATTGCGTTCATCAGCACGGAGGACGGGTAAGACGCGAGGCCCCCGGGCACATAAAGCCCGGCGGCAGAGACCGGAGTCCAGCGCCACCCCAAAGTCGCGCCGGCCTCATCGGTCCAACGCTCATCACTTGGCATCTGCCGTTCGTGATAAGCACGGATGCGCGCCGCCGCCAGTTCCAGCGCGGCCCGTTCCTCTGCCGGAACCTGCGCCACGGCCTGGGCGATCTCCGCCCTGGAAAAGGCAAGAGTCTCCGGCCTCAGCGCCAAACGGTCGAAACGCTTGGTCAGGTCGATCACCGCCTTGTCGCCCCGCGCGCGGACATCGGCGATGATCTCGGCCACCGCCGCATCCACATCCGGCGCATCCTCCCGCTTCATCTCCAGAAGCGCGGCGAACCGGGTTTCAAAATCGGCATCCGATGTGTTGAGGAGATGGGGCATTAAGGTCTGGCCTTCAGCGGGGGTCCGCCGCTGATACCGCGCGCGCGGCAGGGGCTCAAGCGCCGTGAAGGCCTGGGTCAGCCATCCAAGGCTTTCACCATGGTGATCTTGCCCAAGAACCGCCCATCATGGCGCAAGGCGCGGGGCAGTTGACCAATGCTCTCATACCCAAGCGCGCGATAGGCGGCCTCGGCCCCGGCATTAGTGTCACTCACATCCAACTCAAGCTGGAGACAACCCGCGGCGATGGCATCCCCCTCAATCCTTTCCATCAGCCGCCGGAGGTATCCCTGCCCGCGGGCCTCAGACCGGGTGTAGACTGCAATCACCTCGCCCCGATGGGCCACAGCCTGCCCCCGTTTTGGGGTCCAGGCGGCGGTGGACAGGATACGCCGGTCATCAGCAAAGACACCGAACGCGTGGATCATTTGCAGCCAGTCCATGATCTCCGCTTCGGGCTTCGCGGCCCATTCCGCATGGGTGGAGCCAAACGCCTCCGGCTCCGTCAGCAGCATCTCCAACCGAATGTCGCGAAACGCGGCCCAGTCCTCAGGGCTCAACCGGCGCAGAGTCATTCCGGGTGGTCGGGCGCCTTGCCCGAGGGCGCAACATAGGGCCGGGTCACGTCTTTCAACGTGACCTCCAGCGCCTCGACCTCCACGGCAACGGCGCCATCCCCGGCCAAGACCAGCGTGATCCGGCCCGTCCCGTCCTCGCCTGGGGTCCAGTCCAAAGCCAGAATGGACAAGACCAAATCTTTGTCCGCTTGGTCGACCCCCTGGCTCGCCACGGCCATCGCGTCTTCGATGACCAACAGCGCCTGGACCCGTTCGGGCCCGTGGCGTCCCCGATCCTCCCACCGGAACCGGTTCAAAAGCAGGGCAAAGCGGCGGCGTGTCCGGTCCCACTGTATCTCGGTGATCGGAAAGACCGCGTCCTGGGTCAGGGCCGAGATGACCTTCAAGTCATCGGCATCAAGCGCACGAAGCGCGACCGGTCCTTCGCCCGCGTCTTCAAACCGGGCGTCTTCAACCATCGCCTTGAACCCGCTCAATCCGCGCGCCCACAGCAGAGAGCTTCTCCTCAATCCGTTCATACCCCCGGTCGAGGTGATAGACGCGGGAGACAACCGTTTCCCCTTCCGCGGCCAGGCCGGCAAGGATCAAGCTGACACTGGCCCTCAGATCGGTCGCCATGACCGGCGCGCCCTTCAATCCCTCCACCCCGGTGACAGTGGCCGTGCCGCCATGCACGTCGATCTCGGCCCCCATGCGGATTAATTCCGGCGCATGCATGAACCGGTTCTCAAAGATCGTCTCCTCCAAGACACTGGTGCCCTCGGCGGTGCACATCAGGGCCATGAATTGCGC
This sequence comes from Rhodophyticola sp., assembly GCA_028279315.1. GTDB lineage: Bacteria > Pseudomonadota > Alphaproteobacteria > Rhodobacterales > Rhodobacteraceae > Rhodophyticola. The sequence continues at coordinate 4,586 of JANQNZ010000178.1, read as the reverse complement.
TTGCAAATCGGTGGGGAAGCCCGGGAAGGGCGCAGTGGAGACATCGACCGCTTTCGCCCCGCCATTCTTGCGCGAAACTTTGAGGCTGTGATTGGTCTCCTCAATCTCGACCCCGGCCTCCTCTAGCTTCTCACAGAAGGTCTCCAGCAGGTCCCGGCGCCCGCCAAGCAACTCCACCTCCCCCCCGGCAATCGCAGGCGCGATCATGAAGGTGCCAAGCTCGATCCGGTCTGGGATCACCCGATGGGTCGCGGCGTGGAGCTTCTCGACCCCCTCAACCGTGATCTCGGAGGTCCCTGCCCCGCTGATCTTCGCCCCCATCTCGGTCAGGCATTTCGCCAGGTCGACCGTATCGGGCTCTCGCGCCGCGTTCTTGATCACGGTGGTGCCGCGCGCCAGCGTCGCTGCCGTCAGGGCGTTTTCCGTCGCCCCAACCGACACGAAAGGAAACTCGATCACCGCACCTGTCAGGCCCTTCGGTGCTGTCGCGTGCACATAGCCCTCTTCCAACACGATATCGGCGCCAAGCGTCTCCAGCGCCATCATATGCAGATCGACCTTCCGCGCCCCAATTGCGCAGCCGCCCGGCAGCGAGACAATCGCCTCCCCCTCCCGCGCCAGAAGCGGCCCAAGCACGTTGAAGGAGGCGCGGAGCTTCCGGACGATCTCATAGTCGGCCTTCCGGTTGGTGATCTCCCGCGCCGAAAGGACCATGACCCGTTCGTCCTGGAGAAGCGCCACCTCGCAGCCATGGGATTGCAGCAGCGTGCTGAGCGTGCGGATATCCGACAGCCGCGGCACATTGGTCAGCGTCAGCGGCTCATCGCTCAGAAGCGCCGCGGCCATCAGCTTCAAACAGGTGTTCTTGGCGCCTGAGACCGGGATTTGCCCTGATAACGGCCCATTGCCGTGAACGATGATCGAGTCCATGCCTGCCCTACTCTTTCTTCTCCGCCGCGGCCTTCCGCGCCCGTGCCTGTGCCTTCCGGCGCTGCAGATTTGCCTTAAGCGCCGATTTCAGCCGATCGTCGCGGGTTTTTCCGCCCTCTTCGCGGCTTGTTTTTCCGGATTTCTCCGCCATGCCCCCTCCTCTACATGAGCGGGCAAACAGCGTCCAGATTGCGCTTGCGTCATTGGGCGATTGGGTCTAATCCACCGCCGACTGGCCGCAGTAGCTCAGTGGTAGAGCGCACCCTTGGTAAGGGTGAGGTCGGGAGTTCAATCCTCCCCTGCGGCACCACACCCCTCCCCCGACGGCGACTGAAGTGTCAGGCCACAGGCCTAGGTCGCGACGTGCGATCAGGGATGCGGCGCGAGTTGGCTAGCGACCTGCGGCAGAAGCTGAGCGACTTGCGCCTCGTTCATGCCGGGCCGGAAGGACGGGTGGTAGAGCATCCGCAAGAGAAGCTCATCATGCCGGGTGAGGACCCCGAATTCCTCATCATCATTGAAGATCGACGGCCAGGCGGCCGGGCTGTCATTGGCAAGCCCCATGCCTTGGGCCAACTCCTCCTCAATGCAGCTTTGGCGCATCCGGGGCGGGTGTTCGGCGCGGATGATGGCGATCGCTTGGTTATAGCCTTGGGACGGATCGGCACCTGGCACGGCGACAACCATGCAGAACACATGCCGACCCATGCCGGTGATGGCACTCACCGCGGCGCGGCTGATACCGGGGACCAGTTGGCGCACGATGGGCCCAAGGCTGCCCCGCTCCCCATCATTCACCACAAACACGTGGAAATTCGGCGCGTTGGCGTTGATCGACACCGGATGCCCTGTCGCGTTTTGCAAACGCCGCACAACATTGCCGACGGCGGCCATATCGGCGCGCTGTTGGGCGGCATGCACGGACATGCCAAACCGTACGCCGATCCGCACCGGCTGTGTCCAGCGCCGAAGCGGCGCGGCATGGCCGGACCGGTTGGTGCCGCCACCGCGAAGCGAGTATTCTGAGCGCATGGCGATCTGCATAAAGCTCTCCGCCAGGCTTTCGGCGTCGAGGCGGATGCCATGGGGGCTCCGGTCTTGCCTGAGACGGCCCGCCTCCATCAGCTGTTGTTCGAGTTGATGATAATAGGTCGCCAGGCGAGAGCCATCGGGATCGGCGGTACGCGCCGCGACATTGGCCGGTGTCGCGGAGGAGGCTGTCACCTGCTGTGCAGGGCCAGGCGCGGCGGTCAGGGTCGCGGCCAAACACCCACCGTAGAAGGCGGCGATCAGCTTACGTATCCGAGACACCTTCCGCGTCAGCACATTCAGGCCCTTCGCATGACAGCAAGACTTACCTTGGCGCGGGTGAACCCACCCGAGCCGCAGTCCCCGCGCCAAATCTCGGGACAGCTCACGAGAAAGTCAAATCAAGCTTTGTTTGGGCGCGTGTCATCGGCGTGGTCCAGGGCACCTTGGGGGTCCGCGCCCTCACCCGCCGATTGCAGCGCGTGAAGCCGCGCATAAACCCCGCCTGAGGCCAATAATTCCGTGTGAGTCCCGCGCTCTACGACCCGACCCTGATCCATGACCAGGATCAGATCCGCGGCGCGGATCGTGGACAGGCGATGGGCAATCACCAGGGTTGTCCGGCCTTCGCTGAGGCGTGTGAGGGCCTCTTGCACCAAAAGTTCTGACTTTGCGTCAAGGGCGGATGTGGGCTCATCAAGGAGCAGAATCGGCGCGTCCCTTAGCATCGCACGGGCAATCGCCACCCGCTGCCGCTGCCCACCCGAGAGTGCTGAGCCGCGGGGGCCAACCGGTGTGGCAAGCCCGTCCGGCAGCGCATCGGCAAATTCCAGGACGGAGGCGGCTTCTGCCGCGGCGCGGATCTCGGCCTCACTCGCGTCCAGACGGCCGAGCCGGATATTCTCATGAATGCTCTGATCAAAAAGCGCGGTTTCCTGGCCGACAAGGGCAATCCGGTCACGGAGATCGGGCAAATCAACCTCTGTCGTGGCGGTGCCGCCGATGCGGACAGCGCCCGAGACCGGGTCAATCAGCCGGGTCAGAAGCCCAAAAACCGTGGTTTTGCCCGCGCCGGATGGGCCAACCAGCGCCGTGGTCTTGCCCTCTTCCGCGGTAAAGCTGAGCCCGTTCAGCACGGCTGCGTCGCCATAGGCGAAATGCACGTTGTCAAAACTCACATCCCCAGTGTCGATCGGCTTGGGGCTGGCCGGTGAGAAGATATGGGGCCGCGCATTTAAAACCTCATAAAGGCGTTCGAGGGAGGCGCGCCCGGCCTGGATTTGGGCCGACAGGTTCGAGAGCCTGCGGACCGGGTCAAGCACCAGCGCCAGGGCGGTGAAGAAGGACATGAATTGCCCAACAGTCTTTTCGCCCGCGACGATCTCAGCGCCGCCGACCATCAGCACCAACAGGCAGGCACCCGCCGCCATGATGTCAACCATGGCGGGTGTGGCCGCCTTGCTGCGTTCCGCCCGCCGCTGTTGACCAAGGAACCGGTTGACCTCGGACTGAAAGCCTTCCGATTGATGCCGTTCCAGCCGGTTCACCTTGATCGACTGGATACCGTGGAAAATCTCATCCATCTGGGTGGAAAGCCGCGACGCCGCCTCTCGCGCGGCATGGGTGAAGCCGCGGATCAGCCGTTGCAGGGCCACAACGGGGAAGAACATGAGCGGCACGCCAACAAGCGCCAGGAGTGACCAGCGCCAATCGGTTGCGAACATGACAACCAGAAGCGAGACAAGCGCGATTGTGTCGCGACCCGCCGTCATCAGCGCCGAGGAGGCGAGCGCCTGCAAGGCGGTGGTGTCGCCCCGCACCCGTTCGATCAGGGCGCCTGGCGCGTGGTCTTGGAAATAGCGCCCATCGAGAGTGAGAAGGTGGTTCAGAAGCCGCGCTTGCAACTCGGTCACCACTTTCAGGCCAATCGACACGATGATCATCCGCTGGCCAAAGCCCGCAACCGCTTTCACGAGCAGGATCCCGGCAATCGCAAAGGCCGCCCAGGTGACCATGGCCGTGTTGCCGGTGACGAGGACCTGGTCGAACAAGGGCTGGATCAGATAGGCCGCCGCGCCCAAGGTCGCGCCCTCAATCGTCATCAGGACCAGGGCCGCGATCATCCGGGGCCAATAGGCCTTCACATGCTCCCGCCAGAGGCGGCCCAACAGATGTGTGGGCGCCATCTCTCCGCTTGCGGCGCGGGGGGGATTGGTCAGGTCGGGGGCGGACATGAAGGGCGAGCGGTGCCTTTGGGCTTCGGATCAGGCCTTGGTGATTACGCCAAGCGCCAGATGGGGACAAGTTTCGTGACATGCAAGCGAGAGCCTGGGCTTTGCCTGCCGCGCGGGGATAGGGTAGCGGGAAATGACAGCTCAGGCGTCGACATTTAGAAGGAAAGGCCACCCCCATGCCCAAAGGTTACATCATCGGTCATATCACCGTCACCGATCCGGAGGCCTATCCGGAATATGTCCGCCGTGACACGCCGATCCTGGCCAATCTGGGCGGGGAATTCATCATCCGCGGTGGGAAGTCGGAGATGCTGGAGGGGGAGGCGTATGAGCGCCATGTGGTGATTGAGTTCCCGAGTTATGAGGCGGCGAAGGCGGCCTATCACGATCCGG
>JANQNZ010000174.1 GCA_028279315.1 Rhodophyticola sp. | reverse complement strand
GTGGTTCTGGGATCCGGTCGAGAACGTGTCGTTCATGCCCTGGCTTCTGGGCACGGCGCTCTTGCATTCGGCGATTGTTACCGAGAAGCGCGATACATTCAAAAGCTGGACCATCCTGCTGGCGATATTGACATTTTCGCTGTCCCTGCTCGGCACGTTCATCGTGCGGTCGGGGCTCCTGACCTCGGTTCATGCCTTCGCCGTGGACCCTGAACGGGGCCTCTACATTCTGGGGCTTCTGGCCGTGTCCATTGGCGGGTCGCTGACCTTGTTCGCGGCCCGGGCCCCGGCGATGGAGGGCGGCGGGTTGTTCGCGCCGATCTCCCGCGAAGCCGGGCTTCTGATTAACAACCTTCTTCTGGCGACGGCCACGGCGACGGTTCTGTTCGGCACGCTTTATCCGCTGTTTCTGGAGGGCATCACAGGCGAGAAAATCTCGGTAGGCGCGCCGTTCTTCAATGCCTCCTTCATTCCGATCATGCTGCCGCTGATCATTGTCATGGGGCTCGGTCCGTTTCTGAGTTGGAAACGCGCCGATCTGGCAGGCGTGTTAATGCGTCTAAAATTTCTAATCGCTTTAACCGTGATCGCCACGCTGATCCTGTGGTATCTGGTCACGGACGGTCCGGTGTTGGCGGTGATTTCCATGGGCATCGCAGTCTGGCTGATTGCGGCCTCCTTTTGGGAATGGGCTCGCCGCGTCAAAATCTGGCAATCGGGGATATGGGCGCGCATCCGACGTCAGCCGCGCGCCTCCCACGGGATGACGCTTGCGCATATCGGTATCGGTGTTGTGATGATGGGTGTTATCGGCTCCTCCGCCTGGAAAGAGGAGGAGGTGACGTTCGCGACCCCTGGCACGCAAATCGAGATTGCCGGGTTCGATCTGACCTTTGAGAAACTGGAAAATGAACGCGGGCCGAACTTCCTCGCGCAGGTGGCAACGATCCGGGTGGAGCGCGGTGGTGAATTTGTCACCACGCTCTATCCCGAGCGCCGCACCTACCCGGTGGCGCGCTCCACCACCACCGAAAGCGCGATCCGCCAAACACTGGCGGGCGATCTGTATCTCTCGATTTCCGAACCAGCCGCGGAGAATGCCTCGGGCAAATGGGTGTTGCGTGCGCTTTACGAGCCGCTGGTGAATTTCCTCTGGTTCGGGTCGGTGCTGCTGGTTCTGGGGGGCCTACTGTCCCTGTCGGATCGCCGGTTGCGGGTCGGTGCGCCGCGCAAGTCTAAGGCCCCTTTGGCGGCGACGCCTGCGGAGTAACATGATGAAACGCCTTCTGTTTTTCATACCGCTTGCGGTGGCTGCCTTTCTGGGCGGGTTCTTCTTTTGGGGACTGACCGGCGACCGCGATCCGAATGCGATCCCGTCTGTGCTGATTTCCCAGCCCGTGCCAAGTTTTGCGCTGGACGCTGTGCCGGGGCTGGAAACGCCGGGCCTGAGCGAGGCCGATCTGCAGGGCAGCGGTGAGCTGATGTTGGTCAATGTCTTTGCGTCCTGGTGCGGACCTTGTCGCGCGGAACATCCGCTTTTGACGCGTCTGGTCGAGGAAGAGGGCATTCCGCTGATGGGGATCAACTACAAGGACAAGGCCGAGGATGCCGTCGCCTGGCTTGATGAATTGGGCAATCCCTATGCCCGGATCGGCTACGACATCTCGGGTCGTGCGGGCATCGAATGGGGTGTCACGGGTGTGCCGGAAACCTTCGTGATCGGGGCCGATGGCACAATTCTCTATCGCGAGGCGGGCCCTGTGGTCGGCGATGGGATGAAGCGCCTGATGGAGGCCATCGAGGCCGCAAAGGCTGGTGCATGAGGCGGCTGTTTCTCCTTCTTTTGGTGATTGCGACACCGCTTTGGGCGGTGGAACCCGACGAGGTGCTGGACGATCCGGTGCTGGAGCAACGTGCCCGGGATATCAGCGCCAATGTGCGCTGTGTTGTGTGTCAGAACGAACCGATTGACAGCTCCAATGCCGGGGTGGCGCGTGACCTGCGCATTCTGATCCGGGAACGGTTGGTTGCGGGCAACACCGATGCGGAAATCTACGATTTCCTCGTGGCGCGCTACGGGGATTTTGTATTGTTCCGACCGCCGCTGAAGCCGTCCACCTATCTGCTGTGGGGGGCGCCCATCCTGATTCTGCTCATTGGCGCATCGGCGGTTGTGCTGACGCTTACCCGGACCCGCAAGGCCGCCGCCGCGGAGGGTCTGAGCGCGGAGGAGCAGGCGCGGCTGGACGCCCTTCTGGAGCAGGACAAGAAGTGATGTTCTGGGTGGGTCTCATCCTTCTGGCTGCAATTGGCGCGGTCTCCGTCGTCTGGCCTGTCCTGCGGCGTGATGCAGATACTTTGGACCGCGCCGAGGGCGCGCTTGCGATTTTCAAAGATCAGTTGAGCGAAGTGGATCGCGATGCGGCGCGGGGGCTGATTTCGACGTCAGAAGCAGAGGCCGCGAAGATCGAAATCAAGCGCCGGATGCTGGCTGCCGACAAGGACCGGCAAAAGACTGACGAGCAGCGGGGCGGGCTGGGTCTGATCCTGATTATGGCGGCGGCAGTTCCGTTGGGCGCCGCGGGCATTTATACGGCCATAGGGGCGCCGGGCGTGCCCTCCGTGCCTTTTGCGGAGCGGTCGAGCGAATTGCAAACCGCCTCCGATCTGGCCGCGCTGACCGAGCAGTTGGAGACCCGCCTGCTGGCGGACCCCGATGGGGGTGAGACCCGCGGCTGGGCGCTGCTGGCGCAGACTTACATGAATATGGGCCGTGTGGAGGATGCGATCCGGGCGTGGGAGGTGCTGACCGCCCGGGAAGATGCAACCTCAGCTACCTTCTCGCAATATGCCGAGGCGGTGATCACCGCGGAGGCCGGGGTGGTGACGCCAAAGGCGCGTGCCGCACTGGCCCGGTCGGCAGAGCTTGACCCGACCAACCCGGCGGCGATCTACTACACCGCTCTCGGCATGGAGCAGGATGGCGAGACCCCCGCAGCGCGGCAGATGCTGATCGACCGGATCGCACAGGAAACGGCACCGCAGGAGTGGATGGCCGTTTTTCAGCGCGAGATCAACCGGATGGGGGCGGAGTTTGGTCTCGACCCGATTGAATTGCCGGATTTCGCGGACGCGCCGCGCGGACCGTCCCAGGAAGATATCGAGGCGGCATCCGAGATGAGCGTCGAGGAGCGGATGGAGTTCATCCGGTCCATGGTCTCAGGTCTTGCGGAGCGGTTGCAGGATGAGCCGGGCGATCTGGAAGGGTGGCTGCAACTGGCCCGCGCCTATGCGGTGCTTGGGGAAACCGAGAATGCCATCGGCGCCCTGACCTCGGCCAAGGCGCTGACCGATGAATTGTCCGAGGATGATCCCCGGCGCCAGATGGTCGAACAGGGGCTGGCAGAATTGGGCGGTTAGTCCGCGCTCGTCGCGGTGTTGATCGCATCCATGACATTCTGCGTCGTCAGGATTTCGGGCAGGGCGATGCCTTGCGGGGCGTAAGGACCATAGACCATGTTGAAGGGAATGCCGAAACGGCCATTGTCCTGCAGATAGGTCAGAATGTCCGGGTTGGGGCGGGTCCAGTCCGCCTGCATGGCCACGACCGCGTCACTGGCCAGAAGTTCGGCAATGGGTTCCCGGTCCAGCACCAGGGCCTTGTTGGTTTTGCAGGTCAGGCACCAATCTGCGGTGACGTCGACAAACACTGCTTTGCCGTCAGCAACGTGCTCGGTGATTTCCGCCATCTGCCAGGGGGTCCAGACTTCTGAACTCGTAGTGGCATTGGCCGGGGCCTGCAGGAACGCAGGCACTAGGATCGCGGCCAAAAGACTTACGATCAGACCTGCGGGCGCGCCGCGGCGGTGGCCAAACGGACTCAGGAAATACAGTGCTGCTGCGACGGCCAGAAGGCTGAGCAGCGCGGGCAGACCGCCAGCCACGCCCCAGAGCACAAAGAAAAGCCAGATCGCGGTGCCCGCCAGAAGCAATCCAAGCGCCATTTTGATCCAGACCATCCACTTGCCCGGCTTTGGCAGGTTTGAGATGAGGGACGGACGCAGGGCGACGAGGAAATAAGGTGCTGCAAGTCCAAGGCCCAGAGCGGTGAAGACGAGCACCGTATCGAGCGTCGAGCCCGCCAGTGCGAAGGTGATTGCCGTGCCCAGAAACGGGGCGGAGCAGGGGGTGGCCAGAATTGCAGCCAGCGCGCCGGTCGCGAAATCGCCCGCAACCCCCGGCTTTCCGTCAGCATCGGCAAGCTTTGTCATCAGGCCCTGTGGCAGTGCGATTTCAAAGAGCCCCATCATGTTGGCCGCAAAGAGCGCGATGATCGTCAGCATCAAGGCCAGAAAGATAGGGCTTTGGAACTGGATGCCCCAGCCGACCTGACCGCCCGCAAGGCTGACAGCGATCAGGATAAGCGCCAGCACCCACATGAAGCTGAGAACACCCGCGGCGGAGGCGAGGAAACCGGCGCGGATACGGGCCGGAGAGCCCGATTGCACCTGAATGGCCGAGGTCAGCTTGATGGAGAGAACCGGCAAGACGCAGGGCATGACGTTGAGGATCAGCCCGCCCAGAAGTGCGATGCCGAGAATCCAGAGGAGAGTGGTCTCTGCCGGACCATCGGCGACAAGCGGGGTGGGGGCGGGCGTCGTCGCGTCAAAGACGGCGCCGCCATTTGTGCTGACGAGGGTGATATCGAAGGGCGTCGTCTCTTCGGGCATGGCGAGGATCGGCAGGCTCACCACGGCCTGACGTCCGGCATCCGAGAAGCTCAGCTTCGGTGCCCCGAAACTCGCCTCCGCTCCCATGTCGGGGAAAACGGCGAGATCGGGTGAAATCGGCTCGGCAGCGCGCACGGACACATCCAGCCGGTCGCCTTCGGGGCTGATCCAGAACGCGGCCTCTGCAAAGCCTGCATCCTGCAACGTGCCGGGCACGGTGGCGACGGCGGCTGCGATTTCCTCGGCAGAGACCGGGTCGATCTGGCCTCCCTCCGGCAGAT
>JANQNZ010000166.1 GCA_028279315.1 Rhodophyticola sp. | reverse complement strand
CCTCATTGCCGAGCTGCGCATATTGCTAGTCTAGAGCCTCTGCGAAATCGCCTACGGGCAACGCCGTCGATGCCCGGCGCCTTCGGCTTGATTCCGGGTAGGAGACATAGAAGGAGGGGTGTTCGGCCTGGCCGCACCTCACGGGTTGCGAATACCCTGCACCGCATCGGCCGGAATCGTCACGCCGCCCGCCATGGTCAGCCAGGTCTGCCCATCCCGCAGCACAGCCTCTTCGATCTCGGCATAGACCTGGGCGGGGCGTTCCTCCAAGAGGGTGTCCCCGGAATAGGAGTGTGTGGCGAATGTGTAGGTTCCTTCGGCCAAAGGTGTGCCGTCGGCGCCGACACCGGCCCAGGTGAAACTCTCATCGCTCAAGGGCAGGGTCTCCCGATGGACGGTATTGCCGTTTTGATCCGTCACAACCAGCTCCATCCGGTCAGCTTGGGCATGGGGTGTCCCTGCAAGCGTCAGTGGCGTGCCGGCGAAGGCCGCGGGCATTTCGGCGCGCGCCTCCATCCCGACCCAGCCGGTCAACTGTCCCATATTCATCAGGTTCATGCTGGTCTGCAGATCGCCAAGCAGGTCATTGGTGAGGACCTGCTGCTCAACGCCGGAGAATGTGGCGAGTTGCGTCGCGAAATCGGTCGATTCCATTGGGTTCAGCGGGTCCTGATTCTCCATCTGAGCGGTCAGCATGGCCAGGAAGGTTTCGAAATCCGAGGTGATCGCGCCGGTATTTTGCTCCGTCTCGGCGGAGTTGACCCCGGTCTGACGTTGCTGGCTGGTTTGGACGACATCCATGGGGTGATCTCCGGTCTAGAGTCTCAGGTCGAGCGCGCCGTTATGGCCTGGCCGGATTGTACTGGGGCCTTGGCCCATATCGGCGGTGGCTTGTGGCGTTTCAGTTGGTTGTGGGTCGGTTCCCTCCGCGCCCCGCTCGCGATGGCTGCTTTGGCCAAAACTGAACTCGGTATTGCCGAGGCCGGCGCGCGTGAATTCCTGACCCAAAAGCTCCACATGGCGGCGCATGAGGTCGAGCGTCTCGGGCCGGTCGGCGAGGATCGACAGGGTGAGGACGCCATCGACCTGGCTGAGGCTCATCCGAACCCGGCCGAGTTCAGGCGGGTCGAGCGCAATCTCAAGCGGCTGGTCACGGGCGGGGCTCGCCATGTGGGCCAGCATCGCACTGACCATCTGGGCGCCCGCGCTTTGGGCCATCGGCGTGGTCTGAAGCCCGGTGCTGGCGCCGATTGTGCTGGCGGAACCGATCGCGGCAAGGAGGTGGTCGGAGGTCTCAGCCAGAGGCTCACCTGGCGCCAAAGCGCTGAGCGGGCCGAGGTCCGAACTCGCGGGCAAAGCGGTGATGGGTGTGGCCGTCGTCGGTGTGGGCGATTGCGGACCTGTTTGGACCTGACCTGTGGTGGTCTCGCCCCTCGGGGGCGGGGCGATCACCTCCGTGGGCACTTTGCGCCGGACGGTGTCTGCCAACTCCATATCGGTCGCAGATGACTTCGCCTGGACAGGGGAGGTCAGGTTTGGTTGCGGTGTAGTCGGAGGGCCGACGGGTGGTTGAGCTGCTGCGTTTGTCGGCGCGGGATTTGCTGGGGCCGTCTTCGGACCGTTTGGTGTGGGTTCAAGCAAAGCGGGAATGACACGCTCTTGCTTGGCGGCAGGCCTGACGTCTTGTGTAGGCGCGCCCGCGGGTGTGAGCTGCACCAGTGCGCTGGACGTACTACGCTCGACCTTCGCAATCACTGCGCCAGTGCCAGCGCCTTGGTTTTCGCGCCCGGGTGATGTCGGTGTGGGAGGGACCTCGGCAGCGCGATCGCGTGCTCTCGTATCCCGGGTCGGAACCGGCGTACCGGGCTCCGCCCTGTGATCGGTTGCGACGGGTCTTGGCGTCGGCACCGGGGCGGCAGGATTGGCGGTGGGCGTGGTCGAGGCAACCAGCGTCGTGGGCGGAGTGTTGAACGCAGCCTTTTCCGTTTGTGGCGTCGTGGACGCAGCGTCTGTTTCCATGCCGGATTTGGCCGGAGTCGCCGGTACATGCGCGTCAGCCGAGGCACTAGCTTCCGTTGGTTGGACCGATTCTCTCAAGGACGGACGCGGGTCTTGCACCGGGGATGGCTCCGCCGGGGTCGCGCCTTCCGATTCCGCTGGTGCACGGTCCGCCGCCAGTTTCGGCGCGATCTCACTCAATGGAGACGCCGATTCGTGAGACACCTCATGGGCCTTCGCAGAATCGTCCTCACCCGCCAATGCCGCGACCTCTTGGCCTTGCAGAGGCTGCACGGTCACAGCCGGGTCCCCACCGCCAAGGGTTTCGAAAGCAAACGCCTGCTCGGTGGTCGATGTCGGAGGTGCCGCGATCGCGTCGGGCATAACCGGCAGCAGGATCGGCCCGCTCTCAGTGGGCGCGTCATCGGAAACGCTAAGCTCAGTTGTGAAAAGGGCAAACCCCTCACCATCGGGATCCGTGGCAGGGGCGTCAGATTGTATCTCGGTCTGACCCATCTTCAGGGCTGCGCCGATCTGGATAAACGGAGAGTGCATGTTCTATGCGGTCCGGTTTCTGATCACGTTCCGCCAAACATCGCGCACACGCCTTACCAATTCTTTACGCCGATCCGTCATGCTGGCCCTCAAATGAATAGAATTGCGCCGACCTGATCCGATGACGCCTACGAATGACCTTTCCCCCAGCTTGCCGACGCCCGGCGCTGACACCGCCAATCCGCCCGCGCGTGAGGTCGCGCTGCGTGATGCGGCTGAGGAGCTTGAGGCGGCGTTCCTGGCCGAGATGTTGAAACAAGCCCGATTCGGCGAAGCCCGGGGCGCATTTGGCGGTGGCGCGGGGGAGGAGCAGTTTGCCTCCTTCCTCAGATTGGAACATGCGCGCGCGATGGCCGCGTCGGGTGGGATCGGCCTGGCTGAGAATCTGTTTCGGTCCTTGGTGGCGCGGTCTGGGGGAGATGTCTCATGAGCGCCGCGGCCCAGGCTCGGCAAATATCCAGCCTTCTTGAGCGTCAGAGGGAAGACCTCCGCAAAGGGGATTTTGAGGCGCTCCGAAAGCTTGCCCCAACGCTGATCCGGGCGGCAGGAGCCTTGGAACAGGTCCGTCCGGACATGGGCGATGAACCGGCGCTGCAAGCGGTCAAAGGGGAGGCGACGCGCCAGGCGGAGCTGCTCTCGGCGGCCCTCAATGGGTTGCGCGCGGCTGAGGCGCATCTGCGGGCCAAGCCGGAACCGGCCTTCACCGGTTATGACGCGATGGGGCGGCAAGCTGCAATTGGTCGCGCCCGGCCCTCGGTTGAGCGGCGCAGCTAAATCGCAAGACCTTGGGCATTCGCCTAAAATCCCACGCACTTAGCCTGAGACTTTAGGAGCTTATTAGAGCTTTGCCGCGAGTGTCGCCCCTGCACCATGCGGTGGCGTGACCGGGCCTAAGCCTCGCGTCGCATACGTCAGAAAGACGTTCCGCATTGCCCGGCCTCGGGCATTGGATGATCCCGGCGCAGAACACGCGCCACGAACGCAAAAAGGAAGGGCAACAGATGTCCAGCATTCTGACGAATACCAGCGCGATGGTGGCGCTGCAGACCCTGAAACAGGTCAATTCTAACCTGCAAAAAGTGCAGGGCGAAATCTCCACCGGTAAATCCATCGCATCGGCCAAGGACAACTCCGCGGTCTGGGCGATTTCCAAAGTCATGGAGTCCGATGTGAAGGGCTTCAAGGCCATTTCTGACAGCCTGAGCTTGGGCGAATCGACTGTGGCGGTGGCGCGGAATGCGTCTGAGACCGTCACCGATCTGCTCACTGAGATCAAAGGTAAGATCGTTGCAGCGCAGGAGCAGAACGTGGACCGCGAGAAAATCCAAACCGACATCGACGCCCTGCGGGATCAGATTTCATCGGTTGTGGGGGCCGCGCAGTTTAACGGGCTGAACCTGGTCCAAGGCACCGAGGAAGTGAACATTCTGTCCTCGCTCGACCGGCTGGCCAACGGGACAACCAATGCCGCGAACATCCAGGTCGATCGCCAGGATTTGAGCACCACGGCGGGCACCAATGGTGTCGGCACGGGTGGCACTGATCTCTCCGGTCAAATCCTCGATGCCGCAGCCGGCTCCACCTATGCAGGCGGCACGCTTTCGGCCACCGGCAACACCGCCGTGATCGAGTTTGCGCAGACCACCGGTTGGGATACCGGTGATGCCACAACCATCACTGTTGCGGGTCAAAGCGTGACCTACACGGCGGCGGCCGACAACCAGACCGAGACCAACGCCCGTGACGCACTGGTGACCGCGCTGCAGGCGCTGGACCTTGAAGGTGTGACCTTCTCCACCAACAGCACGAACCAGATCGTGGTGACCTCGACCCGGGCCTTTGAAAGCCTGGATGTCTCGATCACCGATGCGGTTTCGGGTGGTGACGGCAACGCTTACTTCCAGGCCATCAATGGCGCGACCACCGGCAACACGACGACGGAGGCCGCGACGGTTGATCAGCGCGCTGAAGAGATCTTCTTCACCGCTGGCGCCAGCGTGGCGGAAGGCAACAGCTACCAGGTGTCGATTGGTGGAACGGGCTATTTCTATACCGCTGGTAAGGGTGAGACCTTTGCCGATGTTGCGCGCGGCCTGAAAACCGCCATCGACAGCGCGGGCCTGACGGGGATCACCACGCAAGTGGCGATCAACGAAACCACCGGGCAAGCCAGCCTGAAGATCGACAATAGCGGCTCGAACCTGGCCCTCGCCACGGCGGCCATGGATGGCGGCACAGCCTCGGGCGGCCTCTTCGGTCTCGACAATATTGACGTGACGACAAATGCTGGCGCGGATGCGGCCCTCGATAATATCGAGACCATGATCCAGACCTCGATTGACGCGGCCGCCGGTTTTGGCTCTGCCCAAGGCCGGATCGAAACGCAATCCGACTTTGTCGGCAAGCTGATCGACTCGCTGAAATCGGGGATCGGGACGCTGGTCGATGCCGATATGGAAGAGGCCTCGGCCCGGCTGCAAGCCCTTCAGGTGCAGCAGCAGCTGGCGACGCAATCGCTCTCGATCGCCAATCAGGCGCCGCAGAGTATCCTGCAGCTCTTCCGGTAAGCTGATCCGGACCCGGCGCCAACCTCCTTGGCGCCGGGTCCACCCCCTTCTTCCTCCAACCTCGCCCCGACCCTCTCGTCCCCCCCGTAAGGAGTCTTTTTCCCGTGACTGCATCTCATCTGGCTCGCTCCGCCTATGGACAGGCGGCTTCGCCCACCCGCACCGACCGCGGCACCGAATACGCCGCCTTCGAACGTGTCACCGCGCAATTGACCAAGGCCAGCGCCAAGACCAGCCCCATGGGCCAACGCGCCGCGGCACTTCATGACAATCGCCGGCTCTGGACGCTTCTGGCAACCGATGTCGCCGATGACGGCAATGCGCTACCTGATCAGATCCGCGCGCAAATCCTCTATCTTTGTGAGTTCACCATGCTGCACAGCCGCAAGGTCTTGAATGACGGTGCCTCGCTTGCGCCACTGATCGAGATCAACACCGCCGTCATGCGTGGGTTGCGCGGAGAGGCGGAAGCGGCATGAGCGGCCTGGTTCTGAAACTCAGCCCGAAAGAACGCGTCTTGATCAATGGCGCGGTTGTCGAAAACGGGGATCGCCGCTCGCGCCTGTCCATCATGACGCCAAATGCTCATATCCTCAGGCTGCGCGACGCGATCCACCCCGATGAGGTGACCACGCCCGTGCGCCGGGTCTGCTATATCGCGCAGTTGGTCCTGTCAGGCGACGCGGATTTCGAAGAGGCGAAACTGCAGATCCTGCGCGGGATGGAGCAGTTGAGCCAGGTGTTCACCGATCCTGACAGCCGGGCACAATTGGCGGCCGCCACCGATCATCTGGTCAATGGCCAAACCTATCAGGCCCTCAAGGCGCTCCGGTCGCTTCTGCCCCGGGAAGAGCGGTACCTGGCAACCACAAGCCAATGAGCTTTCAACCCTTTGTCCCCTTCGCCGGTTATGCCGGCTGGACGTTCCTCAACCGGACCATGGCTGATCAGCAAGCGGCCTTCACGGCTGCGCCGGTGCGCGAGCGGGACATGCAGTACTTTCGAGAGCAGATCGGCTCGGTCCAAAGCGCCGAGGACTTGGTTGGCGATTACCGCCTCCTCCAGGTCGCCCTTGGCGCCTTCGGCCTGCAAGAGGACCTGCCCAACCGCGGCTTCATCCGCACCGTCCTTGAAGAGGGCGTGACGGCAGATGACGCCCTTTCCAACCGGCTTGCCGACAAACGGTATCGTGCACTCTCCGACGCCTTTGGCTTTGGCGAGAGCTTGCCGCCCAAGACCAGTCAGGTCGGGTTCGCCGACAAAATCCTCGCCCGGTTCGAGCGTCAGGAGTTTGAACGCGCAATCGGGGAGGAGAATAACGACATGCGCTTGGCGCTGACGGCGGCCCGCGAACTGCCTGAGCTTGCAGACCGCGACATCACCAGCGATGCGGCGTGGCTATCCGTGCTTGGCAACCCGCCCCTCCGTCAGGTCTTCGAGGTGGCCCTTGGCCTGCCCACGGCCATCGCCGGGCTTGATCTGGATCAGCAGCTCGAGAACTTTCGCGATCGGGCGAACCGGGTCCTCGGCAGCTCGGACCTGAAACAGTTTTCCGATCCGGGGCAGATCGACGAATTGATGAAATCCTTTCTAACCCGCGCGCAAATCGCAGACTTCAACGCGGCGCTCTCACCGGCGTCGGTGGCGTTGACCTTGCTGCAGGGGGCGGGATAGGCCTCGCCGGATCGCCGGGATTGTGAACTTTGTCGGGTCAACGGTGGCGTCAGGGCAGTGGTGGCTCTGCCCGATCCTATGGCGTAGGTTGGAATGGGCACCCCACCCTGCCACGTGCGGCTCCTTGGTCCCGCCCGACCACAAAAGACACGGGGGGCCAAAGACCTCTGAAAAGCCATCCAAAAAGCCGTCGCCCGCCCTGGGAAAGTCTGACAGCCAGATAGAGCCTCCTGCAATCGCAGATCCCTGATACGAGCCTTCACCGGACACCTCTGACCGAAGAGGCCCCGCGCAGCACTTTCATCCGTTGACGAACGCAACCGAATGATATCGGTAGATTTGCGAGACCTTCCTCTAAAATCCAACTAACGGATCGATATGCCCAGTCAGATTTTCACCTTAATGAACCGCGTTGGCTGGTATGCGTCGTTTGCCGCGCTGTGCCTGTCCTCATTACCACAGGCGGTCAACGCGCAGGAAAGGGTCGACAACGACGGAATCCTGACCTTCCAAGAAAGCGGGGCTTCGTATGTTGAATTTGTTTTTACAGAGAATCTCGGCTGGAACCGGCTACCGCTTCTGCTGGCAGAAGGTGAGCCGTTTGGTATAGAAGATGGATTTTGTCAGATTGCGGCCCTCCGGCAGGCGCCCCTTGTTCTGAACTATGCCTTGGGATTGGACAGCGATGGGAATTGGGTTGCGGTTATAGCGCCGGCGATAAGTCGGGTGGACCGCACCGATTCAGGGTTCGCAAGTCTTGGAGTGCAGTGCTTTCTCCACCGTCAGTGAGCAGCCGACATGTCAGAGGCCTCTAAAATCCGCCCTAGTGCCTCAAACGCCTGGCCCGCCCCGCCCAAGCTTTCTGACGCTAAAAATGCATCCAACATCGGCCAAAGCCGCACGGCCGTATCGGTCACCGGATCGTTCCCTTCCGCATAAAGCCCGGCCTGCAACATCAACTCGGTCTTGTCATAGGCGCCCAAATACCGGCGGGTGAGTGCAATCAGGCGGTTCTCCTCCTCACTTGCCGCCGCGGGCAGAGAGCGAGAGACCGAGCGCAGAAGATCGACGGCCGGATACCGCCCGCGCTCCGCGATCTTCCGGTCGAGCACCACATGCCCGTCGAGCACCCCGCGCATCACATCGGCCACGGGCTCCTCCATATCGGAGCCTGCGACCAGGACCGACAGGATCGCGGTGATATCGCCTTGGCCCGCCGCCCCGGGCCCGGCGCGTTCGCAGAGCGACATGACTTGCTGCGCCATGGAGGGCGGGAAACCACGCAGGCTGGCCGGTTCGCCCGTGGCCGCAGCCACCTCCCGCTGCGCCTCGGCAAATCGGGTGATGGAGTCAGCCAGCATCAGGACATGGGCGCCTTGATCCCGGAAATACTCCGCCACCGTCATCATCGTGTCGGCGGCGCGCGCGCGGGTCAGCGCCGAGCGGTCCGATGTCGCGGCGATGACAACCGATTTCGCCAAACCTTCCGGCCCAAGCGTGTCCTCGACAAAATCGCGAACTTCGCGCCCCCGCTCCCCAATCAGCCCAATCACAACCACGTCGGCCCCAACCCCGCGCGCGAGCCGCGACAGAAGCCGGGATTTGCCGACCCCGGAGCCTGCAAAAAGACCAATGCGCTGGCCTTGCGCGATGGGCAGGAGCGTGTCGAAAACCGACAGGCCGGTATCGAGCCTTTGGCCAAGCCCACGGCGTTCCGTTGGCGGTGGTGGGGGCGCCTTCAGCGCGCGGCGCTCCGGCCCGGGGAAAAGTGGTCGCCCATCGATCGGCGCGCCGTCCGGGTCAACGATGCGCCCAATCCAATTCCGCCCCGGCGCGATGCTGCGCGGCCCCAGATGGATCACACGCGCGCCTAGGCGCAGGCCCGCGGTGCTGCCCTCGGCCATCACCAGGCATCCAGCGGGGTCAACCCGCACAACCTCCCCCGTCAACGCGTCGCCCAAACGCACCACATCCCCCAATGCGGCCACCCGGGTCAGCCCAATCACCCGCAAAGAATTTGGCGACACATCCGCAACCTGACCCACGGAGTAACAGGACCGCGCCTCAGCAATCTGCGCGATCAGCGGGTCGAACACCTGATCTGCCATAAAGCCCCGTCTCCTCTCACGATTTTGGCGCCTGCACTTACCGTTTCTAAAGGAATCAGGGTTAAGCCTTGGTGTAAGCGCTCGAGGGAGAAACCCCGATGTTCGACCAAATTGAGATCTTCGGCCTGGCCCAGGCCCGCGCCCGCCACGCCGCGGCCCGGCAGGCGGTGGTTGCAACCAATATCGCCAATGCCGACACACCCGGTTACCGTGCCCAAGACATCGCGTCTTTCGAGGATGTGTTTGCCCGCGCCAATCGGCCTGGTGCCCGCCCCGGAGAGATTGCCGGGGCGATGCAATTCCGGCCCGAAGATGCGGGCGGCCCCGCCTCCCCCAATGGCAATACGGTCTCGCTTGAAACTGAGATGCTGCGCTCGGTTGAGGCGCAGCGCGCCCATAGCCGGGCGCTTACCGTGTACCAATCCGCGCTGACGGTGCTCCGCACCTCGCTGGGCCGCTAGGCCGCGTGACGTAAGGAGCGCCCCCAGATGAGTGATTTCAGCACCGCCCTCTCCGTCGCCGCCAGTGGCATGCGCAGCCAGACCCACCGGTTGCAGCATCTGTCGGAAAATATCGCCAATGCCGATACGCCCGGATATCGCCGCAAACTCACGGTGTTTGAACCCGACCGTAGTCAGGGCCAGGTAACCGGCGCCGTAACCACCGGGCCGGTTCGGCTCGACCAATCCGCGCTGACGCAAATTCACGATCCAAGCCACCCGATGGCCGACGACACCGGCCATTACTGGGGGTCAAATGTCGATCTGGTTGTGGAACTGGCTGACGCGCGCGAGGCGCAGCGGAGCTACGAGGCCAATCTTCGGATCTTCGATCAGGTCCGGCAGATGTCCTCGGCCCTGAGTGATCTCTTGCGGCGCTGAGCGAAAAGGAGGCTGATTGATGGATATCCGCAATTCCCTTGCCGCCCAAGGTTACGCCCAGGCGCAACAAGCCGCCCGGCCCGCCCTGGGTGGCGCGCCGGGGCAGCCTGACCCGGGCGCAGCCTTCTCTGAGGCGATCCAGAATTTCACCCAGACGGTCCAAAATGGCGAACGGACCGCCCATGCGGCGATGACCACGGGCGCCGATCCGCATTCGCTGGTCACCGCCTTGGCGCAGACCGAACTGGCCGTGCAAACCGCCGTCACCGTGCGCGACCGGGTGGTGGAGGCTTATCAGGAAATCCTGAGGATGCCGGTCTGATGAACGAGATGATCTTCTACGACACGCTTCGTCAAGGGCTTTGGATTGCGGTGGTGATCTCGACCCCGATCCTCTTTGTCGCCCTGATGAGTGGCGTGATTGTGGGCCTGTTCCAGGCGCTCACCTCGATCCAGGAAATGACGCTGACCTTCGTGCCGAAACTGGCGGCGATTGTGGCGGTGTTCTGGATCTCCATGGGCTTCATGTCCGAAAGCCTCAGCGCCTATTTCGCCAACCGCCTGATCCCGCTGATTGAGGGGATGTGATGGAGAACGCGAGCTATGCCACGCTGACCCGGCAATCGGGCCTTCTGCGCGAGATGCAGGCGGTGGCGAACAATATCGCCAATCTCTCGACCACAGGGTTTCGCGCGGAAGGTGTTGTCTTTGCCGAACATGTGCGCGCGCTTGGCCGGGGGGAGGGCAGCCTCTCCATGGCTACGGCCAATGCGCGCCATATCCATCTGGACCAAGGCGCACTGACCCCCACAGGCGGCAGTTTCGATTTCGCGATTGAAGGCGAAGGGTTCTTCCTGGTCCAAACCCCGGATGGGGAGGCGCTGACACGGGCCGGGCATTTCATGCCAAGCGCCGAAGGCGAATTGGTCACGCCGGACGGGCATTTTGTGCTTGATGCCGGGGGCGCCCCGATCTTCATCCCGCCGGATGTGCGCAATGTCACGCTGGCCAGTGACGGGACGCTTAGCGCCGATGGCCGGCCGCTCTCGGTTTTGGGCGTCTGGCAACCCGTCGACCCACATGATCTTCAGCATCAAAGCGGGGTGCAATTCCGGGCGGAAGGCGGCGTGGAACCGGCCCCGCCTGCCACGCTGCTGCAAGGGTTTTTGGAAGAGTCGAACGTCAACCCCGTGGCCCAGATCACGCGAATGATTGAGGTTCAGCGCTCTTACGAGCTGGGCCAAAGCTTCCTCGACAAAGAAGATGAACGGATCCGCGGCTTCCTGCGCACGGTTGGTGCGCGGTCGTGAGTCGGGGCTTTAGGAAAGGACAAGTGACATGCGTGCCCTAAACATCGCCGCCACCGGGATGAGCGCCCAGCAAATGCGGGTAGAGGTGATCTCCAACAACCTCGCGAATATGAACACGACCGGCTACAACGCCCGCCGCGCCGAATTTGCTGATCTGCACTACCAACAGATGACCCGCGCCGGATCGATCAGTGCCGCCGATGGGACGGTTGTGCCGACGGGCGTGCAACTAGGCCTCGGGGTCCGCCCCGCCTCGGTCACCGTGAATGTCGCCCAAGGCTCGATCTCCGAGACCGGCGGCGATCTCGATGTCGCGATTGAGGGGCGTGGTTACTTGGAGGTCACGCTGCCTTCAGGGCTTTCGGCCTATACCCGCGACGGCGCGCTGAAACGCTCGGGCGATGGGCAGATCGTGAATGCCGAAGGTTATGCGGTGGCACCCGGGATCACCGTACCCGACGATGCACGCAGCCTGTCGATCAATGGCGATGGCGAGATCTACGCCTATTTCGATGACCGGGTGGAGCCGGAGCTTTTGGGGCAGCTCAGTCTGGTCGGGTTCTCCAATGAGCGCGGGCTGGAAGCGATGGGGTCAAACCTCTTCATCGAAACCGCGGCCTCCGGCGCACCCCTGGCCGGGCAACCGGGCGAAGATGGGTTGGGTACGATTCGCCAAGGATATCTGGAGGATAGCTCCGTCGATGCGGTCCGCGAGATCACCGATCTGATCGAAGCCCAGCGCGGGTACGAGTTGAATGCCAAAGTCATCACCGCCGCCGATCAGATGCTCGGCGCCACAACGCAGATCCGCTAAGATGCTGCGTTTCCTCCTCATCCTCGTCCTCCTCAGCATCACCGGGGGTGTCTGGGCCGAGACCTTGGTGGCCACCGGCCTGATCCGCGGCCAATCGGTGATTGGGCCTGGCGATGTGGCGCTTGCAGAGGGCACGGTCCCCGGAGCGCTCACGGACCCGGCGGCAGCGATTGGGATGGAAGCGCGCGTGAACCTCTATCCCAACCGCCCGATCCGCCCCACCGACTTGCGCCCGCCCGCGGTGGTGGAGCGGAACGAGATCGTCACCCTCCGCTATGACCAAAACGGCCTTCTGATTGTGACCGAAGGCCGGGTGCTTGACCGTGCCGGTGTCGGCGACCGGGTCCGGGTTTTGAACCTCGCCTCCCGCAACACGGTTACCGGAACCGTGCTGGCGCCGGGGCTGATTGGGGTGGGTGGATGACATGCAAAGGGACCTATCGATGATCAAAAACCGCCTTCAAGCCGTGGCCCTTATCTGCCTCTTCGGCGCGGTGGCGCTCAGTGGATGCAGCCGGCTTGAGAATGTGGGCCGCGCGCCTGCCTTGACCTCGCCCGTTGCGGGTAATGAGGTTTTTGCCATGGCCTCGGCTCCCTTGCCTGTCGCGCTTCAGGATACCGATATCCCCGAAGCGGCCTCGCTTTGGACAGCCGGGCGGCGCTCGCTTCTGGGGGACAGGCGCGCGAGCCAGCGCGGCGACATCGTGACCGTTGTGATCGAGATCGACGAAAGTGCCGAGATCTCGAACTCCTCCAACCGCGCCCGCAACGGGTCGGAGCAATTGTCGCTGCCGTCCCTCTTCGGCATTCCACAACGCATTGATGAGACTTTGCCCGAGGGGGCCACCATGGCTGATGCGGTTAACACCACCTCCTCCAGCAGCTCCGGCGGCGATGGCTCGATCCGCCGCAACGAAGAGCTGACCTTGCGCATCGCGGCCACGGTCACAGATGTGCTTCAGAACGGGGTGCTGCGCCTGGAAGGATCACAAGAGGTGCGGGTGAATTTCGAGGTGCGGGAGCTTCTGATCTCGGGCTATGTGCGGCCTGAGGATATCTCGCGCCAGAATGAGATCACCTATGACAAGATCGCCGCGGCGCGGATCTCCTATGGCGGGCGCGGGCAGATCACCGATGTGCAGCAGCCGCGTTATGGCCAGCAGGTCGCCGATATTCTTCTGCCATTCTAAAGGACGCCCATGCTGCGTATTCTGATCCCGTTTGTCTTTCTTCTGGCCGGTCTCGGCGGCGGCGTCGCCGCGGGGCTCATGTTGGGCGGCGGCGACGCCTCGGACGGCGTGGATGAGGCCGCGCTTGAGGCTGAGGCCTCTCCGGCGGAGGCGGAAGAGGGTGATGATGATGCGGAGGCCGCGGAGGAGACCGAAGAGAATGCCCCCGGCCCAAACGCCGATCGCGAATACGTGCGGCTCAACAACCAATTCATCGTGCCGATCGTGCGCCATGGCACCGTGCGGTCGATGGCGGTTCTGTCGCTTACCGTCGAGGTCGCGCCGGGGCAGAACGAAGCGGTTTATCAGCGCGAGCCGCGGCTCAGGGATGCCTTTCTCCGCGTGCTTTTTGCCCATGCCAATGCCGGCGGCTTCGATGGCAGCTTCACGGCCTCCGAGGCGATGCTGCCCCTTCGCGAAGCGCTGCGCGAGGCGGCTGTTGGCGTTTTGGGTGAGATCGCGAGCGACGTTCTGATCGTCGATATCGTCCGTCAGGACGCGTGACCATTTAAGCTTTCCAAAGCCTGGCGTCTGCCCTCCGCCGATTGTGCCTGTCGCAAGAGGTCCAGGCGTCGGGCTTGCGCTCGCGCCAGCTTTTGCAGAAGCGTTGCCCGGCGGGCATGGTTGGCGCGAAGGGCGTAGGCAAGCACTGCCCCATCCGCCAGATCACCCGCATTCTCGCGCATGGCTGCCGCTTGCGCGGTCAGCGCCTTCAAGTCCAGATCAATGTCATGGCAGACAGCGGTTGCTTGGGCGAGGTCCGCGCAGGCTTGATCAGACAAAAGCGTCGCGATCTGAGTCAGGCCGGCCAGCCTTGGGTCCGCGGGTTTCGTCATCGCCGGATCGCACTCCGCGCTTTGGCGCGCATCGCATCGGCGAAGCGGATCGCGGCAGCGACGGCGCGGAAATGATCGGGCTCAATCGGCGCGCCAATTTCGATGCTCGCGTGAAGTGCCCGGGCAGTTGGCGGATCGTGGAAGACCGGAATGGCGTGTTCCGCCGCAATCTCCCGAATGCGGGCCGCGATCTCATCGACGCCTTTGGCCACGCAAATCGGCACTTGGCCAGCCTGCCGATCCCATTTCAGCGCAACCGCATAATGGGTCGGGTTCACGACAATGACATCGGCCTTCGGCACATCCTGCAACATCTGATTCATGGCGATGTCGTATCCGCGCTGGCGCCGCTGTTGTTTCATATGCGGATCGCCCTCGGCCTGCTTGGTCTCGTCCATGACCTCCTGATGGGTCATCCGGTTCTTGCGCAGATGCTCCGCCGTTTGCCAGAGATAGTCGATGGCCCCGATCGACACGGCAATCAGAAAGACGATGCCCAGAAACTCTATGGAGAGTTGGCCAAGCGCGACAAGGATTTGCCCGTCAGAGGCATAGATCGAGGTGAGGATCTTGTCCGACCTGAGCCACAGAAAGAGGCCAAGGAGCACGGAATAGATCAGAAGCTTGGTGCTGGATTTGGCAAACTCAAACAGGCCGTTCATGCCGAATTTATTCTTGGCATTCGAGATCGGTGAGATGCGCGAAAGCTTGGGGCTGAGCTTCGATGGCGTGAAGAGGATTGCCCGTTGGGCAAAGAGAGACGCGAGGAGGAGGCCCGCGGGCACAATAATCAAAGCCGCGAACCCGGCCATGACGGTGGCCAAGACACCCGCGCCGAGGCTGACGCCGCCGGGCGAGAGGATTTCAGCGGCCAAACGGTCCGCCTGACCAAAGCTCACCATGGCGAGATTGCCCAGGTCGGCCATCACGCTCTGGCCAAATAGCACAGCGCCCAGAAGCGCGCCGCCATAGACAATCGCCGTATTGAGATCGGTGGAGCGGACAATCTCGCCCTTCTTCCGCGCCTCTTCCAGCTTCTTGGGCGTGGGGTCAAACGGCTTATCGGCGTTTGGTTGGTCTTCGGCCATCAGGGCGCTCCAAACGGGTTGGCAAGCGCGGCTTCAAACGCGGTGAACCAGACTGGCAGGATGAAAGGCACCGTCACAAGCAACAGGAACAGCCCCCCGAATGTGATCGCCGGGGCGCCCACAAAGGCCACCATCAGCTGCGGCATCGCTTTGTTGATGACGCCAAGGGCGACATTGTAGAGGAGCGACGCGATCAGAAACGGCGCGGCCAGGGAAAAGGCCAAGGAGAAGCTGGCGGCAACCCGCGCCACGCCCCAGCTGCCTGCATCGGCGCTTAACGGGAAGACGCCCGCAGGTAGGATTTGGTAGGAGGCCAGGAAGGCCTCAGCCAGATGCACATGCAGGCCCGCCATGACCGCAAGCGTGAGGCCCGCAAGTAGCAATAGGTTGCTCATCGCCGGTTGCGCCTCGGGCAGGGCGCCGCCCATGATTTGCGAAAGCGACGTGGCCTGGGCCGCGATCACGCCCGCGATTTGCAGGCCGTGAACCACGAGGCGGAGCGCGATTCCGATCAGAAGGCCTGAGGTCGCCTCGGTTAGGTAGAAGCGGGTCGGCGGCAATTGTCCCGGCGCCAGATCGATCAGGTCGGGGCCGACAGCCGGAACCAGGATCGCGGTGAAGGCCAAGGCCGCGCCAAGGCGGACGCGCATGGGAATGAAGGCCTCCCCAAAGGCGGGCAGAACCAGGAAGGCCGCGCCGATCCGCAAGAAGACCGCGACGCTGAGCGCGATCCATCCTTGCAAGATCGGAAAGAGACTGGCCAGGGCCTCAATCATGGGGCGGCCAGGCCGACCAGCGCCGGTTTTCCATCTAGGCCGATCTCCTCAAAAGACAGGACCGGGTTGGTGATGCCGCGGGCCATCAGAACCGTGCGCAGGAACCGGCGGCGCAAGGCCGAGGTGACCACGGCCGCATAGGTGCCGTTTTCGCTGGCCTGGGCGATTTTGTCGCCCACGCTTTTGGCCAGCGCGTTGAAGGTTTCGGGCGGCAGCGCAATTTCAGGCAGACCGGCATCGCCCGGCATCTGATGGTCTTGGAACACATCCTCCCACTGACCGGCCAGTTGAATAAGCGGCAGGCTGCCGTCGTCTCGTTTCAAATCGGCGATCAGTTGGAAGCCGAGGCGCTGGCGCACATGTTCACAGATCAGATCAGCCTGTGGCAGCGACGGCCTGATTTCGGCAATCGCCTCCAAGATCACGGGCAGGTTCCGGATTGAGACCTGCTCGGCCAGAAGCAGGCGCAGAACGGCGTGCAGCAGATCAAGCGGCACCTTATCGGGCACCAGTTCATCCAAGAGCCGGCGGTTTTCTTCGGAACGGACTGGGTCGCTGAGTGTCACAAACGCATCGAGCTGGCGCTGCAAGGTCTTGAAGGTCAGAAGGCGGGAGAGGTTGCGTTTCAGGACTTCAAGAAGATGCGTGGCCAGCACTTCCGAAGGCGCAACGACTGTCAGGCCAAGGAGCGCGGCGGCCTCCCTGTCGGCCTCGGCCACCCATCGCGCGGGCGCGCCATAGACCGGCTCTGACACGTCGCGGCCGGTGGGCAGTCCGGCCTCACCATCGCCTTTGAGGACCAGGATCCCGTTTGTGTCGAGCCAATCGCGCGCTGTCTCAACCCCTTGGATGCGGATCGCATAGGTGCCCGCGGGCAGATCAGCGCGGTCGGTCAGCCGCATCTCTGGCAGGATCACGCCGAAGCCGCGGGCTACGTGATCGCGCATATTGCGGATCCGTGCGTCGAGCCCGGTGGCCGGGTCCAGTGCGAGGCTGACAAGGTCGGGCGCGAATTCCACATGGATATCGTCCAACTCCAGAACATCGCCGATCTTCTCCTCCTCCGGCGGGGCAATCTCGGCATCCGTCTCCGCCCCGCCGGACGCGGCTTCGCGCAGATGGGCGAATTTCCAGGCCGCCGCTGCGCCCAAGGCCGCGGCCCCGAGGACAAAGGGCAGAAACGGCAGGCCGGGGACCAGCGCGAAGACACCCATCAGCGCCGCGACGGTGGCGAGCGCCGCAGGGTGGCGGCCCAACTGCCCGATCAGCGCGGAATCCGTGGCGCCAGTGGCGCCGCCGCGGGCCAAGAGAAGCGCCGAGGCGATGGCAATGATCACTGCTGGAATCTGGCTGACCAACCCGTCGCCCACGGTCAAGATCGAGTAGGTTTCAAAGGCCCGACCAAGAGGCATCCCATGCATCACCGTCCCGATGATCAGCCCCATGACCAGGTTCAGAAGCGTGATCAGAAGCCCGGCGATGGCATCGCCTTTGACGAATTTCGACGCCCCGTCGAGGGAGCCGAAGAAAGTAGTCTCGGCCTGCTCGCGTTCGCGCCGTTCCTTGGCCTCATGGTGATCGATCGCGCCCGCGGACATATCGGCATCGATGGCCAGCTGCTTGCCCGGCATCCCATCCAGCGCAAAACGCGCGCCAACCTCGGCCATCCGCGCGGCGCCTTTGTTGATCACGATGAAATTCACGATCAGAAGCACGCCGAAAATGACCAGCCCCATCACCACGCTGCCACCCATCACAAACATCGCGAAGCCTTCGATCACGCCACCCGCAGCACTTGTGCCCGTATGCCCCTCCCCAATGATGAGTTTGGTCGACGAGACGTTCAGCGACAGCCGCAGCATCAGCGAGGCAAGAAGGACCGTCGGAAAGGAGGAGAAATCGAGCGGTCGCTCAACAAAAAGCGTGACCGTGAAGATCAGAATGGCCAGCCCGAAGGAGCCCGCGAGCCCGATATCCAAGACCCAAGACGGCACCGGCAGGATCATCATCACAATCACCGCCATCAGTGCCAGGGCAAAGAGGATTGTGGGTTGGAAGAGGGTCCGAATCTCGGTCATGGGCGACCTCCGGCGAGGCGCCCGGCGGGAGCCTGGACCTGCGGGACAAGGGAGCCCAGGCCGCGGGCCCCGCCCAACCCCGCTTGCAGGAGCGGAAAGCTGTTTACCCGCGGTGCGAGTGTAGCCGCCCTTGGGGCAGCGCCGCCGGACGGGGCATCGCCAAGCGCTGCCAAATGGGTGCGATAGGTTCTCAGATACCGCGCGGCGTGATCCGGGGTGCGGGAGTGATAAGCGCCTGCCGCCCCCTCCCAATCCCCGAACTCGCGGTAGAGATCAGCCAAGAAACGCGCTGCATAGCGGGCATTGGTCACGGGGTCGAACATCTGTTCAAGGGAGGTGAACTGGTCCCCATGCCAGTAATGGTTGATCTGGAAACAGCCGATATCGAAGCTTTCGGCGCCAGAGGCTTGGCGGGCGCGGGTGAAGGTAAGCGCCTCAGCACGTGTCGCGAACCAATGGCTTTCGCCTTCCATATTGACCGTCCAGGGCCAAGGCTGGGTCTCGCCCGCTATCCGGCGGCCGGTTTCGGTCCGAGTTAGCGCAAGAAGCGCGTTGACCGGAACGCCGGTTTCGCGCGCGACGGTCATGGCAGCTTGATCGCAAAGTTGCGGGAGCGGACGGGCAGCGCCGGGCTGCGTTGCGAGGCCAGCGCGCGGCCCGAATGTGAAGATGAGGCAGAGCGCCAGGATCACACCACGCCGTGCGGCAGGCCAGGGCAATCGGGCGGAACGGTCGCGCATCAGGAAGCCTCGCAATTCTTGCAAGAGGGGGCGGGGGTCAAGTTAGGGGCCAGAGTTTACCAACGGGTTAGTTCGCCGCGCCGGGCGGGCCGGCGCGCAGCATCTCTTGAATCAGATCGCGGGTCTCGGCACTTTCGGACAAGGCGACGGTTAAACGGGCCAGGTCTTCGACGGGCAGCTCCTCGGCAGGGGCCGCTTGGTCTTCGAGGATACGGGTGGCGAAGCCGGCGTAAGGGCCCTCCTCAACCGGCAGGAGCTCTTCCCAATTGCCGACCCGCCAGGCTTGATCCTCAGGTGCGAGTGTCTGCGCGTTCGGAGCCGCCGACGGGGCGATCGGCTGGCCGGATGGCGCAATGGCCAAGGCCAGCGATGTAAGGCCTTCGTCAAGGAACCGGGAGGCCAGCGCTTGCCGAAGCGCTGTGGTTGCACGTGTCGGCACCCAAGCCTCACCCTCAGCCATCGACAGAAGGATCATTGCGGAGAGGTCGTCTCGTTCAACGGCACCCCGGAAGAGCTCGGTCACGATTTGCTGGCGGAACGCGCGCTCCTGAACATCTGCCAGCATTTCAAGGCTTTGGCCGAGCTCGTCTGATGCCGCGTGCGACAAAAGGATTTCGTGCCAAAGCCCATTTGGCTCGGGCGCGGCTGCGGTTTCGCGCAAAAGCGCTTCAGCGGCGATGAGCCAATCGGGGGAGACGGCGGTGCCCGCCTCACGATGAAGCGCGAGATATCGCATCATGGCATCCGGTGTGCGGCTTCGATCGGTCCGCATCACCTCTTCCAGTGCGGAGAGGGTGGTGGCAATCGCGGGCGTGGGAGAGATATCCATATCCAGCATCCGCTCAGCATTGGTGCTGAGCCGACCGCCGCGGGTCAGCGCATCGCTGATGTCCTGCGCTGCGGCCACTGCGCCGTGCGATTGCAGACGCCGCGCGAGGTCGGGCCCAAGTATATCCCTCAGCCCCGCGGGCAAGGCGGCAAAAGCCTGGAGAACGGGGCCTTCCTCATCCTCGGCCAGGCGCCGATGACCGGGATCGTCTAGATAGCGCCAAAGCAACTCCGCTCCGCCGCAATGGGCGTCGCCGTCGATGGCCGGAAAGACGGGGCCGGGATCGCCCCGCAAAACCCGCGCGACGGCATGTTCAAGCGGGGGTGGGTTCGGGTCTTGCTCGAACCAAAACACCGCCTCGTGTCCGAAGCCATGATAGATGTAGTAGCGCGCCAAATCCGCCGCCGCGTCCGGCTGAACTTGGTCGCGGTCGTCATAGAGGCGGGCGCGGAGGCGGCCAATCTCTTGCTCGAAGCCAAGGCCTGCGGACCAATCGGCGATGTTCAGCGTGGCCTCGGGGGTGCAGGACAGCGGCGGCTGCGCCGTGACGCCCGCGCCGTCATCATGGCGGAGGGCGTCGAAAGCCGTCTCGGCCCGAAGCGCCAGGCCGGGGAGGGTTTCTGTGTCAGGCATCGGAGCCATGTCGCCCCCTGTCTCGGCGCTGACATCAGCGGTCTCCTCCGCTCCGACGGTCACAATTGGGTCGCCGATTGAGAGCGGTTCCTCCGGTTGCGCTTCGACCAGCCCGGCTGCGGCGGCGCGGGCCAATTGCTCGGCCAGATGGTCCGCGGCCTCCGCGAGGCTTGCGGTGGACGGGGGCGGAGTTGGAGCCGGCGCCGCCTCAGCGGGCGCGCGTTGCGGAAGGGTCACGGTCTCCAATCGCGGCGGGGTGGCGAACGGGTCTGGAAGGGGTGTAACGCGGTCGGTGTTCGGTGCCGGCCGGGGCGCGGCCAACCCGCTATCGTCGAGGGCGGTCACGGCTTGGGGTGCGACGGGCGCCGAGTCGGCAGGGGCTGAGGCGGCCTGCGCTTCGGTGCCACCGATTTCGGTTTCGGGTGGTGTTTCGGCAATCTCGGTTGGCGGCGCCTCATCCTCGGGGTCGAGAATGTCGATGACGAGAAAGGTCTCTTGAAAGCGGAAGAGCGAAAGCGGGCAGTCGCAGGCGAGAGTCAAAACCAGATCGCCGTCCATGGCGATGCTCCCTAAGCGGTCCCGGGTAGCGCGGTCGAAGACGGCGGTGAGGTCGAAGGCAGGGCCTTCCGGCGAGAAACTGATCCGGCGTTCGGACCCGGCCTCATCCACCGCCCAATCCCGCTCCGCACCGATGGGCACAACCAGCCGGGTGAACCCGTCATGTTCGCCAGAGCGGACCGTGAGGTCTTGCGCGTGGGCCGGGCCGAGGCCGATCAGAAGCGCGACGATGAGGTGCCAGATCCGCATCAGGCCGCCTGTTTCAGTGCCTTCAGGGATTCTTCGAGGTCGTTGAAGCCAGGCCGGATATGGCTGGGTGTGTTCTGTCGTCCCACCTCGATGCAGATATTGGTGGCGTGGTTGAAGAGGTTGGCGATGAGAACCTCCCGGATCAGGAGGTAGAAATGGTGATCCTCCTCCGTCACAGCCTTCAGCCGGGTCGCGAAGGGGCCGACAAAGCCATAGGCCAGGAATACGCCCAAGAAGGTCCCGACCAGCGCGCCACCGATCATTTTGCCCAGGATTTCAGGCGGTTGATCAATCGAGCCCATGGTTTTGATCACGCCCAAAACGGCGGCCACGATCCCAAGCGCGGGCAACCCGTCGGCCACAATCTGCATGGCGTGAGAGGAGTGCATCGCGTGGTGCAACCGCGCGTCGAGGCGTTTCTCCAACACCTCCTCAACCTGATGCGGATCGTCGTAATTCATCGAAGCAGACCGCAGCGTGTCGCAGATCATGTCGACCGCTTCGCGATCCGCTGCGATCCGGGGATATCGCCCAAAAATCTCAGAGCTGTCCGGCGCTTCGATATGCTCCTCCAAAGCCACCGCGTTCTGACGGCCGAGCCGGATCAACTCGAAGAGCAGGCAGAGGAGATCGCGATAATCATCCGGGTGCCATTGCGGCCCCTTAAACACCTTCTTGAGGTCCTTGATCGCGTGTTTGGCGCCCGCCATGTGGTTTGAGATGATGAAGGCGCCCAAAGCCGCGCCGCCGATCATAGTGAACTCATAGGGCAGGGCTTTGATAATGATGCCAATCTTCCCGCCCGCGGCCAGATAGCCGCCGAAGACGCAGACGAAGACAACGAGGATACCAACAATACCGATCATCTCTTGAACCTCATGGAGTTTTGCGGGCGCTCATAAATGGGACGGGTTACTCGGTATCCGCCTCAACAGCGTCAAGGCGGGGTGCGGCGCTGTTGCGCGTGGCGAGCAGAACCGAGATCGAATAGGCGGTCTCGGGCGGCAATTCGGCAAGAAGTGCTGCGCCCGCATCGGGCCGCATGCGCGAGAGGAAGCCTGCGGCAAAGCTCGGCTCCATCTGACCAAAGACCGCGGCGGCTTCTTCGGGGCGCATGGTCTCATAGACGGTGGTCAAGCGCGCCAGATCCGCCTCCGCCGCGGTGTCCGACATTTCGATCAGGTCGCGCAACCGCACCTCGGCGGCTTCCAGGCGGGCCAGGCGGCTTTCCACCATCTCTTGCGCCGCGGCCAAGGCCTGCTCGCGCCCATCAAGGGCCAATTCCCGCGCGTCCAGCGCCTCCGCCCGGCCTTCGATCAACGCAAGTGCGTCGTCGAGCGGGGCGGTGATTGGCGTCGAGGGCATGTAGCCTGCATTTGTCGCGGGGGCTGCCTCGTCGCCGGAGGCCGCAAAGGCGAAATCGATTGCGCCAAGCCGCAGAAGCCCTGAGACGGCAAAGCCGCCTGCCAGAAGCAGCAACAGACCACGTTGGCGCCAGCGGGTCGATTTCCGTGTTGCCGCCGCCATTATCCTGCCGCCTCCGCAGGGGAGGCGCGGCGATGGTGGAAGACCGCCATCTCTGCGCTGTCCGCAGGTGGCTCCGTCTCAGCTGCACCGCGGCGGCGGCCAAAGACCGGCACCCCGGCCTCAGCACCCGTATTGGGGTCGGCGTCATCCGACGCATCAGATTCGCCTTCGTCAGCTCCGCCGCCATCTTCCATTGAAACGGGGGCAGGTTCCGGAATCTCTGGTCCCTCATCCGTCGCCGCGGGCTTGCTCGAAAGGTCATGGCAAGCGGCGATCATCATCTCCAGATCGCTTGCAAGCGTCCGCGCGTCCTCCGTCATCTTCTGCAACTGCCGCACTGCCCCTTCTGAGCCGGTCTGTGCCGCCTCAAGCGCCGCTTTCATCTCATCGACCTGGGCGGAGAGAACCGCAATTGCGCCGCCAAGACCCTTGTCAAAACTGCTGAGCCGGGTCAGCCGCCGGGACAGCACATAGCAATAACTTGCCGCGCCAAAGGCGGCGGCCATCAATAGAAGATCAGCCAGCAAGGTCAGCACCATCTCCATCAGTTCACCACGAATTGGGTAATCAAAAGGTCCCGCACGCGCCCGGTTCCGGTCACCACCTGGATGCGCCGAAGAAGCTGCGCCCGGATGCGGATAAGTGAGGTGGGTTCCGACAGTTCATGCACGCCCACGACGCGCAGATAGCTGTTCATCACGTCCAGAACCCGCGGCGACAGCGTCGTGACCTCATCGTAATAGGCCGGGTCGACCTCGAGGTGCGCGGTGATCACCAGATGCTGGGCAGAGCTTTCCGGACCAAGCGAGACAACCAGCGTCTCCAACGCCACGAAGGCCACCGGCGCGTATTCCTGCGGCTGCGCCTCGGCCATCTCTGCCCCGTCGTCCTCAGCGCCCGCGCCCGAATCGCCAAAGACCGCGGCAAGCGGCCCGGAGGTGACGGCCCAATACCCGCCGCCACCCGCCGCCACGGCCAGAACAAGCCCCAAGATCAATGGCATCAGCATCCCACGCTTCCGCGGTGGCGCCTCCTCCAATTCTGTATCGGCTGCGGCCATTCTGTCCGGCTCCTGCAAATTTGATCTTGGTTTGTTCTACCCCCTCAGAGCTAACCGAATGTTAATCGGCGCGGGTCTATGACGGGCTCACTCAGGGGCGATCCGCCTCGGGGCCAGAATGGCGCGAGAGATGAGGTGATAGGTGCAGCAGCTCAGTCTTTATTGGATGACGTTGGACCCCCGCAGAAAGGCGATGCTGCTTGGCGGCGTGGCGGCCCTTCTGGTCAGCCTGTTAGTCCTGACGCGCCTGGCGACCACGCCGAGTTACGCGCTGCTTTATTCCGGGCTTGAACCCTCTGCCGCAGCCGATGTCATCACCGCGCTCGAGGCGTCGGGCGCGTCTTATTCCGTGCGAGGCGACTCGATCTATGTGGATCAGACCCGGCGCGATGAATTGCGGATGAGCCTGGCGGGGGAGGGGCTGCCGGCCAATGGCGCGGCGGGGTATGAACTTCTCGATTCGCTGTCGGGCTTCGGCACCACCTCACAAATGTTCGACGCCGCCTATTGGCGCGCGAAAGAAGGCGAGCTGGCGCGGACAATCATCGCGAGCCCCCATATCCGCGCGGCCCGGGTGCATCTGGCCAATCCTGGCCAAGACCCGTTTCAGGACCGGGCCGAGGTGACGGCCTCCATCACC
>JANQNZ010000259.1 GCA_028279315.1 Rhodophyticola sp. | reverse complement strand
CCCAAACACACCCGGCGTGATGACCGATGACACCGCCGATATGACCTTTGCGCTGATGCTGGCCGTCACCCGGCGGATGCCCGAGGGGCTGGCGGTGATGCAGGCGGGCAAATGGGATGGCTGGGCGCCGACGGCCTATATGGGCAGCCGGATTGGCGGCAAACGTTTGGGCATCCTGGGCATGGGCCGGATCGGCCAGGCGGTCGCCCGCCGCGCGGCGGCCTTTGGGATGCAGGTCCATTACCACAATCGCCGGAGGCTCCATGAGGAGATTGAGGCGGAATTGGAAGCGACCTATTGGGAGAGCCTGGATCAGATGCTGGCGCGGATCGATGTGCTCAGCATCAACTGCCCTCACACGCCCTCGACCTTCCATTTGATGAACGCCCGACGGCTGAAACTGATGAAACCGGGCGCGGTGATCGTGAACACCTCGCGCGGCGAGGTCGTGGACGAAAACGCCCTGACCCGGATGCTGCGCGCAGGCGAGATCGCGGGCGCGGGCCTCGATGTCTTCGAGCGTGGGCATGAGGTGAACCCGCGATTGCGGGAATTGGAGAATGTGGTGCTCCTACCCCATATGGGCTCGGCCACGTTGGAGGGGCGCGTCGAGATGGGGGAGAAGGTCATCATCAATATCAAGACCTTCGATGATGGGCATAGGCCGCCGGATTTGGTCGTGCCGAGTATGTTGTGAGGGGGAGGCAGCTTTCGGCCTAGAGTGGCCGATGTTGCGCATTGCCCGAATGGCCGCAAAGAGGCTAACTTACCCATTTGACAGCGTGACGCGAATGTCCGGTTCCATTGGTCTGCTAACTCAAGATGGCAGCGATGTAGCTCCTCAAAGAGGTGTTCCCGAGGATCGCTTCATCCGCTGGCATCGTCTCTCCGTCGATCACGCGGCGGGTCATGCAGGCATAGGATGCAGCGGCTTCGTCAGAGAACCCGAACTCTCGGAACGTACCTTCAAGGTCATCGCGCGGGACTTCCTGAACCGCGACGTCGCGGTCCATCTCTTCTGCAAAGGCTGCGGCGACATCGTTGGCGGTATAGCGTTCCGGTCCCTCGACATACGCGATGCCGACATCGTCTGTTCCTGACATCAACCGCTGAACGGCGGCACTTCCGAGGTCTGCAGGGGCCACCATCGGGAGTGACAGATCGGCTGGAAAGAAGCTAGGCAGTGTGCCGGTTTCCCGGACAGTCATCGCCATCCCGGCCCAGTTGCTCATGTAGTATCCCGCCCGATTGATCGCCGCGGGTATTGATTGCTTTTTCAGGGCTTGCTCGAACGCGTGCAGGACAGTCAGGTCGCCGCAGCGTTCGCCATCGAAGGCACCATAGGTCGAGGCGGCGACAACCTTTTCGAGCCCCGATCCATCGAGCGCTGAGATGATTGCAGAGATAGTCTCGCGTTCTTCCTTGTCGGTGTCGCTTGAAGGGTCCGCTGGCGGGTTGAGAAGGAAGGCACGCTTTCCTGTCTGAAGAACGCCTCGCAGGGCCTGTACGTCGCGAATATCCGCAACGGCAATACTTGCTCCGGCTTTCTTGAGGTCTTCGCTATGGCTTTCATCGCGGGTGACGATAGTTACGTCCTCACCAGAGTCTAAAAGCCCGCGCGCCGTTGCCGATCCAACCTGCCCAGTTCCACCAAGTATCACGTGCATCCCGATCTCCCTTGCACCTCAAGGCCGGGGTTTAGCAGCCGGGACTGACAGAATGCGTCAGGAATGCATGGTCAAAGGTTCGCGTGCCGTTCGAGCTTGCGATAGTCGGCCAACAGGCAGTTACGAGCGCGTGGGATGCTTTCTTCGAGCAAAGTCAGGCCGTCGATCCGATCAATGCGAAAATTGCGGAATGCATCGCGTCGTTCGCACCAGGCCGCGAGCATTTCGAACTGATCAAAAAAGCCAAGTGCGACAGGCCAGACAACGCGGATGTTCGAAGTCTTGCCATTGGTCCGGTAGGCTATTTTCAGTTTTCGGCGATCGCGCATGGCGCGCCTGATCCGCTCTAACTCATTGCGCCTTTCGGTTGCAGGCGGCCCAACGGCTAGCCCATTCCCCAGCATCCGCGCTTCAGCTTGGTCTCCCATCCCGTCCGCAATCTTGAGCAAGGCGGTATCGGCCGCTTTGGCAAGCTCGCCATCGCCCCGCGCGAGCACGAAGCGCAGGCCCAACAACACAGCATCCGCCTCATCTCTCGTGAAAGCCATCGAGGGCAGGAAGAAGCCCGGGCGCAGGATGAAGCCGGTGCCTGCCTCACCTTCTACTGGCGCCCCCAGTTCCAAGAGGGTTTCCATGTCCCGATAGATGGTCCGTTCAGAAACACCAAACCGCTCCGCCAAAGCTCTTGCGGTGACAGCGCCGCGTCGTTCGCGAAGGATTTGAAGGAGCTGAAGAAGTCGGGCCGATCGCTGCATCAAATAAGCTTAGCTGGATAAGGCATTTCCGGAAAGCTGCCGTTGAGTGAACGGCAGCAAAGTCCCGCAGAAGCGACATTGAATCGCCCGCGCAGATCCCTTTGCACGACCCCCGCCCCAACTAAAAAGGCCCACCCAACCGGGCAGGCCTTTCCGTTTTCACGTCTCGCAAAAGATCAGTTCGGAATTTCTCCCTCGATCCCCTCGACATAGAAATCCATGCCCGCCAGCGGACCATCCTCAGGCGTTTCGCCCTCAGCCAGCCACACGGACCCGTCCTGCCGATTGATCGGCCCGGTGAACGGGTGGTAGGCGCCCGAGGCGATGCTGTCGCGGAGGGCGGCGGCAGAGGCGCGGACCTCTTCAGGGATTGTCTCGGTCATCTCACCGATCCCGACCATGCCGTCGCCGATGCCTTCCCAGGTGTCGGCTTGCGCCCAGTTGCCTTCCATCGCTTCGCCCACGCGGCGGACATAGTAGTCGCCCCATTGGTCCATGATGGAGGAGAGGCGCGGGGCCGGCGCGAATTGCAACATGTCCGAGGCTTGTCCAAACCCGAACGCATCCGCTTCGGCCAGAACGGTCATCGGGGCCGTGGAGTCCGTGTGCTGCAAGACAACATCTGCGCCCGCATCAACCAGGGCCTGGGCTGCATCGGCCTCAACCGCCGGGTCAAACCATGTATAGACCCAGACCACGCGGAACTCGACATCCGGGTTCACCTCCGCCGCATGCAGATAGGCGGAGTTGATGCCCCGGATCACCTCGGGGATCGGGTAAGAGGCGATATAGCCGACGATATTCGACTCCGTCATATGGCCCGCGATATGGCCCATCACCGCGCGGCCTTCATAGAAACGCGCCGAATAGGTGGAGACGTTGTCATGGTCGCGGCGATAGCCGGTGGCATGCTCAAACCGCACATCGGGGAAACGCGCGGCGACGTTGTTGGTCGCCTCCATATAGCCAAACGACGTGGTGAAGATCATATCCGCGCCGTTCAGGATCATCTGGGTCATGACCCGCTCGGCATCGGCGCCTTCCGGCACGCTTTCGGTATAGACGGTCTCAACCGCGTCGCCATAGGTCTCTTCGACGGCCAAGCGGCCCTGATCATGGGTCCAGGTCCAGCCATAATCGCCGATCGGGCCGACATAGACAAAGCCGACCTGGAACGAATCGTCCTGGGCGGATGCCGCGGCACCAAGGCCAAGCGCCAGGGCGGCGCCCGCCATAAGGGATGTCAGTTTCTTCATATGTTATCCTCCGAGTTGGATGGGTCTTCTGTGTCCGAGACCGGTTTCGCCTCGTATTTATCCGCCTCCAGAAGGGCGGTGGTGACAATTGCCGCCGGCCCGGCCACCACGCCAAGCCCAACAAACAGAACCAAAGTTGTGAAGATCCGGCCCCCGAGGGTGATCGGGACCAGATCGCCGTACCCGACGGTGGTGAGCGAGGCGACCGCCCACCAAAGCGATTTCGGGATCGATGAGAATTCCTCCGGTTGCACCGGGTGTTCGAAAATATAGATGCCGACCGCCGAGACATAGAGGACCAGCCCCGCCAGCACCCCGAAGACGGTCAATTCGCCCCGGACCTCGGCAAAGGCATGGGCCAACCGGTCGAGGGCGCGGGAGGTGCGGAAAAGCTTCAGAAGCCGGATCAGCCGGAGGAGCCTCAGAACCCGCACCGCCACCCATTCGGGGTTCAAGACCGCCAGAAGCGGCAGGACCGCCAGAAGGTCGATCAGCCCCCAGAAGCTGAAGATATAGCGCAATGGCCGGGGGGAGCAGATGACGCGGGCCACATATTCCACGGCGAAGATGACCAGAATAACGATCTCGACCCGCCCCAGGATGGCGCGAATGTTGTCGGGCAGTTCCGGCATCGTCTCCATCGCGATGGCGATGGCAGAGACCAGGATCAGCCCGTTCAGCGCCAGCGCAGGCCAACGCCCATGGCGGATATGGGTTCCGTCGAGCAACCCGATGATGTCTGCGCGGCGCATCTCTCCCCCTATCGGCGTTTCGAGAAAGAGTGGAACCGCCCATACTGGCCTGCGCCTCCGGCGCTCTCGGGACATGGGCGGTGCTGCCTGTCGGGGCGATTTCTCGAAACGCTTTATCCGCTGGCATGGAACACCTTGCCAAGGGCGGCGGGCGCATTCAATGCCGCGCGGGTCTTGTCGGATGAGATCAGGACCAGGACGATGATGGTGACGAGGTAGGGCGACATGTCGAGAAGCACCACGGGAATGTTGATATCCGCCGCTTGTAAGCGCAGTTGCAAGGCCGCGATCCCGCCGAAAAGATAGGCCCCCAGAAGCGCGCGCCAGGGCTTCCAGGAGGCGAAGACCACAAGTGCCAACGCAATCCAACCCGCGCCCGCCGTCATGCCTTCGGTCCAGGAGGGGACACGCACAAGGCTCAGGTAAGCTCCGCCAAGCCCGGCACAGGCACCGCCGAAAAGGATCGCCAGAACCCGGATTCGGACGACCTTATAGCCCAAGGCATGGGCGGCCTCATGGCTTTCGCCGACCGCGCGCAAGATCAGGCCCGCGCGGGTATGGGCCAGCATGAACCAGACCGCCGCGACCAGAGCGAGGGAGACATAGACGATCAAATCGTGGCCGAAGAGGATTGGGCCAAGCGCCGGAATGTCTCGCATCGCTTCGGGGAACAGATCGGGCGTCATCGGCGGGCTGATCCCGGCATAAGCCTCCCCCATCAGCGCAGCGAGGCCGAGGCCAAAGAGCGTCAGCGCAAGCCCCGTCGCGACCTGGTTTGACAAAAGATATTGGGTGAGGATCGCAAAGATCAGTGACAGGACCGCCCCGCCAAAGGCGCCGCCGACAAAGCCAAGCCAAGGGGAGCCGCTGTTGACCGCAATGATAAAGCCCGAAACCGCGCCGATGATCATCATACCTTCGACGCCCAGGTTCAGAACGCCGGATCTCTCCACGACCAATTCGCCGATGGCTGCCAGAAGGATTGGGGTGGAGGCGCCGATCAGCGCGACAATGAGGGTGACGGGATCAATGACCATCAGCTTGCCACCTCCGCGGTTTTCCAGCGCAGCCGGTAGTTCGAGAGGACATCGAGGGCCAGGAGGAAGAACAGAAGCATTCCTTGGAAGGCCTGGATCGCCGGGGCGGGCACCCCAAGCATCAGCTGCGCCAACTCGCCGCCGATGAAGGTGAGCGCCAGAAGCAGACCAGCGAGCAAGATGCCCACCGGATGTAATCGCCCGAGGAAGGCGACGATAATCGCGGTGAAGCCATAGCCGGAGTTGAAATCAATGCTGATCTGGCCTGCAGGCCCCGCGACTTCGAACAGCCCGGCCATACCGGCCAGCGCACCGGAGACCCCGAGGCAGAGGATAATCAGCCGCGTGGGGTTCACACCGGCAAACCGGGCCGCGCGAGGGGCCTCGCCCGCCAGTTTGATCTGATAACCCAGAAGATGCCGGTTCAGGAGCACATAGGCCGCAATCACTGCGATGAAGGCCGCGAGCACACCCCAATGCATGCCCGATCCGGCGATAATCTCTGGGTTATCCGTGCCCGGATGCCGCGCCAGGTTCCGGCTGCCGGGGAAGCCTGCGCCTTCGGGATTGCGCAGGAAGCCGGTGGCGGCTTGGGCCAGGATCGCCTCGGCCACATAGACCAGAAGCAGCGAGACGAGGATTTCATTGGTCCGGAAGCGCGTCTTGAGGATGGCCGGGATCATCGCCCAGGCCCATCCGCCAAGGGCACCGGCGATGATCATGCCGGGGAAGATCAGCAGGTTTTCCGAAGGGTAGAAGGCGAGCCCAAACCCGGCCCCGCAGATCGCCCCGATGATGTACTGCCCCTCGGCCCCGATATTCCAGATCCCGGCCCGGAACCCAAGCGACAGGCCAATGGCAATCAGGATCAGCGGGCCTGCCTTCACCAGAAGCTGGGGGCGCGAGAAGGCCGCGAAACGTTCATCGAACAGCGGGTCCAGGAAAATCACGCGGATCGATTCCACCGGGTCCTGGCCCAGGATCGCAAACATCAGCCCGCCTGCGATCATCGTCAGGATCACCGCCAGAATCGGCGCGCCGATGATCCAGGCGCGCGACGGGGTGGGGCGTTTCTCAAGCCGGATCATGGGCTGCCTCCATGTCCGCCTCATGCATGTCATGGGCGCCGCCCAGCATCAGCCCGATCTCTTCCATCGATAGACCGCGCGCAGGCCGCGGCGCCGACAACCGACCTTCATTCAGGGCGCAGAACCGGTCGGACACCTCCAACAGCTCATCGAGGTCCTGACTGATGCAGACGACTGCCGCGCCGCCTTGGGCCAGGTCCAAAATCGCCTGCCGGATCGCCGCTGCGGCGCTGGCATCCACACCCCAGGTGGGCTGGTTCACTACCAAGACGTCAGGGTCTTGCAAGATTTCCCGCCCAATCACGTATTTTTGCAAATTCCCGCCCGAGAGCGCCCGCGCCGCCACATCCGGCCCAGGCGTCCGCACATCGAAACGCTCGATAACGGTTTCCGCATAGGATTTCGCGCCTGACCAATCGAGGAACCCCGATCTGTCCAGCCCCCGCCTCAGCCGCGCGGTCAGAACCGCGTTCTCTGTCAGGCTCATATCGGGCGCCGCGGCATGGCCCAATCGTTCCTCAGGCGCGCAGAGGATGCCAAGGACCCGCCGCGCATTGGGGGGCACATCGCCAATCGGCTCGCCTTTGAACTGGATCGCGCCATGGGCGGTCAGCGCCTCCCCCGAAAGGGCGGCCAAAAGCTCATCCTGCCCGTTGCCTGCCACCCCGCCGATGCCGAGGACTTCACCTGCCCGCACCTCAAACCCGATATGGCGAAGCGGGGTGCCAAAGGGGGTGGCGGGTTCCAGCGACAGGCCCGCGACCTTTAGCAAAATCTCTCCTGGCTCCGCTTCGTCCCGCGCCGGCGCGGCGAGCGATTTGCCCACCATCAGTTCCGCCATATGGGCCGCCGTCACCTCCCGGGGCGTGCAGGTGGCCACAACCTTGCCAAGGCGTAGGATCGTCGCCTCATCGCAAAGGGCGCGGATTTCTTCAAGCTTGTGGGAGATATAGAGGATCGCCGTGCCCTCCTCGCTGAGCTTTCTCAGCGTATGGAACAGGATCTCCACCTCTTGCGGGGTCAAGACGCTTGTCGGTTCATCCATGATCAGAAGCTTCGGGTCTTGTAGCAAGCAGCGGATGATCTCGACCCGCTGGCGTTCCCCCGCGCTCAAATCCCCCACCAACCGGTCGGGGTCGAGCGGCAGGCCATAGGTCTCGCTCACCTCGCGAATGCGCGCCGCCAGATCGCGGGGTTTCGGCGGGTCCTCCATGCCCAAAGCGACGTTTTCGGCCACGCTCAGCGCCTCAAACAGCGAGAAATGCTGGAACACCATCGCCACACCCGCGGCCCGCGCGGCACGTGGTTCCGGCGGGGTGTAGGCCGCGCCCTTAAACGTCATCCGTCCGCTATCGGGCTTCACCAGCCCATAGATCATCTTCACCAGCGTGGATTTCCCGGCGCCGTTTTCGCCCAGAAGCGCGTGGACCTCACCTGGTTGAATCTCAAAAGACACGTCGTCATTGGCGACAACACCAGGATAGGCCTTGGTCAGCCCGTCAATTGTCAGGAGCGCCGTCACGCCGTCTTCCCCGTTGCCCGGATTACCGGTGCTGAGTCTTTTTGCATTTGATTAAAGAGTAGCCTTGCGGCCACGCCCACGGCAATGGCTTGGGGGTGTTTGCCCAAAGCCGGGTCGCCGATGGGGCAGGTGATGCGTGAAATTTCAGCAGGGGTGTGGCCCAAATCGCCAAGACGCGAGCGGAAGCGGGCCCATTTGGTCTCGGACCCTATGAGGCCGCAAAAGCGGAACCCATGGGTCAGGGCCGCGTGGCACAGCGCCAAGTCGATATCGTGGGAATAGGTCAGGATCAGGTGTTCCGCGGTGTCGGGCGCAAGCGCCATGGCGCGCTCCAGCTTTGCGGTAGGCAGGATGGTGACCGCCTCGGGCACGTCCTCTGGAAACCGCTCTGCTCCGGTATCGACCCAGGTGATCGCAAACTCTGGCAAGGGTGCCAGCACATCGACCAAGGCCCGCCCGACATGGCCCGCGCCCCAAATCCACAAGGGGCGGGAAGGGGTGGCGAGGGCTTCGATCAGCCAGCCCTCCACCATCTCCACCGCCTCCGCCTTCTCGCGGGCGCGGGTTACCCTTGGGGGCATGATGCCTTTTGCCGTCACGGGCCGGGCCAAGGGGAATTCCGCCTCCGCTGGAACCTCTGCGTAACGTTCCGCCAAGATCATCACCGCGCCGCCGCAGCATTGGCCAAGGCCGGG
>JANQNZ010000025.1 GCA_028279315.1 Rhodophyticola sp. | reverse complement strand
CTGATAGCCCACGGCCGCACCTGCCGCGATCAGGATCAAAGACATGACCCAAAGGCCGGAGCCCGGCCCGATCAGGGTCGCGACAACCGCGATGGCCATGCCGACGATGCCGTACCAGACCGCGCGTTTGGCGCTTTCCTGGCCGGACAGCCCGCCCAGCGACAGGATGAAGAGCACGCCCGCGACCGCGTAGGCCGCAATGGTGAATCCGAAATCCATGTGTCCTACCCCTGCCCGATCAAGATTTCTGGAACATGGCGAGCATGCGCCGTGTCACGAGGAACCCGCCGAAGATGTTCACAGCGGCCATGAAGATGCCAAGCGCGGCCAGGATCGTGATCAGAGCCGAGGAGGAGCCGATTTGCATCAGCGCGCCCAGGATAATGATCGACGAGATTGCGTTGGTCACGGCCATCAGCGGCGTGTGCAAGCTGTGCGCCACGTTCCAGATCACCTGGAACCCGATGAAGATCGACAAGACGAAGACGATAAAATGCTGCATGAAGCTCGCCGGTGCAATCAGGCCGACGGCCAGAACCGCGGCCCCGCCCGCGGCGATCAGCGCCACCTGCTGCACGGTCTGCTTCCGGAACGCGGCGATCTCTTCCGCGCGCTTCTCCTCCGCCGTCAGATCCCTTGGCGCCTCTTTCTTTGGCGCCGCGGCAATGGCGGCGACTTTGGGTGGGGGCGGCGGGAAGGTGATCTCACTGTCATAGACGGCAGTTGCGCCGCGGATCACGTCATCCTCCATATCATGGTTGACCTGCCCATCCTTCTCGGGCGTGAGGTCCGTCATCATGTGGCGGATATTGGTGGAGTAAAGCGTGGAGGATTGGGCGGCCATGCGGGAGGGGAAATCGGTATAGCCCACAATCGTCACGCCATTATCGGTGACGATCTTCTCATCCATGACTGTCAATTCGCAGTTCCCGCCGCGCTCAGCGGCGAGGTCCACAATCACAGACCCCGGCTTCATCATCTCGACCATGTCTTTGGTCCAAAGCACCGGCGCGTCGCGCCCAGGGATTAGGGCCGTGGTGATGACGATGTCGATCTCGGGCGCCAGCTCGCGGAACTTCTCCAGCTGCTTCTCACGAAACTCAGGGCTCGACGGCGCTGCGTAACCGCCGGTCGCCGCACTGTCCTGGCTGCTTTCCTCAAAATCGAGGAACACAAACTCGGCCCCCATGCTTTCGATCTGCTCGGCCACTTCGGGGCGCACGTCGAAGGCATAGGTGATTGCGCCTAGCGAGGTCGCCGTGCCAATCGCCGCCAGCCCGGCAACACCTGCGCCGACAACCAGAACCTTCGCCGGCGGCACTTTGCCTGCGGCCGTCACCTGGCCGGTGAAGAAGCG
This sequence comes from Rhodophyticola sp., assembly GCA_028279315.1. GTDB lineage: Bacteria > Pseudomonadota > Alphaproteobacteria > Rhodobacterales > Rhodobacteraceae > Rhodophyticola. Next base: position 3,894 of record JANQNZ010000025.1, on the reverse strand, counting down.
CCCGAAATTATTGCCCGCTTCGATCACCGCGCGGTAGCCGGCGATATTGGCCATGGACGACAAGGCGTCCATTTTCTGCGCGCGGGAGATCCGGGGCACCATATCCATGGCGATCACATTCGCGCCTTTGGATTTGGCCAACTCCATCAGCGTCTCGTTTTGACCTGGGTAGAAGAAGGAGATCAGAAGTTGCCCATGCTTCAGGCGCTTGGTCTCGGTCTCGGTCGGGGGGCGCACCTTGGCGATGATATCGACGGCTTTCCAAAGCCCCGCGGCGGTCTTGTAGATCTGCACGCCCGCGGCCTCATAGGCAGCATCGCTGAACCCCGCCGCAGCACCGGCGCCCGCCTCAATCGCGCATTCATACCCCAGCTTCTGCAACTGGCCCGCGCTGTCCGGCGTCATCGCAACCCGCGATTCCCCCGCCTCAATCTCCTTCGGTGCGCCGATTTTCATCTGGCATCCCCCTCTTCACTTTCGCCCTGACCGGACCCCGATGTAGCAACTTGGCAGATGTTGCGCAACGGCCCGTCGGAGCGACATAATCTTTCCCACGCGGCAGGCATTTTGCGCCCGCACCGCGCCCGAACTCCACCGCGCATAGATGCCGTGACGTGGGGGAATGTCCAGCCCTTGAAGGTGGATGTCTTGCCGCCTGTGTCCGACCAGCTAGCATGGCGGCGAGAGGGAGGGATCGATCATGGAGCATCAAGGGCGTCATGCGCTTGTCACCGGCGGTGGCACCGGGATTGGGCTGGGGATCGCAACCGCCCTGGCGGAGGCGGGGGCTGAGGTCACGATCACCGGGCGCAATCTTGACCGGCTTCAGGCGCTCGCGGATCAGCACCCGCGCCTGCATGCGCTCCAGATGGATGTGGCCGAGGAGACCTCGGTCAGAACAGGGATCGCGGATGCAGCAGAGGCGCGTGGCCCAATCGCGATCTGCGTGGCCAATGCCGGGCTTGCCGAACCCGCGCCTTTTGCCAAGGAGACGCTGGCGCATTGGCGGCAGATCATGGCCACCAATCTCGACGGCGCCTTCCTCACGATCCAGGCCGCGATGGCGACGTTGGGGCGTGACGATTGGGGTCGGATGATCGGTGTCAGTTCCATCGCCGGGGTCCGCGGTTTGAAAACAGCGATTGCCTACACCGCCTCGAAACACGGACTGATCGGGATGATCCGGGGCTTGAGCGAAGAATATATGGGCGGTCAGATCACTTTCAACGCACTTTGCCCCGGTTATGTGGACACCCCCATCGTCAGCCGCAACGCTGCCGAGATCGCCGCCCGGCAAGGCATCAGCGAGGCCGAGGCGCGGGCCTATCTGGCCGGGGGCAACCGCCACAAGACGCTGCTTCAGACCGATGAGATCACGGCTGCCGCGCTCTGGCTGTGTTCGGACGCGGCGCGGAGCGTGAACGGCCAGACGATCCAGATCGCGGGCGGGCAGGTCTCGTGATGTGGAACACTTTGCGTTTCATCTGAGGGAAGACGCATCGCTTTTCGCGTTCGACCGCAGGGAGAGGCAGCGAACAGGCGATTCACGTCAAACGCAAAGTGCTGTAATGTCTAGGGCGGACGCCTTGGGACAAACCGATGACCGACCTGCGCGATTTCACGCCTGATATGGCTGCGGCCTGCGCTGAGCTGATGCATGAAGCGGTGCATCACGGCGCCGCGGATCATTACTCAGTGGCGGAGCTTTTTGCCTGGTCGCCTGAACCCATGACCGAAGAGACATTTCTGCAGCGAACCGATGACCACACGACGTTGACCGCCTGGCGCGGCACGCATCTCTTAGGTTTCATGAGCCTGCGCAATGACGGTCTTCTGGACCTCGGATATGTCGCGCCGCATCTACGCGGCACCGGGGTTGCCGATGCGCTGTTGGCCGAACTGGTCTATCGCGCGCGGGAGGCTGGGATGGCGCATCTGACCGCCCATGCCAGTCGCCCCGCGCGATCCTTTCTCCGCCGCCATGGATGGTTCCTGCTCAGGCCCAATATCGCGTTTCGCGCCGGTCAGCGGTTGGAGACCTTCGAGATGGAATTCCCGCTTTGAGATGCGTGGTCGGCATACCGTCGTGTGCCCAGAACGTCCTTGTTTTGTTTGATTTTTCGTTTAGGTGAAGGCGGATCGCAAACACCTGCCGCAATGCGGCATGACCTGAGATCACGTGAGCCCTATGCCGCCCATCGAAGACCATCCGCTGCGCTACCAGCTTGCCAATGAGCTTCACGCCAGGCCGTTTCCGTCGCTTGGCTGCCCCGGCCAAGCGGTGTTTCTGGCGATCAAGCAGCCGGTCCAAGCAGCCAAGCGCGACCGCGAACAGGATCGCGCGCATCTGATTGCGCTTCTGGATCGGTTTGGCGCGGGCCATCCCAGCCCCGGCGCCACGCATTACTTCGGCGATCTCGGCCATTTCCGGCTGAAATGGGAGCAGCATACAGAATTCGTGACCTATACCGCCTTCATCGATGGCAATGGCACCCGCGCGTTCGACCCCACCGCGTGGGAGGTTTTCCCCGAGGATTGGCTGGCCGAGGCACCAGGCGCGCGAATGACCTCAGCCCATATCCATCTCGCCCAAGTTCCCACAGAGGAAGATCAGATCGCGGAGCAACTCGATGCGTGGTTTGTGCCCGAGAGCCTGGCGGTCTCCCGCGTGCTTGACGACACCGCGATCATCGCCGGCGATTTCCGCATCGACAGCGCGGGCCATATGCGCTTTGCGATGTTCACGCGGGCCGATACCGGCGACCGCCGGATTGGCCGCGTCGTGCAGCGGATTTGCGAGATCGAAACCTATAAGACGATGTCGATGCTGGGCCTGCCGCGGGCGCGCGAGATCGGACACCGGATGGGGGAGATGGATGAGATCCTCTCAGCCCTCGTGTCGGATATGACGGGCGAGATCTCGAAGCCGGATGACACGCTGAGCCAGCTTCTGGCCATCGCGTCTGAGCTTGAGAAACTGCAAACTGAAAGCGCCTTCCGCTTCGGCGCGACCGGGGCTTATGAGGCGCTGGTGAATCAGCGGATTCAGGTTCTTCGGGAGGAGCGATTTCAGGGCCGCCAGACCTTTGCCGAATTCATGATGCGCCGCTTCGACCCCGCCATGCGGACGATCAAGGCCACTGAACGGCGCCTGCAATCGATGACCGATCGGGCGATCCGGGCGGGGGATTTGCTGCGGACGCGGGTCGATGTGGATCGCTCGGCCCAGAACCAGCAGCTTCTGGAAAGCATGGATCAGCGCGCCGCCTTGCAACTGCGCCTGCAACGGACGGTCGAGGGGTTGTCGGTTGTGGCGATCAGCTATTACGCGGTGAACCTGGCGGTCTATCTGCTGGGGCCGCTGGCTGCCGAGGCTGGGTTTAGTGAGACGCTTCTGACCGGGGCGGTGGTTCTGCCGGTTGTTCTGATTGTCTGGGGTGTGGTGCGCCGGATTCGGAGGTCGGTAGGTGATTAGGGTTAGCCCGAGACGACCACCTGCAGCGTCACCAATTCCGTCAGCGGCACACCCAAGGCTTGCATCGCCGCCAAGGAAATGCGGCTGCCGGCCCCTGGATCGCCCGGAATGGGCCTCAGCGTGACCTCCACCGACGCGCCGCTTGCCGTCACAATCCGACCCGGCTGTTCCCGGCTCACCAATGGGGTTTCCAGCCAAAGCCCCGGGTCGGTTGGGTCACCCAAACTTGCAATGGTCTCTCCGCCGCTGCCCGCGGCCACGCCCTCTGCTGGTCCGCCGCCCGCTGCGACCGCCGCCGTCGTTGGCTCAGTTGGCCGCGCGACCGGTCGAGGTGTCTCTGCGCCCGGCGCCTCGGCGGCCGCGGGGGCAGGCGATCCCGACAACCCAAGACCACCTGCGCAGCCCGCCAAAAGCGGAAG
>JANQNZ010000134.1 GCA_028279315.1 Rhodophyticola sp. | reverse complement strand
AGGCGCTTCCTCAACAGCCTCTTCTTCCGCAGCAATGGCGGCGGCCACGGCGGTGTCGGCGGCCTCAGCAGCCTCGGCGGCGCTGACCTCCGGCTCCTCAGCGGCAGCCTCAGGTGCGGCCTCCGGCTCAGCCATCGGCGCGCGATCTTCGATCTGCGGGCGCATCACCATGCCGGTGTCGGAAATCCGCGCTTCCACCCGGCGCTGGATCGCCTCTTCGGTGATCCGTTGCAGCATCTCGGTGTCAGGGGTGGGCGGTTCGGCGCCGAAATACCGGTCCTCAGCCGCGAGGTCGCGGAAATACTCCGCAATCCCCTTCATCGCCGAGAACGGATCGTCAAACCCTTCCAATGTGCATGAGAAGGTGCCGTAAGAGACCGTCAGGATCTTATGTGCGTCAGCCATGGATCAATTCACTCTGCTCGTCCGGCTTATCTCGCCGGAATTTACCATCTTGCGGTTTGGTGTAACAAACTGATTCCTGACAATCGGGACGGCATTTGGGCCATTCAGTGATCTTTAACCGGAATAAAGGCGACAATTTGGAGAATCCCGCCGTGATTGTTCGCTCCGACACAATGGTGACACTATTGGGTGGCGGCGAGCTTAGCCCAGAAGACCTTTCCGACGCCTTAAGCCGGGCCCCGACCCTTGTTGCCGCGGATGGCGGGGCGGACAAGGCACTGGCCAATGGTCATCGCCCGGAAGCCGTGATCGGCGACATGGATTCAATGTCAGACGCCGCGCGCGCCGATCTTGATCCCAAGACGCTGCATCCGATTGCGGAGCAGAGCAGCACCGATTTCGACAAGGCGCTCAGAAGCATTGCGGCGCCGTGCGTCTTGGCTGTCGGGTTCACGGGTCGACGGATCGATCATGAACTGGCCGCCTATCACACGCTCATCACGCGGCCTGAAAAGCGCTGCATCGTGCTTGGTGGCGAAGACATTGCCTTTCACGCCCGGCCGGAGATCACGCTGACCCTGCCCATCGGGACGCGGGTCTCGCTCTTCCCGTTTGCAAAGCTGAACGGCGCGGCCACCGGATTGCGCTGGCCCATAGAGCCCATTGATTTCAGACCTTTGGGTCAGATCGGGACGTCCAATGAAAGCATCGCGTCGCGGGTCACGCTCCGCTTCGACGGACCGGGGATGCTGGTGATCCTGCCGCGGAGCGCCTTAGACGCGGCGATTGCCGCGCTGACTTAGGGCCATTTCTGCTCGCACCCGCGCCCGGGCTTTTGTAAAGATCACGTGACTCACGGGGGATGGTCTTTGGAATGACGGCGGAACTCTCACCGATCGACAAAGCGAAATTCGTGGCCGCGAAACGGGCGGTCGATTACGTGGAAGACGGGATGCGGCTTGGCCTTGGCACCGGATCAACCGCGGCCTGGATGGTGCGTTGCCTGGGCGAAATGGTGCGGGAGGAGGGGATGAAGGTCACCGGCGTCGCCACCTCCAGCCGCACCGCCGATCTGGCGCGGCAGGTCGGTGTGCCGATTGCCACGCTGGATGAGGTCCGCTGGCTTGATCTGACGATCGACGGGGCGGACGAGTACGACCAGAACCTGAACCTCATCAAAGGCGGCGGCGGGGCGCTTTTGCAGGAAAAGATCGTCGCCACCGCGTCCGATCAAATGGTTGTGATCGCGGACCCGACGAAACAGGTCGACACGCTTGGCGCCTTCCCACTGCCTGTCGAAGTGATTCCGTTTGGCTGGCAGACGACCAAGGCGCTCATTGAAGAGATGCTGGCCAATGTGGATGTGCTGGGGCGCAATGCTTCCCTCAGGCTGAATGTGGATGAGCCGTTCCGCACCGATGAGGGCAATTACATCCTCGATCTGCACCTTCGCCGCATCGCCAACCCGCAGCAGGTGAGCCTGGTTCTGAACCAAATCCCCGGCGTGGTTGAAAACGGCCTCTTCCTCGATATCTGCGACGTGGTTGTGATTGGGAACACCGATGGCACGGTTGAGGTGCGCGACATCAATAACGGCACCGTGGAACATGAGCGGATCGAGATCATCGACACAGATAACCTATTTGTCGACATCACCGAGTAATCGCGTAAGGAAAGGCGGCCACTATGGCATTCGACTATGATCTTTTCGTCATTGGTGGCGGCTCTGGCGGTGTCCGCGCGGCGCGTGTGGCTGCGGCAGGCGGCGCCAAGGTGGCGCTGGCCGAGGATAACCGGATGGGTGGCACCTGCGTGATCCGGGGCTGCGTGCCGAAGAAGATCATGGTGTTTGCATCGAGCTATCGCGAGGGGCTTGAAGACGCGCGGTCTTATGGCTGGGATGTCAAGGACGGCCCGTTTGACTGGCCTGCCTTCAGCGGTCGGCTGAAAACCGAATTGGACCGGCTGGAAGGGGTCTATCGCGACCTCTTGAAGGGGTCGAATGTGGAGATCTTCGATCTGCGCGCGCGGCTCACCGATCCGCATACAATTGAGCTGTCCGACGGGACGCAGAAGACGGCCAAGCATATTCTAGTGGCGACCGGGGGGCACCCGGTGCGCCCTGATATGAAGGGCGCGGAACTGGGGATCGTCTCGGACGACATCTTCAACCTCAAGGAATTGCCGAAGAAACTGCTGATCGTCGGCGGCGGCTATATCGCCTGCGAATTTGCCTGCATCATGCAAGGTCTAGGCGTTGAGGTAACGCAATTCTACCGCGGCGCGCAAATCCTGCGCGGGTTTGATGATGAGGCCCGTGGGCTGATTGCCGAGATGATGAACGAACGCGGGATCAAGCTGCATCTGGGCACAAATATCGTGGATATGGCCCCGGCGGGGGAGGATCACACGGCCTCTTGGTCCGGCACGGGCACCGATGCGGCCATGGGCGCGCCTGCGGCTGAGGTCGCGGTGCGGGCGCCTGCGGCAGGCACGGGCGGGCCGGTGTGGGTGAAGGCCACCAACGGCTCTGAACAGGTGTTCGATCAGGTGCTGTTCGCCACGGGCCGCAGCCCCAATACACGTGATATGGGCCTTGAGGAGATCGGGGTTGAGGTCGGGCGCCGGGGTGAGATCGTCGTTGATGAATACAGCCAGACCGCGGTTCCGTCAGTCTATGCCATCGGCGATGTGACAGGCCGGGTGCAACTGACGCCGGTGGCGATCCGCGAAGGCATGGCTTTTGTGGAGACCGTCTTCAACGGCAACCCCACGCCCATCGACCATGACCTGATCCCGTCTGCCGTCTTCACCCAGCCCGAGCTTGGGACGGTTGGCATGAGTGAAGAGGAGGCGCGCGACCAGGAACCGGTGGAGATCTACTGCACCTCCTTCCGGCCCATGCAATCGGCCTTTGCCGGGCGGCCTGATCGGGTGTTGATGAAGCTTGTCGTGTCGCAGGCCACGCGGAAGGTTCTGGGCTGCCATATCGTGGCGCCCGGGGCGGGTGAGATGATCCAGCTCGCCGGGATCGCGGTGAAAATGGGTGCGACGAAAGAAGATTTCGACCGGACGGTTGCGGTCCACCCAACAATGTCCGAGGAACTGGTGACGATGAAAACGCCCATGCGGGTGGCTTGATTTCAGGCGGAAAACGCACAGGTTGCGGTGCAATTCGGGGCGAAAGGCCCCATATAGCCCAATGACGGGCGCGAGATTGAAGGGAATTCAGACGAATGGCTGGCAATAGTGGCGGTCCCTGGGGCGGTGGAGGCTCTGGCAGCGGCGGCGGAAACCGAGGCAATAATGGCAGCGGCGGCGGGCGCAGGCCCGGTGGCGGCGGCGATGGCCAGCAAATCCCCGAAATTGATGAGATTGTCCGCAAGGGTCAGGAACAGCTACGCGTCCTGATGGGCGGGCGTGGCGGCCGGAACAATGGCGGCGGTGGCGGCGGCAATGGCGACTCACCTGTCTCTGGCCGCATGATCTGGATCGTCGGTCTGATTGCCGCGCTCGGCCTTTGGGCGTTCAACAGTTTCTATACGGTTCGGCCTGAAGAACAGTCCGTGGAGTTGTTCCTTGGCGACTTTAGTTCCGTCGGCAACCCGGGTCTCAACTTCGCGCCTTGGCCGATTGTAACGGCAGAAGTTGTGCAGGTGACCGCGGAGCGCTCGGAATCGATTGGCACCAATCGGTCGGGCACCTCCGATGCCGGGTTGATGCTGACCACCGATGAGAACATCGTCGATATCGATTTCGAGGTGGTCTGGAATATCAGCGATCCAGCGCTTTTCCTCTTCAACCTACGCGATCCAGAAGCGACGGTCCGCGCTGTGTCGGAGTCCGCGATGCGTGAAGTGATTGCCGCCTCGCAACTGGCGCCGATCCTGAACCGGGATCGGCAAATCATTGCCGACGATGTGCAGGAACTGATCCAATCCACGCTCGACAGTTATGAATCCGGCATCAATATCGTGCGTTTGAACCTCGACAGGGCCGACCCGCCCAATGAGGTGATCGACGCGTTCCGTGACGTGCAAGCGGCAGAGCAGGAGCGTGACCAGCTAGAACGCCGTGCGGATGCCTATGCCAACCAGGTTCTTGCAGGCGCCCGGGGTGAGGCGGCGCAGGTCTTGGAACAAGCCGAAGGTTACCGCGCACGGGTTGTGAACGAAGCCGAAGGTGAAGCAAGCCGCTTCCTCGCCGTCTTGCAGGAATATGAACAAGCGCCTGAGGTGACACGGCGCCGGCTTTACCTTGAAACGCTTGAGCGGGTGTTGGGCGATGTCGACCTTGTCATCCTCGACAGTGACGGCGGTGGCGGCGGGAGCGGGGTTGTGCCTTATCTGCCGTTGAACGAATTGCGCCGAAACCCTGGAACGTCCAGCACCACGGGGAGCAGCAACTAATGAACCGCATGCTTTTTATCCTACCCGTCATCGTGATCGCGGTTGTGGCGCTTTTGGGCTCAATCTTCATTGTCGATGAACGCCAACGCGCCCTGGTCCTGCAATTTGGTCAAATCCGCCAAGTGGTGGAGGAGCCGGGCCTGAACTTCAAAGTCCCCTTCATTCAAGAGGTGGTCTATTACGACGACCGCATCTTGTCGCTCGACACGGCCCCGATCGAGGTGACGCCTTCCGACGACCGGCGCTTGGTGGTTGACGCTTTCGCGCGCTACCGGATCGCCGATGTGGTGCGATTCCGCCAAGCGGTTGGCGTTGGCGGTCTGCGTCTCGGCGAGGAGCGGCTGGAAGATATCCTGAATCCGCAGATCCGGGTGGTTTTGGGCTCTGAAGGTGTGACCTCCAACACCATCCTCTCGGCAGATCGGGCGGTGCTGATGCAGCGGATCACCGCGCAGGCGCGCGCACAAGCGATCCCGCTTGGCCTGGAAGTGCTTGACGTTCGGCTGAAGCAAACCGCGCTTCCGGCGCAGAACCTGCAAGCCACCTTTGCACGGATGGAAGCCGAACGTCAGCGGGAAGCCACCGACGAACGCGCCCGCGGGGAAGAGGCCGCGCTTCGGGTGCGCGCCCAAGCCGACAGGACCGTTGTTGAGCTGGTTTCGGATGCCAATCGGGAAGCAGAGATCATTCGCGGTGAGGCGGATGCCGAACGCAACCGGATTTTCGCCGAGGCCTTCACCCAGGATGCGGAGTTCTTCGAGTTCTACCGCTCAATGATTGCCTATGAACGCGCGCTGCGGCGCGACAACTCCTCGATGGTGATCTCACCCGATAGCGAGTTCTTCGAATATCTCGATGGCTCGCTTGGCGGCGCAACTTTGCCCGCGGCCCCGGCTGCGCCGCGCGCCTCGACCGGGTCGGCAGAGACGCCAACGCAATGAGGACGAGAAAGCGCCATGCTTGAAACGATCCTGCTTGGGATCGGGATGGTACTTGTGATCGAGGGGCTGGTCTTTGCGCTGGCCCCTTCGCGTTTGGACGAGCTTCTGCGGGTCCTCACCCAAATCCCCCTCGACACCCGCCGCCTGATCGGCCTGGGTGCGATTGCCATCGGCGCCGTCCTGGTCTCTTGGGCCGTCAGCCTTGGGGGGTAAGGAGTACCGCCATCGCATCGGCCCCTGAATGCGCTATGTTACAACTCACTAACGCTTATCTGATAGGTTTGCCGCGGCAGAGCGGTTGATTCACCCGCCGCCTGGCCAAATATTAGAGCGAGAGAAGAATAAGGGGGGCTTCCCCAAAAGAACCGGCGTAACAGGAGGATGTTCCGTGACAATCCAAAGGGCCCCGAACCGGCAGGTGGCAGAGGCTGCCACGGCCAGCGTGATGGCAGAGCGCAGATTGGCCTATCGCCTGACAACACTCTTGATGATCCTGACGATGATGGTTGTGGCCGTTGCGCTGAGCGTGATGCCCGCCAATGCGCAAGCCAACCGCCCCGTGACCTTTGCCGATTTGGTGGATCAGGTGGGCGATGCGGTGGTCAATATCACCACATCCTCCGTGGTTGCGGGCCGGACCGGGCCGCAGCCGATGGTGCCCGAAGGCTCCCCGCTCGAAGATTTCTTTAACGATTTCATGAACCGCAACAATCCCGACCGTCCGGCGCGGCGCAGCCAGGCTTTGGGCTCGGGCTTCGTGATTTCCGAAGACGGCTATATCGTCACCAACAATCACGTCATCGAAGGTGCCGATGAGATTCTGATCGAGTTTCGGACGGGGGATGAGCTGCCCGCGCAAGTGATCGGCACCGACCCCAACACCGATATCGCGCTTCTGAAGGTCGACCCCACCGAACCGCTTCTGTTTGTGCCGTTCGGCGATAGCGATGTGATCCGGGTCGGCGATTGGGTGATGGCCATGGGCAATCCACTTGGTCAGGGCTTCTCGGTTTCCGTCGGGATCGTTTCAGCCCGCGAACGGGAACTGTCCGGCACCTATGACGATTTCATCCAGACCGACGCGGCGATCAACCG
>JANQNZ010000126.1 GCA_028279315.1 Rhodophyticola sp. | reverse complement strand
GCTCCCGCGAAAGCATTGCCGATCTTGCGGGCGAAATTGGCGATGCGGCCCTGGCCGTGCCTTGCGATGTCAGCCGGTATTGGGAGGTCGCGGCGGCGGTTGCGGCTTGTGAAGAAACCTTCGGCGGGCTGGATGTGCTGATCAACAATGCCGGTGTGATTGAGCCGATCGCTCACATGGATGCCGCCGACCCAGAGGCTTGGGGGCATGTCATCGACATCAATCTGAAAGGCGTCTTCCATGGCATGCGCGCAGCGATGCCGGTGATGGAGACAAATGGCGGCGGGACAATTATCACCATCAGTTCCGGCGCGGCCCATAACGCGCTGGAGGGGTGGAGCCATTATTGCACCTCGAAAGCGGGCGCTGCGATGTTGACCATGTGTTTGCACAAGGAGGGCGCCGAGAAGGGCATCCGCGCCATGGGCCTGTCGCCGGGCACGGTCGCAACCGAAATGCAGCGGGAGATCAAGGCAAGCGGGTTGAACCCGGTCAGCCAGTTGGAGTGGTCCGATCACATTCCACCGGATTGGCCTGCTAAGGCCCTGCTGTGGATGTGCACCAGCGATGCCGATGAGTTCTTGGGTCAGGAAATCTCCCTCCGGCAGGAGGAGATTCGCGCCCGGATCGGTCTGACACCATGATCGAGCTGACCCGCGAGGACGGGTTGTGGCTGATCACGCTGAACCGTCCCGATAAGGCCAATTCCCTGACCGAGGAGATGCTGCAGCAACTGGCCGAGATTGCCGAGGAGGCGGGCCAGGATGGCGCGGCGCGCGCCTTGATCTTGACCGGCGCGGGCGACCGGGCCTTCAGCGCCGGCGCGGATTTGGAGGCGGCGAGAGCCGGGCTTGCCACCTCTCCCACCTGGGAGCGGCTGTCGGGGGCGATTGCCGATCTGCCCTTTCTGACAATCGCCGTGTTGAACGGCACCTTGGCGGGTGGCGCCTTCGGCATGGCGCTCGCCTGCGACCTGCGGATCGCGGTGCCGGGGGCCAAGTTCTTCTATCCGGTGGCGAAACTGGGCTTCTTGCCGCAACCCTCCGACCCGGGCCGCCTGGTCGCGCTGATCGGGCCCGCGCGCACCAAGCTCATCCTTCTTGCAGGGCAGAAATTGACCGCGGATGAGGCATTGGAGATTGGGTTGATTGACCGGATCGTGGAGCCGGGCGCGCTGCTGGACACGGCAAAAGCGCTGGCGGCGGATGCGCTGGCGGGAGACGTGGCTGTCTTGCGGGGGATCAAGCAGCTTTGCCGGTAAGAGGGACGGCGCCCTAGCGGCGCTTCCAGCCCCGCCGCGGCCCGGGCGTTTTGGAATGAAACTCCGGCGGCCGTTTCCGCACCCAGGCGATGAACTTGGCGAGCCGCGGGTGGGCCTGGAGCGCCTCGACGGTGTTGAAGCCCCGCGCCAGCTCCGCCTCGCTCAGGGTCGCGTGAATCTCATTATGGCAAATCCAACGGATTATGTATCAAGCGTGCCAAGCGTAGCACGATGGGTCCTTGGATTGGTCGAAGGGGCTTTTGATTGCCAATCGATCCGACAAGAGCTGACATTCAGGGCAGTGTTGAAGCCGGCCCCGAAGGGCCAGGCTCGTATCAAGCGGCTTGGTTCTCGACCCAATCAGTTGAAGGATCACTCGCTGAGTCTTTGCTCACGTCCTGGGCTTTATATGCAAAACGAAACACAATCTCGTTTCCGACTGCACGAGCCGAACTCACCTGCATTCCGTCAAAGACGCGATCAATCATGTCTTCGAGCCTTGCCCGGTTTTCATTCTTTGGCATGTCTGGAAGCTTAAGCGCCTGCCGCAACGCAAACACACGCAGAAGCTGATCTCCAGCTGGAGAAAGCGGGGGTCCACCGTTTTCGCAGCGCGACAGATGCTCTGGAGACATCCCGCCCACCTTCGCCGCCAAATCTTTCTGCTTAAATCCCAAGACCTTCCGGACAAACCTGATGTCTGCGCCGGTCAGCTTGTACGGAGCGAAAAGGCGGGACATCATAACCACAACCAAGAGCTGCGGCAGGTTTGGAATGCTGTAGCGCAATACTTCGTTGGTCTCGGGATCTTCCTCGATGGTTACAGCATTGTGCAGCAGGACCTTGAAGGGCGCACCCAATTCGGTGGCCTCAAAAACCTCGGCAACTCTCCTCGATGGGGCTGCCTTACTTTGAAGAGTCATTCCATCTCTCTCCTTTCAAAAACATCCAGTCGGAGCAATTCAACCTCGCCCTCTTCGGATGCAACCGCGATATCCAGTTCAACTAGATCATCCTCGGTTGTCTCACCTAACACAGTCCACAATCCGCGATGTCCAAGCATGTCCGAAACAATCACCGACCCGGAGCGCAAGACATTATGCACGTCGGCCAGGTCCAAGCCATGATCGCTTAGTGCTCCGCATGACATCAGGTTGACCTTGACGTCCAATCTCTTTTCGCGAGCCCATTCGTTGATAAATGTGGTCTCAACTTCGTTCAGCTCAAATCGGTTCGCGTTCACCGTTTCCCCCGGCGTTGTTTATGGCAGCTCGATTAATCATTACTTAATGAGCAATTGATAAATTATCAAGTTCTATGTTGACGCAGCTCGCTGCCACAACCTTTCCCACCCCTCAACCGCGGCACCAGGTGGTGCAGGCTTTGCTTGGCCTCCTCAGGGATCGGGCGGCCACAAAGCGGGCAAATTGGTGCCTCGGCCTGCATATTCCTTGTCCTTCTATTCATCGCCCGCCATTAGAATGACCGGGTTCTGAGTTTGCTCAAAGGGCGATGTGATGGAAAATCAACCAGAGATCGTGACGGACGCGCTGGCATTGGCCGAAGACGGCTATGCCCTGGCGCTTGATTGGCTGACCAGCCCCGTCGCTTGGTCGCAATTCGCGCTGCTGGTTGTCGCCTTCGTGCTTGCGCTTCTGGCCTCTCGCCGGCTTGGGCCGGTCTTGCGGCGGGTTCTCACGCCGCCGGATGACAGCGACACGATCCTCTCAAGCTCCCGCCGGCTTCTGGCGATGCTTCTGCCGCTGCTCCTTCCGGTCCTGGCCTATGCCTTCACGGCGGTGGGGGAGACCATTGTCCGGTCGATCTTCGATTCCGGCGCGGTCATTGCCTTTGGCAAACGGGTGTTCCTGTTCCTTGCCGCACGCATCCTCGTCAACCAGATCGTCACCGACCCTTTCCTGAAACTGCTGGGCCGATACGTCTTGATCCCCGTGGCCGCACTCCACGCCTTGGGCATCCTCGACGATGTCGTTCTTGCGCTGACCGAGATGCAGGTGGCGCTGGGGAATATCTCCTTCTCGGTCATGGCGCTGATCCGGGGCCTGATCGCGGGCAGCCTCTTGTTCTGGCTGGGCCGCTGGTCGAACGCGCAAAGTGCCGAGTTCATCGGCAAGCAGGAGGAGATGCGCCCCGCCATGCGGGAGCTGGCGATCAAGGCGGTCGAGATCGTGATCTTCGGCGTCGCCTTCCTGCTTCTAATGAACATCATGGGGATCGATCTGACGACGATCGCCGTTCTTGGGGGGGCCATCGGTGTCGGCCTTGGCTTTGGCCTGCAGAAGATCGCGGCGAATTTCATCTCAGGCGTGATCTTGCTGCTTGAAGGGCAGGCGACGGTTGGCGATTACGTGGAACTGGATGGCGGTGAGCAAGGCACCATTGTCAAGATGGGCGCGCGGGCTGCGGTTCTGGAAACCTTCGATGGCCGCTGGATCGTGGTGCCGAATGAGGATTTCATCACCACGCGGGTGATCAACTATTCCGACAGCGGCAGCGCCAATCGCTATGAGGCCCCGTTCACGGTCAGCTATGAGACCGATATCAACGACATCCCCGCGATTGTGGAGGCCGCGGTGGCGACCCATCCGGATGTTCTGGATGAACCTTTTCCACCGGATTGCGAGTTACGTGGCTTTGGGGACAGCGGCGTCGATTTCTGCGTCGAGTTCTGGGTCAACGGGATCGATGACGGGGAGAACAAATATACGTCCGACGTTCTGTTCCTGATCTGGAACGCGCTTCGCGAGAATGGCGTCACCATCCCCTATCCGCAGCGTGTGCTGCAATGGAAAGACGGCGCGCCTGCCCCTGAGGCGTGATCAACGCGCTGGTGATCGGGGCGGGCGCGCCCCGTCAGGCCGCCATGGCGCGCTCAAAGGCCGGCCGCTCGCGCATCATCGAGACAAATTCGCGGATCCGCGGCTCGGTGATTGGGAATTTCGCGTTGATCGCCCATCCGCCGCAATGGGCCAGGATGATGTCGGGGATCGTCATCACCTCCCCCATCAGAAACGGCCCGTCCTCGGCCATCCGGGGCAGAAGTGAGGCTTGGCTCCGCTCGAACTCCCATCTCAGGCTGTCCTTGACCTCCGGCACACGGCGCTCTTCGGGCAGGATGAAACTGTGCCGCGCGGCCATCCAAAGGATCTGGTCGAACTCATCGACGATGAATTGGGTCAGCCCGTCCTGGCGCGCGCGCTCAATCGTGCCGGGCGGATAGGTCAGCGCGGCATGTTTGTCGCCCAGATAGGTCATGATCGCCACCGAATCGGTGATGGGCACCCCATCGCTGATCAGAACCGGAATCTTACCGCCGGGATTGAACCGCACCACCTCGTCAGAGCGCGGCAGGGCGGGCACGTGCTCATACGCCACCCCAAGCTCTTCCAGCATCCAAAGCACCCTGAGCGTGCGGCTTTTGACGCCACCAATCACTTGATACATCCCATCCCTCCCCTTCAGCGGCGCGGCATCATCGCCAGCCGGATCAATGCGCGCTCCATCAGTGCCATTTGCGGCGCTTGGGTGGTGGAGCGCAATTGCAGATCGGTCTCCACCAACAGCCCAAGCGCCGTTTCCAGGTTCCGCATCCCCCAGTTTTGCGCCTGCCGCGTCATCCGGTCCCGCCGGGGCCCAAAGATCGGGGGCCGCGCGGCGGCGATCCCGGCGGAGGCGCCGTTTGGGTGGCTCGCCGCGGTATGAAGCGTGCGGAAATGGCGGAGCGCGGCGATGCAAAGACCCACGGGCTGCATGCCTTGCCCGCCAAGCCTTGTGACCAGCGGACCGATGGCCCCGGCTTCAGCCTCGGCGGTGGCGTGCAGGATGTCGTCCAACTCCGCCTCAATCGTGGCGGGCGCGCAGGCGGCGACGTCTTCGGGTGTGACGGTCGTCGGATCGCCATGTTTGTAGAGCGCCAGTTTCTCGACCGTTTGCCGG
>JANQNZ010000120.1 GCA_028279315.1 Rhodophyticola sp. | reverse complement strand
CTCCTACATGCTGGAGAACCGGGAGACGATGCTGCAAATGTTCCCGGAGCTTTTCAGCCGGATCAAAGTGCGGGAGGTGCAGGATTATCCGCGCCAGCTTCGCCGCTCACTGGCCGCTTGCCGCCCGCCCGCGGCGGAGGGCGCCTGCACGGTCGCGATCCTGACACCGGGCATCCATAACTCGGCCTATTTCGAACATGCGTTCCTGGCCGATCATATGGGGGTCGAACTGGTTGAAGGCACCGATCTGCGTGTGGTTGAGGGGCGGATCGCGATGCGCACCACGCAAGGGTATCAGCCGATCGACGTGCTTTATCGCCGCGTCGATGATGACTTCCTGGACCCGCTGAACTTCAACCCCGACTCGATGTTGGGCGTGCCCGGCATCATGGATGTCTATCGCGCGGGCGGGATCACGATTGCCAATGCGCCCGGGACGGGGATCGCCGATGACAAAGCGATCTATAGCTACATGCCTGATATCGTGGAGTTTTACACAGGCGAAAAGGCAATTCTGCAGAACGTGCCGACCTGGCGCTGTTCAGAACCCGATGCGCTGGCCTATGTGCGCGACAATCTGACCGAGCTGGTGGTGAAAGAGGTCCATGGCTCCGGCGGCTACGGGATGCTGGTCGGCCCCCCCGCCTCGAAACGCGAGATTGCCGATTTCCGCGCCAAGCTGGAGGCAAAACCGGGGAACTATATCGCGCAGCCGACCCTGGCGCTCTCCACCGTGCCGATCCTGACGCAAAAGGGCCTCGCGCCCCGCCATGTGGATTTGCGGCCCTTTGTCCTCGTCTCGCCGGATCAGATCGACATCACGCCGGGTGGGCTCACGCGCGTGGCGCTCAAACGCGGCTCTCTGGTGGTCAATTCCAGCCAGGGCGGTGGCACCAAAGACACCTGGGTTTTGGAGGAATAGGCCAAGATGCTGGGCAAAACCGCAGGCGGGCTGTTCTGGATGTTCCGATACCTGGAACGCTCCGAGAACACCGCGCGCTTGGTCGAGGCCGGGTTTCGCATTGCGCTGACCCGCCCCGATGGCTCCGATGATGAATGGGCCAGCGTCTTGCAAACCGCCGCCGCGACCGACGCTTATCAGGAGCGTCACGATGAGGTGGAGGCCGGCAAGGTCATCGATTTCTTGCTCCGGGACCGCGCCAACCCCTCGTCGGTCATGTCGGCCACCGCCGCGGCGCGGCAGAATGCGCGGCTGGTCCGCACGGCCATCACGCGCGAGGTCTGGGAGGCCGTGAACGACACCTACATGATCTTGCAGCAGACCCTGGCCCGGCCCGTGGCGGCGCGGCATTTGCCGGAGGTCCTGGGGCTGATCCGTCAGCAATCGGCGCTGGTCCGCGGCGCGCTTCACGGCACGATGCTTCGCAATGATGTGTTCGATTTCTGCCGCATCGGCACCTTCCTGGAACGCGCCGACAACACCGCACGGATCCTGGACGTGAAGTATTATGTGCTGCTGCCCTCGATCTCCCAAATCGGCTCCAGCCTCGACAATGTGCAATGGGAGACGATCCTGCGTTCCGTCGCGGGCCAACGCGCCTATCGCTGGATCAGCGGCGGCGAGTCGAGCCCCGTCGGCATCGCCAACTTCCTGATTTTCGACGGGCGGATGCCGCGCAGCCTGAAATTCTCGGTCGATAAGATCGCCACCAATTTGGGCTATCTGGAGCTGGAATATGGGGAGCGGCATATGTGCCACGACCTGACGGATGTTCTTTGCGGGCGGTTGGCCCATAGCTCGGTCGAGCAGGTCTTCGACGAAGGCATGCATGAGTTCATCGTCGATTTTGTGCGTGATCTCGGCCAATTGGGCGCGCAGATCGACCGCGACTACCGGTTCTTGGGATAAGGTCAGATGCGTCTCAATATCCGCCATACCACGACCTATCATTTCGACCACCCAGTCCCTTACGGGCTGCAACAGCTGCGGCTGATCCCCAAAAGCCGGGCCGGTCAGCAGGTGGTGTCTTGGGAGATGACGATCGAGGGCGGCCGGGCCGAGACCGAGTTCAACGACCATCATCAGAACCGGGTCTCTCTGATCTCTTTCGATCCGAATGCGACCTCAATTGTGGTGCATTGCGCGGGCGAGGTGGAGACGGCGGATGAAGGCGGTGTGATTGGCAAACATGGGGGCTTTGCGCCGCTCTGGCTGTTCCTGCGTTCGACGGATCTGACCCGCGCGGGGCCCCATGTGCGGCGGCTCACCAAGGGCCTGAAAGACGATTTTGACGAGGACATCCCGCGGCTTCACGCGCTTTCGGCCCGGGTGCTTGACGCCGTGCCTTATGAGATCGGGCCGACCCATGCGGCCACCAGCGCCGAGGAAGCGATCGAGCATGGCGGCGGCGTCTGCCAGGATCACGCCCATATCTTCATCGCCGCCGCGCGCGCCTTGGGATACCCCGCGCGCTATGTCTCAGGCTATCTGATGATGGAGGATCGGGTGCATCAGGACGCATCCCACGCTTGGGCCGAGGTTCATGTGGCGGGCCTGGGCTGGGTTGGGTTCGATATCTCCAACGGCATCTCACCCGATCCGCGCTATGTGCGGGTGGCAACCGGCCTCGATTACGCCGAGGCCGCTCCGATTTCGGGCCTGCGCTACGGAAATGGTGGCGAGGCGATGATGGTCGATATACAGGTGCAGCAATAACCGGGGACGGCCCGGGGTGAAGTAAGGGGCTGAGGGGCGATGACCTACTGCGTGGGGCTGAGGCTGAACCGCGGGCTGGTGTTCATGTCGGACACGCGCACCAATGCGGGCGTCGACAATATCAGCGTCTTCAAGAAGATGTTTCAGTGGGAGAGTGAGGGCGAACGCTCCATCACCTTGATGACCGCTGGCAATCTGGCGACCACCCAAGCGGTGGTGAGCCTCTTGAACGAACGCGCAAAACCCGCCGAAGAGCGCGGCGCGCCCTCGATCCTGGAGGCGCCGTCGATGTTCCAGGTGGCCCGCCTGGTGGGGGAAACGCTGCGTGAGGTGATCGCGAGCCAGGCGGGGGATAGCGGGCCGGATGCTGAAGGTGCGTTTTCGGCATCCCTGATCCTGGGCGGTCAGGTCCGGGGCGGCGACCCAAGGCTTTTCATGATCTATCCAGAGGGGAATTTTGTCGAAGCCTCCGACGACACGCCGTTTTTCCAGATTGGGGAGACGAAATACGGCAAGCCGATCCTGGTGCGCGCCTATGATCCGGAGATGAGTTTCGAGGATGCGGTGAAGCTTTTGATGCTGAGTTTCGATTCGACCATCAAGGCCAATCTGTCGGTCGGTCTGCCGCTCGACATGCATCTTTATGAGACCGACACGTTCCGCCACGGGCTCAGGCGGCGGATCGAGCAGGATCATGCGTATTATCAGATGATCTCATCCAGTTGGGGCGAAGCGCTGAAAGAGGCGTTTCAGACCTTGCCGTCTTATTCCTTGGACTAATGGGGCGCGACCCGTCTTTGGTTCGGGCCCAGTGGGTTAGGGCAGGTTTGAGTATTTGGGAAGCAAAGACGGGAAAAGCGCGGGGTTTGGCTCAACCTTGGGTGACGTCGTGGCCGTAGAGCCATTCGAATTGACCCGCGAGAATATGCGGAGCGAAGCGGGTGGCAAGGCGGAGCGCGCTATGGGCGGCGAAGCGGTAGGGGCCGGGGCGGAGATGGTAGTTTTCGGCGTTCTTTGAGGCAGCATCGACAATCCGGGCGGCGCGGGCGCGGCGGCGGGCCTCGTAGCGGGCGAAGCCGGTGGGGAGATCGGGCTCTGCCACGAGGCTGTCGGCCAAGACCCAGGCGTCCTCCAGCGCCATGTTCGCGCCTTGGGCCAGAAAGGGCAGCGTGGGGTGCGCGGCGTCGCCAATCAGCGCGGCGTGACCGTTGTGCCAATGTTTGGCCACGGGGTGGCGGAAGAGACCCCAGAGATAGACCTCCTCCGTCTTGTCCAGAAGCGCCCTCACCTCCGGCGCGAAATCGCGGAAGGCGCGGGTCAGATGGGTGGGATCGTCCGGGTGATGCCAGCCTTCGGCGGCCCATCCGTCCCGTTCCTCCACCGCAACGATATTCATGAGCGCCCCATGGCGGAGGGGATAGCGAACGAGATGGCGGCCTGGCCCCATGAAGACATGGGGTTCCGGTGGCATCGCGGGATCATCGAGCGGGATCGTGGCGCGCCAGGCGACTTGGCCGGTGAAGAACGGTCGCGTGGCGGAGTTGAGCGCGGCGCGGGTTGGGGAATGGAGACCATCCGCGCCGATGAGACACGGCGCGGTTTCAGGCGCGCCGCTGGCGAAATGGAGCGCCATCCCCCCGGCCCCGGATTCGACCCCTGTTACGTCGCGGCCAAGCTCGATGGTCACACCGGCCTCAGTGGCCGCCCGGCGCAGGATCTCGATCAGGTCGGCGCGGTGCATCAGGTGATAAGGCCGGTCCGGGCGGCTAATCGGCATCTGGAACACCTCCGCCCCGCGGCGGAAATCCCTGAGCCGCACCGCGGTCGCCAAAGGCCCGGCGTCGGAGAGCGCATCACCTAGCCCAAGGGCGCGCATGACCACCGCCCCATTGGGGCTGATCTGAAGCCCGGCGCCGACCTCTCGGATGGCCTCCGCCTTCTCGATCACGCGCACGGCGGCACCCCGGGCTGCCAGCGCCGTCGCCGCAGCCAGCCCGGCGATCCCTGCGCCGAGCACTGTGATCTCCCGTCCGATCAGCATGGCTGTTCCTTTAGGAATGAGAAAAGGGCACCCGTGATCCGGATGCCCTTTCCTTTAGGTCGATCCATCGGCGAATGGGCCGGGATCAATCGTCGCGGTGGACCTTCTCACGCCGTTCATGGCGCTCCTGGGCCTCCAAGCTCATGGTTGCGATGGGCCGGGCATCAAGCCGTTTCAGCGAAATCGGCTCTCCGGTCTCTTCGCAATATCCGTACTCGCCCTCATCAATCCGGCGGAGCGCAGAATCGATTTTCGAGATCAGTTTGCGCTGCCGGTCGCGGGTGCGAAGCTCCAACGCGCGGTCTGTTTCTTCCGAGGCGCGGTCGGCCACATCCGGGATGTTCCGCGTGCCATCCTGGAGGCCGGCCACCGTGTCACGGCTTTCGGCCAGCAGGTCGTTTTTCCAAGCCAGAAGCTTGCGGCGGAAATACTCCACCTGGCGCTCATTCATAAACGGCTCGTCCTCAGCCGGACGATAGTCTTCAGGTAGAAAGACTTCGACTTTCATGTCACTCCCCTTATCGGGGCCAGATTGGTTGGTCATGTGTTTCCGAGCACCCATCCGGCCACTCCCGCGCTCCGATTATCCGAATGTCCGCGCCTTGTCACGCACCGAATGTGCCGCTATGGCGAAAGAATGGAACCGCACGGTCAGAATGCCGTGAGGTTTTGAATTATTGAGGGTTTTTCATGCAGTTCACCGGCACCGAAGACTATATCGCGACCGAAGATTTGACCGTGGCGGTAAATGCCGCCGTCACGCTGGAACGGCCGCTTCTGGTGAAAGGTGAACCCGGCA
Source organism: Rhodophyticola sp. (assembly GCA_028279315.1). Classification (GTDB taxonomy): domain Bacteria; phylum Pseudomonadota; class Alphaproteobacteria; order Rhodobacterales; family Rhodobacteraceae; genus Rhodophyticola. The sequence goes on along the minus strand of JANQNZ010000120.1, from coordinate 3,389 downwards.
CGGGCAAGACGGAGTTGGCCCGCCAGGTGGCGCGATCCTTGGGCCTGCCGATCCTGGAATGGCACATCAAATCGACCACCCGCGCGCAGCAGGGGCTTTACGAATACGACGCCGTCAGCCGCCTTCGAGACAGTCAACTGGGCGATGACCGGGTCAATGATGTGAGGAACTACATCAAGCAGGGAAAACTCTGGCAGGCCTTCACAGCCGAGGAGCGGGTGGTCCTGATGATTGATGAGATCGACAAGGCGGATATCGAGTTTCCGAATGATCTTCTACAAGAACTCGACCGGATGGAGTTCTTTGTCTACGAGACCGGGGAGACAATTCAGGCCCGTCAGCGACCAATCGTGATCATCACATCGAACAACGAGAAGGAACTGCCGGACGCGTTCCTCCGCCGCTGCTTTTTCCACTACATCCGCTTCCCCGATCTTGAGACAATGAAAGAGATTGTTGAGGTGCATTTCCCCGGTATCAAACCGGCGCTTCTGACGACCGCCCTGACCCAGTTTTATGAGATCCGCGATCAACAGGGCCTGAAGAAGAAACCCTCAACCTCCGAAGTGCTCGATTGGCTGAAGCTGCTCTTGGCCGAGGATTTGGACCCGGAGGACCTTCGCCGCGATGGCGCCAATGCGCTGCCGAAACTGCACGGGGCGCTTCTGAAGAACGAGCAGGATGTGGCGCTTTTCGAACGGCTGGCTTTCATGGCGCGGGGGCAGCGCTGATTACGGGCGCACGGGCCCGTCGTTAACCATACGAGAACAGTTCGTTTTCAGCAGAAAAACCGCATTTGTGCCACAATCCGGCCATAGCCGGGGCAGGCCCCGACTGCTGCTGAAGAGAAGGCTTGCGCCCCCCGTGCCGTCTGAAATCACGATCCGTCCGCTCCGGCCCGAAGACAAACCCGCATGGGCGCCCCTGTGGCGGGCCTATCTAGCCTTTTACCAAACCGCCCGGTCTGACGAGATTTATGATCTGACCTTCGCCCGCTATATCGACCCTGAGCAGGAGGATATGCGCGCCTGGCTGGCCTGGTCGGGTGATGAGGCGGTGGGCCTGGTTCATGTGATCACCCATGCCCATGGTTGGCAGGCTGAGCCCGTGACCTATTTGCAAGATTTGTTTACAGCGCCCGCCATTCGCGGCAAAGGTGTGGCCCGGGCTTTGATCGAAACGGTCTATGCCGATGCGGATGCGGCCGGTCGCTCTTCGGTCTATTGGCTGACGCAGATCGGAAATGCCCAGGCGCGCGCGCTCTATGATCGGGTCGCTGTGGCGACGAATTTTGTGAAGTATAACCGGAGTTGACGGTGATCAGATCCACTCTCCTTGGCTGTCTCCTGATCTTAGGCGCCTGTGCGCCCGCGCCGTTTTCCGAAGTGCCGGAGCGTCAGGCGCCAGCGGTTTTGCCAAGTGCCTTGCCCGCCATGGCACAATTCCCCACGCGTGCCGCGGCCCCGCCAAGCCGCCCCAATGCCAATATCGCGCGGGATTTCCTTGATCTCAGTTTTGAAATGGAGAGCGGTCGCGCGGTCCCAAGGATCAGCCGGTTCGAAGGGCCGATCACCGTTGCGGTGATGCCCGGCGCGCCGGCCTCGCTTGAGGCTGATTTGACCACGCTTCTGGCCCGCCTCCGCCAGGAAGCGCGGCTGGATATCGCGCGGGTTGTGGCCTCGGGCCAGCCTGCATCGGTCACCATCCAGACGCTGCCCCGCGCCCGGATGCAGCGGGTGGTGCCGCAAGCCGCCTGCTTTGTGGTCCCCCGAGTCTCAAGCTGGGACGAATTCCGCCGCGCCCGCAACAGCCGGGATTTGGATTGGACAACGTTGGAGACCCGTGACCGGGTCGCCGTCTTCCTCCCCTCCGATGTGGCGCCGCAAGAGATCCGCGATTGCCTGCATGAGGAATTGGCGCAGGCAATCGGCCCGTTGAATGACCTCTACCGCCTGCCCGACTCGGTCTTCAACGATGACAATTTCAACGCGATTCTGACCGGGTTCGACATGCTGATCCTGCGGACCTATTACCATCCTGCGCTCAGCTCTGGCATGAGCCGGGGGGAGGTTGCGGCGATCCTGCCCGGCCTTCTGAACGACCTGAACCCGGCCGGACGTCGGGGCAGCGCGGGCGCCCTGCCCCGCAGCCCAAGAACCTGGATCGACGCGGTTGAGACGGCTTTGGGCCAAGGCACCAGCCCCCATAATCGGGTTGCCGCCGCGCGCCGGGCGCTTTCCATCGCGCAGACGCAAGGTTGGCAGGATTCGCGGCTGGCGTTTTCCTATTTTGCGCTTGGCCGTCTGACGCTGGCGCGTGACCCCGAAACCTCGCTCAACGCCTTCCTCAACGCAGGCCAGCTTTACCGCCAGATCGCGCCCGATGGCATCCATCTGGCCCATGTGAACATGCAGCTTGCCGCCTTCGCGTTGTCCTCGGGCCAGGCCGAGCAGGCTTTGGTCCTGACCGGAGACGCCCTGCCCGCCGCAACCCGGGCCGAAAACGCCGCCCTTCTCGCGACCCTTCTGATGATCCGCGCCGAAGCGTTTGAGACCATCGGCCGCCCCTCGGAAGCACGAGCCGTCCGCCTCGACAGCCTGGCCTGGGCCCGCTATGGATTTGGCCGGGACGAGGCCGTGCAGGCCCGCCTGACAGAGGTTGCGGCGCTCAGCCCACCTGCCTAGCGCCAGAGGGGACGCATGCTGAATTTGCTGGGGCTCGGGATTGGGGTCGGGCTAGGTGCTGTGACCGCGCGACGGCGCGGCGGCAACCGTCTGGATATGCTCCATTACGCAGCGATTTTTGGGGTGATCGGCTTTCTCCTCGGCACCCTTGCGATGCTTGTGATCCCCGCGCCTGCGTGACAGGCTGGGGCCCATGTTTCTGCCCTTCTTCGAAACGCTCCGCGCCGCGCGGGTTCCCGTCTCTCTGCGAGAGTTTCTTGGGTTTCTGGAAGGGTTGAACGCGGGGCTGGTCACCTATGACGTGGACGGGTTCTATTACCTCGCCCGCGCCGCGATGGTGAAAGACGAACGCCATCTCGACCGGTTCGACCGCGCCTTTGCCCATGTCTTTGGGGGCCTGGAACAGATCACACCTGAGCAGGTTTTGGAGGCCGCCGAGATCCCGCGCGAGTGGCTGGAGAAGCTGGCCGAGAAACACCTGAGCCCTGAGGAAATGGCCGAGATCGAAGCGCTCGGTGGCTTCGACAAACTGATGGAGACCCTGCGCGAGCGCCTGAAAGAGCAGCAGGGCCGGCATCAGGGCGGCAATAAGTGGATCGGGACCGCCGGCACCTCCCCCTTCGGCGCTTATGGCTATAACCCTGAAGGGGTACGGGTCGGCCAAGATAGCTCCCGCCACCGCCGGGCTGTAAAGGTGTGGGACAA
>JANQNZ010000085.1 GCA_028279315.1 Rhodophyticola sp. | reverse complement strand
TTATGTGAACAGCAGTTGGACCGAGGATCACTGGCGCGTCCTCCGCGCCGCCGCCTCCGACCCACGGGTCGCCCGCATCTTTGTCTTCCCTGGCGCCAAGGTTTGGATGTGCGACAATGAAACCGGCGACCGGTCTTACCTCCGCAATATCCGACCCTGGTGGGGCCATCACTACCATTTCCACGTCCGGCTCACCTGCCCACCTGGCATGAGCAGCTGCCAGAACCAGGACCCTCCGCCGCCCGGCGATGGCTGTGACGAGGCGCGCGAATGGGTGCAAAACATCCTGAACCCGCCGCCGCCCGACCCCGACGCCCCTCCGCCGCAGCCCCGCCGCGAATTGACCCTTGGCGAACTGCCCCGGCAATGCGCCGCGCTTCTCTCCAGCGACGGCCAATAACCTCTTCTCTATCCTGCAAATATGGCGGGGGAGGCCGAAGGCCGGGGGCAGAGCCCCCTCATCTCAACGCCCCGGGATCTCGCCGCGCCGCCCGCTGAGGCTCCAGTCATCCATCACGGCCAGCGCCTCTTCCGCCGTCTCCACAAACCGGAACAGATCCAGATCGGCGCGCGAAATCGTGCCCGCCTCCGCCAGCGCCTCCCAATTCACGACATCGCGCCAGAAGGCCTCGCCGAAGAGTAGCACCGGCACCTGATCCATCCGTCCGGTCTGGATCAGTGTCAGGCTTTCAAACAGCTCATCCATCGTCCCGAACCCGCCGGGAAAGACCGCAATCGCCCGCGCCCGCATCAAAAAATGCATCTTCCGGATCGCGAAATAGTGGAAGTTGAAGCAGAGCTCCGGCGTGATGTAGCCGTTCGGCACCTGCTCATGCGGCAACACGATATTGAGCCCGATGGAACATCCCCCCGCCTCCGCCGCACCGCGATTGCCCGCCTCCATCACGCCCGGGCCACCGCCGGTGACCACCACATCCTCGGTGCAGCCGGTGGCGAGGCTCCGCTCCGTCACCATTTGGGCAAAGCGCCGCGCCTCCTCATAATAGCCGCTCATATCCCGCAAAGCGGCTGAGCGCGCCTCGCCCCCCGGCGCCGGAATCCGCGCGCCTCCAAACATCACCACGGTGGATTGAATGCCGCGCTCATCCATCTCTAGCTGCGGCTTCAGAAGCTCCAATTGCAGGCGTACAGGCCTCAACTCATCCCGGCAGAGGAAATCGGGATCGGCAAAGGCCAGCCGGTAAGCGGGGGACCGGGCCTGGGGTGTATCCGGCGCAATCTGGCTCGATTCCACATCCTGATGGGCGTCCCGAAACGGCCGCCCGTGCTGATCGTCGCGCATCCCTGCCTCTCCTTCTTAACTACCTGGCAAAAACCGTAACGCCCTGGCCCGCTTGGCGCCACCCGCCTTGGCGATTGCGCATCGCCCGCCCCGGCCCTATAGGCAATCCCGACCAACGCCAGGAAGGGAGGCGCGCGCGACCCATGTCCACCGCACAACTGGAAACCGCCATCGAGGCCGCGTGGGAGGCCCGCGACCAGATCACACCCGCCACCACGGGCGAGACCCGCGAGGCCATCGAGGACACGCTAAACGCGCTTGATTCCGGATCGCTCCGCGTGGCCGAACGGCAAGCGGATGGCACCTGGCATGTGAACCAATGGGCCAAGAAAGCGGTGCTTCTGGGCTTCCGTCTGAAGGACATGGAAGAGCAGGCGGGCGGCCCCCAAGGCGGCGGCTGGTGGGACAAGGTCGATTCGAAATTCAAAGGCTGGGGCGACAATCAGTGGCGCGCGGCGGGCTTCCGGGCTGTGCCGAACGCGGTGGTCCGCAAATCCGCCTTCATCGCACCGGGCGTGGTGCTGATGCCCTCCTTCGTGAACCTGGGCGCTTATGTGGACGAAGGCACCATGGTAGATACCTGGGCGACCGTCGGGTCTTGCGCGCAGATCGGGAAAAACGTGCATCTCTCGGGCGGGGTCGGCATTGGTGGTGTGTTGGAGCCGATGCAAGCCGGGCCGACCATCATCGAAGACAATTGCTTCATCGGTGCACGGTCCGAGGTGGTTGAGGGCTGCATCATCCGCGAAGGCTCGGTCCTCGGCATGGGGGTCTTCATCGGCCAATCGACCAAGATCGTGGATCGCGAGACGGGGGAGGTCGTGTATGGCGAGGTGCCGCCGTATTCGGTGGTCGTCGCCGGTTCCATGCCGTCCAAGAACAACATCAATCTCTACTGCGCGGTGATCGTGAAACGCGTCGATGAGCGGACCCGGTCCAAGACCGGGATCAACGAGCTTCTGCGGGATTGACGGGTTCCAAAGATTCGCTAGAGCGGGCGGCATTGCCTTAGTCGGGAGCCGGGCATCGACAGGCCGGGGACTGGCGATCCGAGGGTTGAGCGGGTGCGCTTTATCTCAGCCAAGCCCGTCTTCGCTCCGACCTCAGAGCACCAAGCCCCGCCAAATCGACAGGCCGCGGGACGGCCTGTCGATGCGCACCGGCTTCGCCGCATTATTCGGGCAGGGGACGTAGAAGGACGGCTTTTCGGCACGGCGTGCAGGTCGTCCGGCTCGGCCCGAAGCCTCATGTTCTACTGATTGAACCCCGCCCCAAACCACCGGCTGTGAATCTCATCATAGGTGCCGTCTTCTCGAAGCCGGAGCAGGCTCTGATTGATCGCCTCCCGCATCACACTCCCCGATGGCAGCGCGATCCCGTAATTCTCAGGCCGATACCGAGCCTCCAGAAGCCGCGCGGTCGACGCCCCGTCGGTCAGCACATAATAAGCCAGGATCGGCCCGTCGAAGACCACCGCGTCCAACGCATCATCCTCAAACGCCGCCAACATCTCGCCCGGATCCTCAAACCCCCGAAACCCGATCTGCCTCAGCACCAAGAACTCGGCGGCGGTCGACCCGGTGACCGTGCCAACCCTCCGCCCGTCCAGATCGTTGATGGAGGTCACATTGGCCTGCAGCGCGTTCACGGTGACAGACGCGGTGATGCTCGCCACAAAGATCGAGACCAGGAACAGGCTGGCGATCACCATCAAAACCGCAAAGAACCGCCCGGGCCGGGTCTGCGGCATCCGCTCCTCAAACCCGCCATTCACAATCAGGTTCAGTGCCCACCAGAAGGACGGAAAGACCGCATCCTTCGCGGGCCGGTCGAAATAGGGCTGCGCGCGACGTTCAAACACCCACATCAACATGCCCACGCCGAACAGGCCCGCCACCGCGATCAGCACCGCGAACAGCACATTGCGAGAGAAGACGGCCCTTAGAAATGGCGCCTCACCGCCCGCGGCCGGGATCATGATGCGGATGCCTGACGCAAAGATCGGCTGGCTGAAATCCATCTGCTCTTCTCGGGCAGAGGTGACGGAGATATTGGCAATCGCCCCATCCACCTCAGCCGCAGAGACCCGGTCGAGCATCTCGCCAAAGCTCCCGGCGGTCTGAAACGCGACGCGATAGCCCAAATCATCCGCAATGGCGCGCATCAGATCGATGCTGAACCCGGCATGGCCGTCGCTGACGTTTTCCGAGAAAGGCGGACGGTCCACGGTCGCAAAGGTCAGAGAGCCGTCCTGCGCCAAACCACGGTCCGGTGACATCCAAAGAGCTGCCAGAAGCAGCACGACAAGATGCGTTACTTTACCCAAGCGTTGTCCCCTACGCCTGGCCTGACAGTGTCGGCTTCCCACTGAGCGGTCAAGCGGGTGACGGACGTGCCTGGCCCGTGATAGGGTTGCGGAAGACGATTTGGGAGGAGCGGACATGGGCATCGGATGGATCGCAGCGATCATCGTCGGCGGGCTGGCGGGATGGGCGGCAAGCACAATCATGAAGGCCGATACCGGGCTTCTGATGAATATCCTTCTTGGGATTATCGGCGCCATTCTGGCGAATTTCTTGCTTGGCCTTGTCGGGATCACCGCATCGGCGACCTGGATCAGCCAAGGTGTTGTGGGCCTCTTGGGCGCCTGCATCTTGATCGCAGGCGCGCGGGCGATACGCCGCTAAACCGGCCCGAGAAACGTAGCGGGTTATTTCGACGGAACGCCCCCCGCCGCCCGTGTCACCTGACAATGAAACGTCAGGGAGACGGGGAAGATGCTAAAGCCATTCATTCTGAGCCTCGCCATCGCAATTGGATTTTGCGCCCAAGATGCAGCGGCCCATGACAACGAGGTCTCGATCACCCGGGTGGGCGGCGAGGTCTGTATCACCTCCAACGCCACCCCTCCCCACGACATCGGCACCTTCCCCAACCGGGGCAATCCGCATGCTTTCCAGGCCCAGGCCCTAGAGGTCTGCGTTGATGGTGACCCGGCGGCCACGGGTCAAACCACGGAAGGCACAAACGCCTCTGGCATCACGCTCTCTGG
>JANQNZ010000079.1 GCA_028279315.1 Rhodophyticola sp. | reverse complement strand
GGGCGGCAAGGACGCGCGCCAGGGTCTCGCGGTCGAAACTCACGCCTTGGCCCTTTCGACCGCCGCCAAAACCGCCTCCGCTGTCGCGGGCGCATGCAGATCGGGCCAATTTGGCCCCGCCGCCGCACAAGCATCCGACAGGGCGGCCAAGACGCTGATCCCCAGCATCAAAGGCGGCTCGCCCACGGCTTTAGAGCGATAGATTGTCTCTTCGCGGTTTGGGCTGTCCCAAAGATCGACATTGAAGATATCGGGCCGGTCGGAACAGGCGGGGATCTTATAAGTGGACGGCGCATGGGTGCGGAGCGCGCCTTTCGCGTCCCAGACCAGCTCTTCGGTCGTCAGCCAGCCCGCCCCTTGCACAAACCCACCTTCGATCTGGCCGATATCCAAGGCTGGGTTCAGGGAGGTCCCGCAATCATGCAGAATATCGGTCCGCAAAATCCGGTTCTCGCCAGTCAGCGTGTCGATCACGACCTCGGAACAGGCTGCGCCATAGGCGAAATAGAAAAACGGTCGACCCGATCCGGCGATCCGGTCCCAGGCGACCTTGGGTGTCTTGTAGAACCCCGTCGTGCTTAAGGAGACGCGCGCCATATAGGTCTTCTCCACGGCCTCCTCAAAGGACATCTCGGCGCCCCCCGCGCGCACCATCCCGGCTTCGAAGACCACCGCGGCAGGGTCGGCCTGCAAATCCGGCGCCACCACCTCCGCAATCCGCGCCCTGATCTCGTCGCAAGCCGCTTTCACCGCCATCCCGTTCAAATCGCTGCCGGAGGAGGCCGCGGTGGCCGACGTATTCGGGACCTTCCCGGTATCGGTTGCGGTGATCTTCACCTTGTCCAGGCCCACCCCAAACCGGCTGGCCGCCACTTGTGCCACCTTCTGAAACAGGCCCTGGCCCATCTCGGTCCCGCCATGGTTCATTTGGATCGAGCCGTCTTGGTAGACATGCACCAGTGCGCCCGCCTGATTGAGATGAGTCAGCGTGAAGGAAATCCCGAATTTCACCGGGGTCAGCGCGATGCCTTTCTTCAGGATCGGCTCCCGCGCATTCCACTCCGCGACCGCCGCCCGCCGCCCGGCATAGTCACAGCGCGTGGCCAACGCGTCGGTCATCTCGTGGAGAATGAAATCCTCCACCTCCATCCCGTAAGGCGTGGTGTTGGGCAGAACCGCATGGGCACCCGGCGAATGCGCCCCGCCGTACCGCTGTGCGCGCCCCGTACCCCCGTCGACCTTGACCGACCCCTGGCCCTTCACCTCAGCCGTATCGAGCGTCTTGCCCTTCTCTATCCCCAAAATATGGCCGCCGGAGGCATCCGCACTCGACCCTTGCGCCGCCCGGTAGTAATTCACCCGCCGCACCTCCAACGGATCGCGGCCCAGGTGATGAGCGATATGATCCATCACCCGCTCAATCCCCACCATGCCTTGCGGCCCGCCAAAGCCCCGGAAGGCCGTGGCGCTTTGGGTATTGGTCTTCAGCCGATGCGACGTGATCCGGGCCGCGGGCAGAAGATAAGCGTTGTCCGCATGCAGCATCGCCCGATCCGCCACCGGCAAGGACAGGTCCATCGACCAGCCACAGCGCGCATATTGGGTGAAGTCGATGCCTGCGATCCGGCCATCCTCCGCAACACCAACGCGATAAGTGATGCGGAAATCATGGCGTTTGCCGGTGATCAGGAAATCATCGTCCCGGTCATAACGCATCTTGCATGGGTGCCCGGTCTCAGTCGCGGCGATGGCGCAGGCGATGGCCAGATGGTTCCCTTGGCTCTCCTTCCCACCAAACCCACCGCCCATCCGGCGCACCTCCACCCGGACGCCATGCATCGGCAGGCCCAATGCATGGGCCACCTTATGCTGGATTTCCGACGGGTGTTGGGAGGAGGAATGGACGATCATATCGCCGCCCTCTTGCGGCAGGGCCAGCGCCGCTTGGCCTTCGAGATAGAAATGCTCCTGCCCGCCGATCTCGATCTGGCCCTCGATCACATGGGGCGCGTTGGTGAGCGCCGTCTCCACGTCGCCTTTCTCGTAAATCCGTGGCCCATCTTCAAAAATCGTCCCCGCGGCCAAGGCCTCATCAATGCTGAGGATCGGTTGCACCTCGTCATACGTGACCTGAGCCCGCTTGGCGGCTTTCCGCGCGGCCAGATGGGTTTCGGCCACCACCAGGAAGAGCGGCTGGCCCAGGTGATGCACCGTGCCATCGCTGAGGAGCGGTTCATCATGGGCGGAGGGCGAGCAATCCGGGATCGGGTCGAGATCGGCGCCTGCGATCACCGCGACAACCCCGGGCGCGTCGCGCACGTCGCTCAGGTCCATCGCCGTGACTCGGCCCGCGGCAATCTCACTGATGCCAAAGGCCAGATGCAAACAGCCGGTGGGCGTGGGGATGTCGTCCACATAGCGCGCTTGTCCGGTGACATGGAGATGGGCGGCGTCATGGGGCAGGGGGGTCGCGACGGTCATGGGGTCACCTCCAAGAGGCGGGTCGCGGTCCCCTGACTGTCATGGAAGGCGCGCAGCAACATGTTTTGCGCCGCCTGCAACCGGTAGCTGGCAGAGGCCCGCATATCGCTCATTGGCGTGAAATCCTCGGCAAAACCGGGCAAGGCCGCGCGCACCACCTCTTCGGTCCAGGTTTGGCCGATCAGGGCCGCCTCGACTGTCGCGGCCCGTTTCGGGATACCCGCCATGCCGCCAAAGGCGATCCGGGCTGTTGCCACCTGGCCGTCCGCAACCGTGATGTTGAAACACCCGCAGAGCGCTGAGATGTCCTGATCGAACCGTTTCGACAGTTTGTAGCAGCGCAAGCTGTCAGCCTGGCGCGGGAGGCGCACCGCCTCGACAAACTCGCCCGGTTGCCGGTCCTGCTTGCCGTAATCGACGAAGAAGTCTTCGAGCGGCATCTCGCGCCGGTCGGCACCCTTCCGCAGCACCAGCGTAGCGCCCAAGGCAATCAGCGCGGGCGGCCCGTCTCCGATGGGGGAGCCATTGGCGATATTCCCTCCAATCGTCGCGGCATTGCGGACCTGGACCGAGCCATAGCGCCGGATCAATTCGGCAAAACCTGGGTGCAGGTCCGCGATGGCCGCGCCAAGATCGGTCAGGCTGGTCATTGCGCCGATGGTGATTGTTTCATCATTGGAAACAATGCCCGCCAAATCGCGGCATTGGTTTAGAAACGCGACGGGCTCCAACTCGCGAAGCTGTTTGGTCACCCAAAGGCCGACATCCGTGGCGCCTGCAATCAGCGTGGCGCCGGGGTTGGCCTCATACCAATCGGCGAGCTCATCGGCGGATCGTGGCTGAAACGCCGCCCCGCCGCCGCCGTCAAGCGCCAGGAGATCAGCGGTTTCCAGATCACTCAACATCCATTCCGGGACCGGCTCATCAGCGGCGGCCTCCGCCGCGCGGATGATCGGCGCATAGCCGGTGCAGCGGCAAAGATTGCCTGCGAGTTGATCGTCGAAATCCTGCCGCCCGTTCATATGCGCCACCGCCATCGAGGCGATGAAACCCGGCGTGCAAAACCCGCATTGGGAGCCGTGATGCTCAATCATCGCCTGCTGAACCGGGTGAAGTTCCCCATCCGGGCCCGCGATCCCTTCAACCGTGCGGACCGCCTTCCCCTCAAGCTGCGGCAGGAACAGGATGCAAGCATTGAGCGCCTTGGGCCCATCGGCGTCCGTCACCATCACCGTGCAGGCGCCGCAGTCGCCCTCGTTGCAGCCCTCTTTCGTGCCCGTCAGCCGCTTTTCCTCGCGCAGCCAATCAAGCAGTGTCGTGGTCGCAGCCGCGTCCACGTCCTGAGCTTCCCCGTTCAGAAGAAACCGGATTCCCATGTTGTTATGCCCGCCGCGTTACTTGATTTCGGGGGGTCAAATCCGTCTTCGATGCGGCGTAGAAGACGGCCCCGATTCCCTGTCAGACCACGGGCCAGATAAGCGGACCCGGTCGCGTTTGGCAAGCATTTCGGGGGCACTCGGCGCCTAAGGGGTCAGCATTTGCCCGATATTTGTGCAGTTATTCAAGGCTTTGCGCCAAATCATCAAGCTGCGCAATTGTCGTTGTCCAGCCCTCGTGAAACCCCATCGCTTCATGTTCGGCCCTGCCCCCGGGCGAGGCATGCATGACATGGACTTTGTAAAGCGTGCCGCCTTCCTGCGGCAGCAAGTGTACGTCAGCGGTCATGAAGGGTTTTGCGCCAGGCCGAAACCCCGGTCCAAGTGCATCGGTATAGACGAGACGCTTGTGAGGCTCCGCCAGGACGAAACAGCCTTCATAAGGAATTGTCTTACCATCGGGCATCTTCATGACCACGAAAGCGCGTCCACCCGCCTGAAGGTCATTGTCGACCTCGGCCACTTCAACCGGGGGCGGGGTGAACCAGCGTTTGAACAGGTCCGGTTCGTGCCAGCAGCGCCAGATCGTTTCGGGCGTGGCCTCGATCAGACGTTCAATGGAGAGATCAAGCTCGGGGTCAAACGTCGGCATGGGCGGCCTCCGCATGACGCTCCATCCGGTTGAGCAGATCTTCGGTGCCCGCCAGCCGATACTCTAGCCGGTCACCCTCATCCAGGAACACGATCTGCTCAGTATAGATCAGGCGCGTGCCCTTGCCGCCCGCGGCCAGTGTCACTGTTGAGAGGGAGGCAGAGATCATCTGATCCTGAGACGCCATCGTATAGCTGTAGATCAGCCGCGCGTTGGGCCGGAGTTGGATCAGGCGGGCGGCATAGGTGAATTGACTGGCCTGGGCATTGCGGAAGACCGCCCGTTCGGTACCGCCTTCCACCAGATCGGCAGTGTAGCTGTCCGTGTGCCAGCCATCGGGCGTGTCCCAGGCGAACCATTGCGGCTTCAACTCCGGGTCGGTCCAGAGGCGATAGACGGTCTCGGGCGCCGCTGCGATCTCCCGGGTCACGTCGAAGGTTTCGAATTCGGTACTCATTTATGGGTCCTTTCCGGGCGGTCCCGTTCCAACGCTTCGGCCAAGGTCGCCATCCGGTCGATCCGGGCGGTCCAAAGCCGCCTTTGTTGGTCGAGCCAGGTGTCAGCGGCTTGAAACGCCTCGGGATGGAGCGTGCAGACCCGCACCCGCCCGGTCTTTTGCGACCGGACAAGGCCCGAGCGCTCCAGCATATCAAGGTGTTTCAGGAAGGAGGGCAGAGCCATGTCATGGGGCGCGGCCAGCTCTTTCACCGCCGCCGGGCCTTCGCCCAACTGGGCGATGACGGCGCGGCGCGTGGGGTCGGCCAGGGCTTGGAAAACGGTGTCGAGATTGGGGTGTGATTGGTTAGCCATATGGCTAAGTAACACCCCTTAGGCCCGTCGGCAAGAAAAACTTAGCCATTTGGCTAACGGTCGTTTGCTCTGGATCAACGCCCACCGCATCCCCCGCCGATAGGACAACCGCATGATCCTTGCGGCATCGCTTCTTCTTGGGGTTTTGGTCCTCCTCATCCTGGCACAGGCGATAGCCAGCCGACGCTTTGTGGCGCTTGCGCGAAGGATGGCGGCTCGGCTCACGGAAGGCTCGGTGACGCAAACCGCGGCGCTTCCCGATCAGGTCCGCCAATTCGCGGTCAGAAATGGAGCCATGCCCGCCGGAGCCCTCCGCGCGGTAGAAATCACGCAGGATGCCGAGCTGCAACTCTCCCCCGACCAGCCCTTTTGGGCCGCCCCAGCAACCCAAACCATCGCGCTTGGCGCGCCCGGATTTGTCTGGTTCGCCGAGACCCCGGGCCCGCTGGTGCCGCGAGTCCGGGTGATCGACGCGTTTGTGGAGGGGGAGGGGCGCCTGATCGCGCGCCTTTTCGGCTCGATCCCGGTCGCCAATGCCTCTGGAGCCGACGTCACGCAAGCCGAGGCGATGCGCTATCTGGCCGAATTGCCTTGGGTCCCAGATGCCATCCTGGGCAATCCAGACGTCCAATGGGCGGTCCGCGACGACGGCTGGATCGAGGCGCGCCTTCCGGATTATGGGGCCACGGTGCGGTTTCGCTTGGAGGCTGGCGATATCGTGGAGATGCGGGCCGATGCCCGCCCCGCCCGGGACCCTGATGGCACAACCACGCTCCGCGATTGGCGGGCGGTGTTCTCAGACTATGCGGAACTGGGCGGACGGCGGATCCCGACGCGCGGTGAGGTTGGGTATGTTCTCGATGGGGTCTACGCCCCCTATTGGCGGGGGCACATCACGGGATACCGGTTGTTGCCCGAACCGGATGAGCAGATTACCGCCGAAAGTTGACGTTAAGGTAAGGAAACCCTGACTACGCGGTGCGACCCCGAATCGCCCATGCTCATATCTCCATTTGAGGAGATCATATTATGCCTATTATTCCTGAAAAACCGCGGTTTCGCGGAACCATTACCTATGCCCCGTCGCCTGCCGGGCTGGCCATTCCCGTCGCCGATGCGCGCATTCGCATCTATGACAAGGACCTCACCGGCAGCGATGATTTGCTGATCGATGTCAAAACCGATGCCAATGGCCGGTTCGACAAACGGAGCACGCGCAAATGGCAAGATACCCGCCGCGTCTCCAACCCATTTGGCGGCACGATGACCTTGCCCGATGTGACCGACACGGCGGTGTTCTTCATCGAGATCGACGATCCGGCCACCGGCAACTCAGTCAAATGGCCGTTTGGTTATCTGAGTGACGCCATCGATGTGCCGATTGTGGTCACTTGGCCTGCACCTGCGCCCGCGCCAAGCTCTGGCGGCGGGTCGTCCGGCCCGGCAATTGTGACCGGCGTGACCAGCGTCATCACCAATGTGCTGAACGTGCCGCTGATCAAGATCAATGGCAGCAGGGTGCATTCGCTGGACGGGCCGGCTGCGATCTGGGATCGTATCAAGACGGCCGCCGATAAGGGGCAGCCGATCACCATCGGGTTTGCCGATACGCTGTCCCATATCGGGTTTCCGCGCGCCTCCGACGGTGGGCCCAATGTGCAAGAGGCGATGCGCGAGGCCCAGCAGAAGATGGGGCTGAAGCTGAACACCGGCCCGGCGGCGTCTTTTGCGGTGGACCCGGCGTCGGCGACCATCGTGGTGGCGGCGATCACGGCGATGGTGGTGATCACCTTCATCATGTTTGTCGCGGCACCCCTGGCGCTCGCCCATGCGGCGTTTCTGGTGATGCTGGGGCTGGCGGTGCTTTACGCGCTGAACCTTGGCTACACGGTTGAGGTGGTCAAAAACGACGATGCCTCGGACCCCAGTGACAACAGCGTCCCGATCCCCTTGTCGGACCTGTCGATCAAGCTGACGCCGCCGCAGCCTGCCTCGGGCGGGAACGGCACCTAAACTGCATTTGGTATCTTCCAATGGTCATGGCCCCAAAATAAGCTTGGGGCCATGACCGAGCAGCCCCGATTCATCCATCTTCGCCTTCACACGGAATATTCGCTTCTGGAAGGGGCGATGCGGGTGAAGACATTGCCGGGGCTTGTGGCCGATGCGGGCATGCCCGCCGTGGCCGTCACCGACACCAACAACATGTTCTGCGCGCTGGAGTTTTCCGAAACCGCCGCAAAATCCGGGGTGCAGCCGATCATTGGGTGCCAGTTTGATTTGGCCTATGATGAGGTCGCGCCGGGGGAGCGGGCGCGGGACCCCGCGGCGCTTGTGCTTCTGGCGCAGAATGAGGGTGGGTATCAGAACCTGATGAAGCTCAACTCCGCGCTTTATCTGCGCGGTGATGGCAGCCTGCCTCATATCACGATGGACGAGCTGGAGGCCCATGCGGACGGCCTCATCTGCCTGACTGGCGGCCCCGATGGCCCGCTTGGACGGCTGATCCAAGACGGACAGCGCGGCAAGGCCGAGGCGCTTCTAGCGCGCCTCTCGACGGCTTTTGGCGACCGGCTTTATATCGAGTTGCAGCGCCACCCGCGTGATGACATGAGCCCGCCCGAGGCCGAACGTTTGACCGAGCGGTGGTTTGTGGAGACCGCTTATGCCCAGAACCTGCCGCTGGTCGCCACCAACGACGTCTATTTCCCCGATGCAGACATGTATGAGGCCCATGACGCGCTCATCTGCATCGCCCAAGGCGCTTATGTGGACCAGCAGGACCCGCGCCGCCGCCTGACCCCGCAGCATTACTTCAAGACGCCGGAAGAGATGGCGGTTCTGTTCGCCGATCTGCCGGAGGCACTTGAAAACACGGTGGAAATCGCCCGCCGCTGCGCTTTCCGCGCGCGCACCCATGACCCGATCCTGCCGCGTTTTGCCGATAATGAGGTGGAGGAGCTGCGCCGTCAGGCCGAAGAAGGGCTGGCCGCGCGGCTGGACGTTATCGAGCCTGCGGCGCCGGTGGAAGAGTACCAGAAACGGCTCGATTTTGAGCTTGGCATCATCGAAGGCATGGGCTTCCCCGGCTATTTCCTGATCGTAGCCGATTTCATCAAATGGGCGAAGGATGAGGACATTCCGGTGGGGCCGGGACGTGGTTCCGGCGCGGGCAGCTTGGTGGCCTATGCGCTCACGATCACCGATCTCGACCCGCTGCGCTATTCACTCCTGTTTGAGCGCTTCCTGAACCCCGAGCGGATTTCGATGCCGGATTTCGACATCGATTTCTGCATGGACCGGCGGGAAGAGGTGATCCGTTATGTCCAGGATCGTTATGGCCGCGACAAGGTTGGGCAGATCATAACCTTCGGCGCGCTGCTGTCGAAGGCGGCGGTGCGTGATGTGGGCCGGGTCTTGCAGATGCCCTTCGGCCAGGTGGACCGCCTGTCGAAGATGATCCCGGTTGAGGGGGTGAAACCGGTTTCGATCGAAAAGGCCCTGGCCGATGAACCGCGCCTCCGCGAAGCCGCGAAGGAAGAGGAGGTTGTGGACCGCCTCCTCACCTATGGCCAGCAGATCGAGGGGCTCTTGCGCAACGCCTCCACCCATGCCGCCGGTGTGGTAATTGGCGACCGGCCCTTGGACGAGTTGGTGCCGCTGTATCAAGACCCGCGCTCGGACATGCCTGCCACGCAGTTCAACATGAAATGGGTGGAACCAGCGGGCCTGGTGAAGTTTGATTTCCTGGGCCTGAAGACGCTGACCGTGGTCCAGAACGCCGTTGATCTTCTAAAAACCCGTGGCATTGAGATTGATCCGGGCCTCATCCCGCTCGACGACACCAAGACCTACGACCTCTATTCCTCCGCCAAAACCATCGCCGTCTTCCAGGTGGAAAGCTCAGGCATGATGGATGCGCTCAGGCGCATGAAACCCACGCAGATCGAGGACATCATTGCGCTGGTGGCCCTCTACCGCCCCGGCCCGATGGAAAACATCCCGAAATTCTGTGAGGTAAAAAACGGGTTGAGCAAGCGGGAGCTTCTGCACCCCACCATCGACCATATCCTGGACGAAACCCAAGGCATCATCGTCTATCAGGAACAGGTGATGCAGATCGCCCAGGAAATGGCGGGTTACAGCCTTGGCGGCGCCGATCTGCTGCGCCGCGCGATGGGTAAAAAGATCCAAGAGGCGATGGATGCGGAGCGCCCGAAATTCCTGGCAGGCGCCAAGGAAAACGGGGTCGATGAGAAGAAGGCGTTGGAGGTTTGGAACCTCCTCGACAAATTCGCCAATTACGGTTTCAACAAATCCCACGCCGCGGCTTATGCGGTGGTCAGCTATCAGACCGCTTGGCTGAAGGCCAATCACCCGGTGGAGTTCATGGCCGCGGTGATGAATTGCGACATCCATCTAACCGACAAATTAGGCGTTTACAAACAAGAGGTTGACCGGCTGGAGATCGAGACGATCCCGCCATGCGTCAACCGCTCTGCGGCCACCTTCACGGTGCGGGACGGGAAGGTTGTCTATGCCTTGGGCGGATTGAAAAACGTCGGTGTCGAGGCGATGAAACTTATAGAAGAAGCGCGCGGGGATAAGCCCTTCGCAACCCTCTTCGATCTCGCCCGGCGTGCGGACCTGAAGCGCATCGGCAAACGGAGCCTGGAGATGCTCGCCCGCGCCGGCGCCTTCGATGAGTTAGACCGCAACCGCGCGCGCGTCTTCGACAGCCTCGATGCGCTCACCGCCTATTCCGCCGCGATCCATGATCAGCGCGCGTCCGACCAGGTGTCGCTGTTCGGCGAAGCGGGGGACGATCTGCCCGAGCCGCGCCTGCCCAATCGCGACGATTGGTTGCCGAATGAACGGCTGGCGAATGAACATATGGCGATTGGCTTCTACCTCTCCGGCCATCCGCTTGACGACTACATGCCGGCCCTGAAGCGCAAAGGCTGCCTGACCTTGGCCGAGGTCGAAACCCGGGTCGAAGGCGGGGCGTTTGTGGCGAAAATGGCGGGCGCGGTTTCGGGCCGGCAGGAGCGCAAGAGCCAACGCGGCAACCGGTTTGCCTTTGTGCAACTCTCTGACCCCACGGGGCTTTATGAGGTCACCATGTTCTCGGACGTGCTCGAGACCGCGCGCGAGTTCCTCGACACCGGTGCCAATGTTGTTTTGCAGGTTGAGGCAACGCTGGAGGCTGATCAGCTGAAACTGCTGGCCAGGGGTGTTCAGCCTGTCGATGACAACATCGCGGGGGAAATCGGGGCTGGCCTTCGCATTTTTGTAGAAGAACCTGAGGCCATTCCAAGCGTCGCAGGCCTGTTAGAACGCGCCAAGGGTGAGGCGAAGCTGAAAGGCCGAGGGCCGGTCCACCTGTGCCTCATGGCGCCCGATCTGCCGGGGGAGGTAGATGTGCTCTTGGGCGACGATTTTCCGGTGACGCCGCAGATCAGGGGGGCGTTGAAGAGCCTGGGCGGGGTGATGATGGTGGAGGAGATGTAGGCACCCGCGCGCCTTGACCACCTATGCGGTCGTCCGCCCCCTTACTGCGTGATGTTCGCCTGAATGCCCGGTGCCCATTGATTGAAGATCAGCCGATCCTGGGTCGACCCTGGGACAGCCTGAAACGCCCGCTGAACCGCCGCAGCGGTGGCGCAGGAATACATGTCGGTGCCGTTGGTGCCGGCCAGCCGGACGCAGATGCCGGAAAACTCACGGTCGATTTCGCCGGAAAACAAGTCCCAGAAGTTCGTGAAATTCGACCCGCTGCTATCGGTCAAGGTGCAGACCTGAACCAGCCGTTGACCGCCGTCCCAGGCGAATTGCGTGGCTCGCATCACGTTGCCGATCGAGGATGGCGGGACGATCTGCGCTTCGGCAACGAATTGTCCGGCTGCGCAATCGGTGGCCGCCCGACCCTCTCCCGCGCCAAAGCCCAGGCCAACCAAAAGAAGGGACACCAAAAAGAACCGCATAAAACCTCTCCTTAATAAAAACTGTAAGCACGCGACAGTTATGGCAAATGGTAGCGGAGTGCGGAAGCAGGATTTCCGACCCTAAGGCTGTGGCGCACCAGATCGGCGACCGGCTTCTGCTGTGCGCGGGGGCCATTGCCGCCCGTCTCGGGTGACCATGCCCTGGGCACCCCTTCTTTCATTCCAGAGTATTCCTGGCGGTTTGAGGGGAGCGCCCCCAGGGTCCCAAGGCAGGTTGATCCGTGATCACGGGCTCACCAATGCGGCGGCTTCTGATCGGCAAGCGGCACCGTGCCGCCCTCTGCCAACTCCCGCTCCGCCTCTCGCGTCATCAGCATCTCCACGCGCCGGGTCAGCGCCGCGATCTCGCCATCCTGTCGGGCGACGACATCCGATAGCTCGTCCACCGTCCGGGTCAGGAACGCGATCTGCTCTTCCAATCTTGCTTGGTCGGTCATCTTCATTCCGCTGTTGCCGATCCATGTCGTGTCTAGATCATGATGGGGTTGGAGTGAACCGCGGCCTGGCGGTGCCCGGGTTTCCCGTTGTGCTTTGATCTTGCGATGCGTAGGGCGGGACTTGTCCCGCCCTACCGAAGATCGCCGGGCATCACCCCGCCTTGCCCCCTTCGCCCCCCTCCGCTACATGGGCGCCGATCCCCATGAGGACGGACCCATGGCCAAGCAAAAGAAACAGCCGCGCCCCAAGGCAGAAACGCCCAAAGGCTTCCGCGATTACTTCGGCGCGGAGGTGACGGAGCGCAACGAGATGCTGCGCCAGATCGCCGAGGTTTATCATCGCTATGGTTTCGATCCGCTGGAGACCTCTGCCGTCGAAACGGTGGAGGCACTGGGCAAATTCCTGCCCGATGTGGACCGCCCGAATGCCGGTGTTTTCGCCTGGCAGGAGGAAGAGGGCGATTGGCTGGCGCTCCGCTATGACATGACCGCGCCTTTGGCCCGTGTTGCGGCGCAGTTCCGCAACGATCTGCCCAACCCGTACCGGCGCTTCACCATGGGCCCGGTCTGGCGCAATGAGAAACCCGGGCCGGGGCGGTTTCGGCAGTTTTATCAATGTGATGCGGATACGGTTGGGACGGCCTCGATGGCCGCGGATGCGGAGATCTGCGCGATGCTGGCCGATACGTTGGAGGCGGTGGGCATTCCGCGCGGGGATTACATCGTCCGGGTGAACAACCGGAAGATTCTGGAAGGCGTTATGGAGGTCGCGGGGCTTGCGGGCGACGACAAGGAGGCCGAACGCGGGATCGTGCTGCGCACCATCGACAAGCTTGACCGGCTGGGAGAGGCCGGGGTGCGCGCGCTTTTAGGGGAAGGCCGCGAGGATGAGAGTGGTGATTATACTAAGGGCGCGGGGCTTGGTGCCGGTCAGGCCGATGTCATCATGGGTTTCATGGCCGCCAAACGCGAGGATGGCCCGGCGACGGTGGCCCGGCTGACCGAGTTGGTTCAGGGTTCCGACATCGGGGCGGAAGGTGTCGAAGAACTCGAAACCATCGCCGATCTCCTCGCCGCCCAAGACTACGGCCCCGACCGGATCGTCATCGACCCCTCGGTCGTCCGTGGTCTCGGCTATTACACCGGCCCGGTCTATGAAGCGGAACTGACCTTTGAGATCACCGACGAGAAAGGCCGCCCACGCCAGTTCGGATCGGTCGCCGGCGGCGGGCGCTATGACGATCTGGTCAAACGGTTCACTGGCCAGGAGGTCCCAGCCACGGGCATCTCGATTGGCGTGGACCGTCTGCTTGCCGCGCTCCGCGCCAAAGGCCGGATTGGCGGCACAGCCCAGGGCCCCGTCGTTATCACCGTCATGGATCGCGACCGGATGGGCGACTATCAGGCGATGGCGGCCACGCTTCGCAAGGCCGACATCCGGGCTGAGGTCTATCTCGGCAACCCGAAGAATTTCGGCAACCAGTTGAAATACGCTGACAAACGCGGCAGCCCGGTGGCCGTCATCCAGGGCTCGGACGAGGCCGCGCGGGGCGTCGTGCAGATCAAAGACCTGATCCTGGGCGCCCAAATCGCCCAAGACGCGACGTTGGAGGAATGGAAATCCCAACCCGCGCAGCGGGAGGTGCCGCTTGACGATCTTGTCCCGGCCATCCGCGCGATCCTGGACCGGCAGGGGTGAGCGATAAATCCGCGATCCTGGCCGAGGCCACCCGGCTTCGCGCCTTCTTCACCGCCTCGGGCGCCGTCCCGGTGGAGGCCGATCTGCTACAACCGGCTGAGACGCTTCTGGACCTTTACGGCGAGGATATCCGCGCTCGCGCCTACACCACCCAAGACCCCGACCGGGGGGAGTTGATGCTGCGCCCGGATTTCACAGTGCCCGTGGTGCAGGCGCATATGCAGGACGGGGCAGAGCCCGCGCGCTACACCTACATGGGCGAAGTGTTCCGGAAACAGCAAGCGGGGTCAGGCCGGGCCAGCGAGTATCTCCAAGTCGGTTATGAGCTCTTCGACCGCACCGATCCCGCGGCAGCGGATGCCGAAGTCTTTGCGCTTTTCTCCGAAGTCCTGTCACCCCTTGGTCTCAGCCCCGTCACCGGCGATATCGGGATTGTGCTGGCCGCCGTCGACAGCCTGACAACCACCGAGCGGCGCAAAGGCGCGCTCCGCCGCCATATCTGGCGCCCGCGCCGGTTCCGCGCGCTGCTGGATCGGTTCACGGGCCGGAAACCCGCGCCTGCGGGCCGGGCCGAGATGCTGGCGGAGGCGGAGGGGGGCATCGAAACCCTGATCGCCG
>JANQNZ010000077.1 GCA_028279315.1 Rhodophyticola sp. | reverse complement strand
AGAGATGATCGCGGGTTGGTTCAGCGGGGCGGCTTAGGCTGGGGGCACCGGAATTTTGCAAAATTCCGGGCCGTTTTCTTGCAAGAAAACGAAGGCGGTTGAGGCTTCGAGAAAGAGTCGACCAAGGCCGTCGTACCCCTCGGCGGAAACGGTAGTTGGGCAGGGGACGTAGAACATCGGTTGTTGGGCGAGGCCAGAAAAGCCGGCTTTCCGGGTTGGATCTGTCGACAAATCCCCGTCTTCGTGGCGATGTGCGCGCCTCGTCAAGCTCCGTTCCGGAGCCCTCCTCGGGCGCGCTTTGCCTCCGGCGGGAGGTATTTTTGAAGCAAAGATGTGAAGGGGCCGTCTTGCGCTTGTTCGGCGGGCCAGGGGGAGGGGGCAGAAGTGGGATCGTCTAGCCCGCGTCGACCAGCACGCCGTCTTCCAACCGGACAACCCGATCCATCCGTTCGGCCAATTCCAGATTATGGGTCGCAAACAGCGCCGCGAGGCCTTGGCCCCGGACCAGCGCCATCAGCGCCTCAAACACCCGGTCGGAGGTCGCGGGGTCGAGATTGCCCGTGGGTTCATCGGCCAGAAGGAGCGCCGGGCGGTTGGCGAGCGCGCGACAGAAGGCGACGCGCTGCTGTTCACCGCCGGAGAGGGCCGCGGGGCGGTGGGAGAGCCGTTCAGACAGGCCGACGCTGCCGAGAAGCGCGGCGGCATGGGCCTCGGCCTTCGCGTTGGCGATGCCATCGGCGAGTTGCGGTAGGATGACGTTCTCCGCAGCCGTGAATTCGGGCAGCAGATGGTGGAACTGATAGATGAACCCGATCTCTTGCCGCCGTGCTGCCGTGCGTGCGCGATCCGGCGCATCGCCCAGGTCATTGCCGCAAATCCGCACGGCGCCCTCGTCCGGCGTGTCGAGCAGCCCCGCGATATGAAGAAGCGTCGATTTCCCCGCGCCGGACGGGGCGACAAGCGCCACAACTTCTCCCGCGCTCACATCCAACGACGCGCCCCTCAGTACGCGGATTTCGTTCGGTTTGCCGAGGTTGTAGCCCTTCTCGATCCCGTCGAGGTTGAGGACCGGGTCACTCATAGCGCAGGGCCTCAACCGGGTTCATCCGCGCCGCGCGCCGGGCCGGGAAGATCGTAACGATGAAGGAGAGGCCAAGGGACAGCGTCACGGCCGAGATCACATCCCCCCATTCGAGCCGCGCGGGCAGGCTGGAGAGGAAGCGCACGGAGGGGTCCCAGACCCCGCCACCAGCGATCCAGTTCACGAACTCAAAGATCGGGTCGATATAGATTGCGAAGAGGCAGCCAAGCGTCACCCCGACGATCGTGCCCGCGATCCCAACCGAGGCGCCGCAGATGAAGAAGACCCGCAGGATCGAGCCTTCGCTGAGGCCCATGGTCCGCAAAATCCCGATATCCCGGCTTTTGTTCTTCACCAACATGATCAGCCCTGAGACGATGTTCATCGTGGCGATCAGAACCAGGATGGAAAGAATGATGAACATCACATTATCCTCCATCTGAAGCGCCTGCAGGAAAGCGCCCGAACTGTCCTGCCAGGTCCAGAGGACGACGTTTCCTCCGGCGGCTTGCAGGATCGGAAGGGTCAGTCGGCCAACGGCCTCGGGGTCCTCAACCAGAACCTCGATCTCATCGGCCACGCCATCGCGGTTGAAATAGCTCTGGGCCTCGGCGAACGGCATATAGACCCGCGTCCGGTCGATATCCCACCGGCCCACTTGGAACACATACACCACTTCATAAGCCGCCACCCGCGGGCTGGTGCCAAAGGCGGTGCGCGCGCCGTCGGGAGAGATCAGGCGGATGCGGTCGCCCACGGTCACACCCAATTCGCGTGCAACGCCCGAGCCGATGGCGATCCCTTCGTCGAAGCGCGTGAGATTGCCCCAGGCCTCTTCGGGTTCGGCGATCAAGGGCACCTGGGCCAGGTTCTCGCCCGTGATGCCGGTCACCTCGACGCCCGCATTCCGGCCTTGGGCGGTTGCCATCACTTGGCCCGCAACCACCGGCGCGGCATGGGTCACGCCCTCAACCTCGGCGACCTGCGCGGCGATCTCGTCAAACCCCTCTAACGTGCGGATCACCTGACCGGTTTCGGTCACCTGGGGGCCGGCCAGCACGGAGATATGCGGGTTTGCGCCAAGGATTGTGCCCACAAACTCATGGCGAAAGCCGGACCGGACCGAGAGTGTGGCAATCAGCGCGGCCACCGCCAGTGCGATGCCGATGAAGCTGATCCAGGTCATCACGCTGACCCCGCCTTCGGCACGGCGGGCGCGCAGATAACGCCAGGCGATCAGGAATTCAAAGCCTGCAAACGGTTTGGTGCGGCCAGACATCTGGGGCGCCCCCTGCTCGGGTTTTGTTGCGCGCAACCTGGGTGGTTTAAGTCCACGGGTCAAGCATTGGTGAGGCCAGGGCCATTAAGCCTTGCTTGGCGCGGCTATGTCGCTTTTACTCCATGATGTCGTTTTTCGACATATCGCCGATGTGGATCAGATGGGTCGCCAGACGCCCACGATGTGCATCCTCATCCAACCCGGCCCTATGATCGCCGGGTGCGGGGGCGGGCAGCCCCGACGAAGACAATCCAACGGGAGAATTTCTGACATGACAAACTCCGCCAAGACGGTGCATCCCGGCGCGTTGGCCTATGCCCAGGAAGTTGCTGACGGCACTATGGACCGCCGCGAATTCCTGACCCGCGCCACGGCGCTTGGTGTGACCGCCACCGCGGCCTATGGGCTGATCGGCGCCACCGCGCCGGCCCAGGCCGCAGGTCATATGCAAGCAGGCGGCACACTGCGCATCCAGCAAGAAGTGCGCGCGATGAAAGATCCACCGTCCTATGACTGGCCGCAGATCGCCAATTTCAGCCGCGGTTGGTTGGAATATCTGGTGGAGTATAACCGCGACGGGACGTTCCGCGGGCGCCTTCTGGAAAGCTGGGACGTGAATGACGACGCCACGCAATACACGCTGAACCTGCGTCAGGGTGTGACTTGGAACGATGGCACGCCGTTCACCTCCGAAGACGTGGCCTATAACATCACCCGCTGGTGCGACCGGTCGATGGAAGGCAATGCCATGGCCTCGCGCATGGGCGCGTTGATCGATGAAGAGGCCGGACAGATCGCCGACGGCGTCATCGAGATCGTGGATGAGCACACGGTGGTTCTGAACCTGAATGCGCCGGATATCACCATCATCCCGACGATGTCGGATTATCCTTCGGCCATTGTGCAGAACGGGTTCTCGGGCAGTCCGGTGGAAAATCCGGTTGGCACCGGGCCTTACCTGCCGGTCTCGTACGAGGTGGGCGTCGGCGCGATCATGGAGAAGAACCCCGACCATACCTGGTGGGATGCCGAAAACGGCGCAGCACTTGACCGGATCGAGTTCATCGACCTCGGCACTGACCAATCGGCGCATTTGGCTGCCGCTGAGGCCGGGGAAGTCGACATGCTCTATGAGACCGTGGGCAATTTCGTCGATATCTTCGACTCCATCGGGTGGGAGAAATCCGAGGCGCTGTCGGCCAATTCGCTGGTGCTGCGGACCAATCAAACCAACGCGCCTTATGACGATGTGCGCGTCCGCCGCGCGTTGGCTTTGGCCTGTGACAACAATGTCCTCTTGGAAATCGGCTATGACGGGCGCGGCTCGGTGGCCGAAAACCACCATGTCTGCCCGATCCATCCCGAATACGCCGATATCGGCCCGCCGGAGTTCGACCCCGAAGCCGCGCGCGCTTTGATGGAAGAGGCCGGCGCGCTTGAGTTCGAGCATGAGCTGATCTCGATCGATGACAGTTGGCGGCGGCCCACAACCGATGCGCTGGCCGCACAGTTGCGCGATGCGGGGTTCAACGTCACGCGCACGATTTATCCCGGCAATACGTTCTGGAATGATTGGGCGGAATATCCGTTCAGCTCCACCGATTGGGGCCACCGGCCCTTAGGCGTCCAGAACCTGACCCTGGCCTATAAATCGGGCGAGCCCTGGAACGAGACGGCCTTCAACAATGAAGAGTTCGACACGCTTCTGGCGGAGGCCTCGGCCATTGCCGATGCGGATGCGCGGCGCGAGGTGATGGCGCGGATCCAGACCATCATGCGCGAGGAGGGTGTGATCATTCAGCCCTATTGGCGTTCGGTCTATCGCCACTATGCGCCAGGCGTGGTCGGGGCGGAGACACACCCGATCTATGAGATCCATCTCTATAAGCTTGGCCTCGCGGCCTAAGGGGCGGATAGATCAACTGACAGGGCGGTGCGGGGACGCGCCGCCCTTCTTTATTCGTCAATCCCGCCCGCCGGACCAGGGGGAGCTTGGGCCCCGGCGGCGTCCTGCCCGGGGGATGCGGCCCATATCGCTGAGCGGTCTGTCATCGGCCCCGCGATTGGCCCGATGGCTCCGCACGCGGGGAATGCCGCTTGCCCGTGTCACCCGGTATTCGACCTCATCATGGGGCGGTTTGCCATGGGTTGCGGCCCAATACCCCGGCCCCCCGCGCCGAAGCCAAATGGGCAAGATGAAGAGAACCCCCGCGATGAAGCCCCCGGCATGGGCCCAATAAGCAACCCCGCCGCCCATCGCATCCATGGCAAGCCCGTTGACCAGTTGCAGGCCAAACCAAAGCCCCAGCATCAGCCAGGCGGGGATTGTGAAAATCTTGATCAGGATAATGATGATCACCAGGACATCGATCCGCGCCCGAGGGAACATCAGCAGATACCCGCCCATGACCCCGGCAATGGCGCCCGACGCACCAACCATCGGGATCGCGGAACTCGGGTCGGACAGATACTGCCCCATCCCGGCGACCACACCAGAGGCGAGGTAGAAGATCAGGAAACCCACATGGCCAAGCAGGTCCTCCAGATTATCCCCAAAAATCCAGAGAAAGAGCATGTTTCCAATAAGATGCATCCACCCGCCATGGAGGAACATCGAACTGAAGAGCGTGATCACCTCACCCTGTTTCAGAAACTCCACTGGCACCAGGCCCCACTCGTTGTAGAACCCGGCCAGCTGCGCGGGCTGCGAGGCAAGCTCAGGGTAATAGCTGAGAAAGATCGCCACATTCGCGATGATCAGGGCATAGGTGATGAAAGGCGTACGCTCTGACGGGTTATGATCGCGGATCGGGAACATTGGGGGTGAGCCTGACCTTTACGTGTCCGGCGTCAAGAAAAAAGGCCCGGACCGGCTGGTCCAGGCCTGCCTCGGAATCGCGCGAGACGTTCCGCGCCGGTTAATCTAATTCCTCGGCGGCCAGCGCCAGGCGAATCTCGCGGCGGACAAGTTTGCGGACATTCCGGGTCAGCCTTTGGCCGAGGACGCCCTGCAACTCCTCCCGGACGATATCTGAGACGATCTCGCGCAGCAGTTCTTCATCGATCACCGCCTCATCGTCGTCAGGGAAGGCGAAAAGGCCTGAATCGTCGCCCAGGTCTTCTACATCATCCTCCAGCGCGTCGTCGCCATCGGTCTGGCCCAATTCCGCGCCCAGTTCCGCCACCCGATCTGTGGAGGCGCGACTAAAGAAGGCCGGCGGTTCGTCGTCGCCCGCGCCGTCGTCGGTATCGTCGGTGCTCGCCTCATCGATCTCGGTCCGATCTTCGCCTGATGTGTCTTCGGCTTCGGCCGTCACAGGCGCCTCGCTCACGTCTTCGGCGTGGGCCTCGCTGACCTCGTCTTGCGACGCTTCGTCGTCAGACGAGCTGTCTGTCTCATCAACGCTTGCGGCCCAGGCCTCGGCGGGCGTTTCATCTGGGTCGTTGTCCTCTGACATCGCTTC
>JANQNZ010000073.1 GCA_028279315.1 Rhodophyticola sp. | reverse complement strand
TTTTCTCTATCCCACAAATATGGCCGCCGGAGGCACCCAACCTCAGCCCTCAAACAAATCGCTCTGATCGGGGCGCGCGGGTGCCGCAAGCCCCAGATGCCGCCAGCCTTTCTCGGCCAGCATCCGGCCCCGGGGGGTCCGCGCAATCAGACCTTGCTGCAAGAGGAACGGTTCAATTACCTCTTCAATCGCGTCCCGGCTTTCCGATAGCGCCGCCGAGAGCGTCTCCACCCCCACCGGACCACCCCCATAATTCTCGGCCATCAGCGTCAGATAGCGCCGGTCGGCCCCATCGAGGCCCAGATGATCCACCCCCAACCGGGTTAGCGCGCTGTCGGCGATGGCTCGGGTCAGGCGCCCGTCGCCTTCGACCAGAGCAAAATCGACAACGCGCCGCAGAAGCCGCCCGGCAATCCGAGGCGTGCCGCGGGCGCGGGCGGCGATCTCTCGCGTGCCTTCGGGGTCGGCATCAATACCCAGAAGGCGCGCGCCGCGGGTGACGATCTCATGGAGTTCCTCGACCGAGTAGAACTGCAGCCGCGTGGGGATGCCGAACCGGTCGCGGAGCGGTGTGGTGAGAAGGCCAAGCCGCGTGGTGGCGCCGACCAGTGTGAAGGGCTGCAATTCAATCCTCACGGTGCGCGCGGCGGGGCCTTCGCCGATCACGAGGTCCAGTTCAAAATCCTCCAGCGCCGGATAAAGCACCTCCTCCACCGCCGGGTTCAGCCGGTGAATCTCATCAATGAACAGCACATCGCGCGCATCAAGATTGGTCAGGATCGCCGCCAAATCGCCCGCCCGCGCCAAAACGGGGCCGGACGTCATGCGGAAATTCACCCCCAACTCACGGGCCATGATCTGTGCCAGCGTGGTTTTCCCCAAGCCCGGCGGCCCATGGAACAGCACATGGTCCATCGCCTCGCCCCGGCGCCGCGCGCTTTCGATGAAGACCTTCAGGTTAGCCCGCGCCTCGGCCTGGCCGATGAACTCTTCCAACAGCTGCGGGCGCAGCGCTCGGTCAGGGCTGTCATCTTCGGGCCGCCGGTCTGGGCGAAGCGTGGGGTCGGGATCGGTCATATTCATGGGTTATGCCGGAGCAGCGGCGGGTCCGCCAGGGCCGCTCATTCCTTTGGTGCCAAGAGGCGGAGGGCGGTTTTGATCAACGCCGAGGTTTCCGCCTCCGGCGCCTCCCCCGCTGCGGTTGCGACAGCGCTTGCCGCTTCGGAGGGGCCATAGCCCAGGTTCTGGAGCGCGGAGAGCGCTTCGGCCTGGGACGCCGCGCCCGCGCGGATGGAGGGTTGCGCGGACACAGGCACGGCGGGGGTCTCGACTACCTCTGCCGGGGCGTCGCCCATGGCCGCCGCCACGCTGCCGCCCAAGGCCATGGCGGCGGGCGCCTTGTCCTTCAACTCATTCACCACCCGCTGTGCGATCTTCGGACCCACGCCCGGGGCGGCCTTCACCGCCGCCCAATCGCCAATGGCAATGGCGCGCGCGATGCCCTCGGGCCCCAAGGTTCCCAGGATCGCCATGGAGGCCTTGGCACCGATGCCCTGAACCGAGATCAGGAGACGGTGCCATTCGCGCTCATAAGGCGTGAGGAAACCGAACAGTTGCAACAGGTCCTCCCGCACCAGCAATTCAGTGTAGAGCGCCGTCAATTGCCCCACAGGCGGCAGCGCCGCTAGCGTGCGGTCCGAGCAATGCACGGTGTAGCCCACGCCGCCCACATCCAAGAGCACATGGTCTGCAGCGCGGTAATCCACCCGGCCCGTTAACTTCCCGATCATGACGCAGCCTTTATTGCTTGCGAGAGCCGACCGGCACTTTGGGCGTGGAACGCATGGCAAATCGCAATTGCCAAGGCATCCGCCGCATCCGGGCCCTCCGGCTCCGCCCCCGGCAGTTGCATCCGCACCATATGATCCACTTGGCGCTTATCCGCGTGGCCGACGCCAACCACCGCCTTTTTCACCGCATTGGGCGCATATTCCGCCACCGGCAGCCCCGCCTGAGCCGGGACCAGCATGGCCACCCCCCTGGCCTGGCCCAATTTCAGCGTGCCGGCCCCATCACGGTTGACGAAAGTTTGCTCAATCGCAGCCTGATCAGGCGCATGATCGACCAGAACCTTAGTGAGTTGTTGATGGAGTGAGAGAAGGCGCGCGGCCAAATCCGAGCCTGAACTGCGGCAGAGCCCATTGGCCACGGCCTTGAGTCGCGCGCCGTCCACCTCAATCACACCCCAACCGAGGCACCTTAGCCCCGGGTCAATCCCTATGATCCGCATATCTGCTCGATCTTTTTGCGTCTTTTTTGCATCACTAGCACGAAAGGCGAACATTGACCAGCGGAAGGACAGATCCGCCGCCTTGATGTCGGTTTTGAACCGCCGTGCTCAAAAAACGACCAAACCAGCCCAAAACAGGTTCAAAAACGACATACGCAGATGTCGATTTTTGCCATGTTTTAGAGGGTGTTACCGCAAACGCGAGCTATGCAGAAATTGCATGCGACCCATGCAAAAATCGATGCTTGTCCGAGCGATCTTTCCCTCCTAATTGCCCAATTATCGTGCACGTCACGAACACGGAAAATCGAGATCGGAAAGGACGACTCAGATGGCTTCCATCACCAACCGCCCCCTCGGCGCTGGTTTCAGCGCTGTCACCCTCATCTCCGGTCTCTTCGGCCGGATAGCCGCCTGGAACGACGCCCGCGTGACCCGTAACGCGCTGTCCCGCCTCAGCAATCGCGAGCTGGACGATTTGGGCCTGGTTCCCGGCGATATCGACGACATCGCTGCCGGCACCTTCCGCCGCTAAGCACCAGATCTAAAGCACTTTGCGTTTTATCTGAGGCAAAGCGTATCGCGTTCCGCGTTCGAGCTGCAGGCGAGAGGCAGCGGGTTGCGATTCAAGTCAAACGCAAAGTGCTCCAAACTGAAAAGGCCGCGGCCCCGGGACGATGGGGACGCGGCCTTTTCTTTTGATCCTGTAGGCGTGTGGATCAGATATCGTGGGCCAAAATGACCAGTCTTTGGAATTGATCCGCCACCCAAAGAGAGACCGATTCCGGCATAAGGACCTGGGCGGCCATCTGCTCATAGGTCGTGCCGGCAAGCATCGCATCGATCCTGGCCGCATAGCTTGCTTCACCAAGCTGGTAGATCAAAAACCCTTTGAGGAAGATGGCGCACAGAAACCCTGAGACCAGCGCGCGCAGTGGGAACCGAAACCGCAAACGGCTGCGCGTTCTGGGCACAACAAGACCATCCGCGCGGATGGAGAACGTGTTGGGGATTCGATTCGCATACGCCCGCTCAATCCGGTTAACCCGGCGCTCAAAAAGGCGAATTTGCTGTGACATATGGGACAACCCGGCTATCGTGTTGCCCCCACCTGGGAGGTAATTAGCAAATTCTGTGGCGAAAGGCCAGCCTTTTCAGCGGCCTAGGGTCAAGGTGGTCCAATCACCCAGCTCGGCGCGCCGGTGGAGCGCAAAGCCCTGTGTCCGATAGGCCGAAATCACCTCTTCGGCCTGTGTAGTCAGGAGGCCGGAGAGGATCACATGCCCGCCGGAAACAGTGTGTTCCGCGATTTCCGGCGCCAATGTGATTAACGGACCTTTCAGAATATTGGCGAAAATCAGGTCAAAGGGCGACTTTTGCCTCAAATCGGGATGATCAAATCCGGCAGCTTCAAGGCAGCTGACTTGGGTGGCCAGCCCGTTGGCCTCGACATTGGCGCGGGCGACATCGACGGCCAACGCATCAATGTCGCTTGCCAAGACCTGAACCGGCCAGGTCTTCGCCGCCGCCAGCGCCAAAACCGCCGTGCCGCAGCCGATATCGGCGATGGAATTCGGTGTGGCGCCCTCTTGGATCAGCGCGTCGAGCGCCTCCAGGCAGCCCTGGGTGGTGCCGTGATGTCCGGTAC
Organism: Rhodophyticola sp.; assembly: GCA_028279315.1. Lineage (GTDB taxonomy): Bacteria > Pseudomonadota > Alphaproteobacteria > Rhodobacterales > Rhodobacteraceae > Rhodophyticola. Next base: position 4,996 of record JANQNZ010000073.1, on the reverse strand, counting down.
CAAAGGCCATCGCCGCCTCGATCAGAAGCGGGACCGCACCGGCTGGCACTTTGTCGGCGTCATGGGCGCCATAGACGAAGAAGCGCCCGGCGCGCACCGGGTGCAATTCGCGCTGCACTTTCGCCACCCAATCGGTCTCCGGCAGTTCCGAGACGGCGAAGGGTTTCGCGCCATGGGCGGCGGCCAGCAGCGCCAATGCCACATCGTCGGGTGGCGCTTCGAAATATCCGCCGACCTCCCAAAGGCCGGAGCCGTCTTCCAGCTCAAATACGCCCACACCGGTTGGTGCAGGGTCCAGCGCCTCTAACGCCTCACCTAAGGCCTCCGCAGGTGCCTTGCCCGGCAAAGTTGTGAGGGCGGTGAAGGTCGGCATTCAGACAGCCTATTCCGCGGGATTGGGGACGGGGCGGACAAACACCGTCTCGGTGCCCGGCTCTGGATGGCGGGGGATAAGCGTGGAGAGGGCCAGCGACACCAGCGCCATGGCCGCGGCCAGAAGGAACACCGCCATGGGCGAGGTCAGCCAAAGATAGCCCAAGGCCGCGGGCAAGAAGACCGCCGCGATATGGTTGATCGTGAAGGCCACGGCGGCGGTCGGCGCAATATCCCCCGGCGCGGCGATCTTCTGGAAATAGGTTTTGATGGCAAGCGCGAGGGAGAAAAAGATGTGGTTCAGCACGTAAAGCGCGGCGGCCATCCACGGGCCCCAGTCGAAATGATAAAGCCCTGCATAGAGGATGAAAACCAGGCTTAAGCCAGCATATTCAAAGATCAGCGCCGCACGTTCGCCAAAGAACGCCACCGCCCGGCCCAGAAGTGGCGCGACAATCATATTGGTCAGAAGCGTCGCCATGAACAGCGCCGTGATCTGATGCACCTCGAACCCGTACCGCTCGACCATCATGAAGCCCGCGAAGACCACGAAGATTTGCCGACGCGCGCCCGACATGAATTGCAGCGCGTAATAGAGCCAGTAGCGGCGGCGGAGCACCATCTTCTTGGTCTGCGGATCAGGGCTTTCAAACTGCGGATAGGCGACAAGCGCAAAAAGCGCGATCACCGCCGTGACGCCGCCCGCAACCCAATAAACCAAATCGAAGCTGAGGTCATAAGCGCGCCAGGTCAGCACAATCAGCAGATAGGCCAGAAGCGTCGCGCCGGAACCGATGGCCAGGAGCCAGCCTAGCGCTTGCGGAGCTTTCTTTTTGTCGAGCCATTGCAGTTGCAAGGACTGGTTCACGGTCTCGTAGTAATGGAACCCGATTGACGAGAGCAGCGTGATGAAAAGAAGCCCGCCGAGGCTCGGGAACTGCGCTGTGAGCGCCGTCGCGACCCCAAGGAGGATCAGGGAGACGAGGCCCAAGACCTGTTCGCGGATGAAGATGATCAGGAAGATCACGCCTATGGCCAGAAAACCCGGGATTTCGCGCACCGTATGCAGCCAGCCGATATCCGCGCCGTCGAACCCGGCCATTTCGATGACGAAATTGTTCAGAAGCGCGGACCAGATGGCAAAGGCGATGGGCATGGCAAAGGCCATGAGTGCCAGAAGCGCCATGGGTCGCCGCCAGACCGGCAGCCGCTTTGCCTGCTCCAAGGTCAGGGTGTTGAGGGAGTCGCCTAAGGCCATGGGGGCGTCCTACCGCACCGACGCGGGATTGGCGAGGGCGGGGTCGGTGCGGGGGCGCACAGGGGTGGCGCGGTTGGGGGTGACGGGGAGCGGTTGGCGCAATGCACTCGACCAAGAGTATTGTTGGGTCGGATCAATCTCACCGAGCAAGACGACGTAGCCGCTAGACGCAACGGTGAGCCGGGCATCGATAGGCCGTGGGCTGGCGATCCTCCGGTTGAGCGGACGCGCTTTATCCCCGCCAAATCCGGCCTCGTTCCAATCTCAGCACCCAGACTCAGCCAAATCGCCAGACCGCCCGGGCGGCCCCTCTCGGCAGACTTTCTCCGAAAGTCGCCTACGGGCGACGCCGTCGATGCCCGGCGCCTTCGGCTTGATTCCGGGTGGGGGACTTAGAAGGACGGGTATTTGACCCAGACTCACCTGGCTCTACTCAACAACACAGCGCCCTACCCCCAGCTCTTCAAAATGCACCCGCGCCGCTTCGACAAAATGCCGAACCAACCGGCGGGGTGCGGATTTGTCATACCCAACCGACAGTGTCAGTGCGGGAAGCGGATCGGCGATGGGCCGGGCGACAAGGGCGTCACCGGCATAGGTGATCTCGGTCCGGGGCCACATGTTCAGGATCGCAACGCCTTGCCGCGCCCCAACCAAGCTCCGCACCATCTCGGTGCTGTTTGTATGGGCCGCCACGCGCGGCGTATGCCCCGCAGCCTCAAAGAGCCGTTGGTAATAGGCCCCCGCAAAAGGCCGGTTCAGGACGATGAGGGGTTCGTTGGCGAGATCGGCGATGGAGAGATCGGGTGCCTCTGCCAAAAGATGGCCCTCAGGCAAAAGCGCATAAGGCGGGGCGGTGACCAACACGTCGTGGTCGATGGCAGGCCGCGCATCGTCGCTGACAAAGAGGATCGCGTCATAGGCCCCAGTCAGCAGCCCGTCCTGCGCCGCATCGTTGTCGCAAGCCTCAAGATGCAAGGTGACTTCAGCCTCGTCAGGCAACATCCGACGTAAGATATGCGGCAGGAAGGCGGGCGCGACCGGGGCGTAATAGCCAATCCGCAAAGGGCCGCTTAAGGCCTGCTTCAGCTCCGCGCCCTCTTGCAGCACCGCCGCATAATCCTCCAACAGCCGCTCGAATTTCTGGAAGATCGCGCGGCCATTGGCCGTCGCCTCGATCCCTTGCGCGCGGCGGCGGGTGACAAGGGGCAGATCGAACTCCGCCTCCACCTGATCAATTGCGGTGGCGATGGCCGAGGCGGAGATATGCAGCGCATCCGCCGCCTTCGTCAGGCTGCCCAACCGAAGCGCGGTTGTGAAATACTGCATCGCTTTCAGGGTCAGGGCCATGATTACCTCTGATTTTCTGAGGATATTTCCACCTATATTCTGTTTTTCATGGGTAAGGCGGTCTGTCAAACTGCGCGGGCACAGGAGGACAACACGCATGTCAGACCACGCACCGCTCAAAGGCTGGAACCATACCCCGAACGTGCCGGTGGCGGTGTCACCGCTGTTCTCTTGGCCCATCCGGCCCCTGGCGGTCCTGCGCTGGTTCTGGGACTCCTGGTTTCTGATCTCCGAACGGTTGATCATCGTCGGGGTCGCCGTGGCCTCCTTCTACTGGTTCCAACCGCCCTTGGAGGAGACCCGCAGCCTCGCCTTTGATTGGATCGCCCAGATTTGGCTGAAGAACATCCTTTTGATGTCCGTGGTCGCCGGTGGCCTGCATCTCTGGTTCTACACCTTCACCAAACAGGGTGAGCGGCTGAAATTCGACCCGCGCCCGCTGATGAAGAACGGCAAGCAATTCACCCTGGGTGGGCAAATCCGGGACAACATGTTCTGGACGCTGGCGAGTGGCGTGACGGTTTGGACCGCTTATGAAGTGCTGATGTTCTGGGCGCTCGCCAATGGCTATGCGCCGATGCTGACCTGGGCCGCGAACCCCCTCTGGTTCATTGCGCTCTTCTTCCTGATCCCGATTTGGGAGAGCTTCTATTTCTACTGGATTCACCGGCTGTTACACGTCCCGTTCCTCTACCGCCATGTGCACGCGCTGCATCACCGCAACATCAATGTCGGCCCGTGGTCGGGCATGTCCATGCATCCGGTAGAGCATGTGATTTTCCTCGGCTCCGTCCTGATCCATTTCGTGGTCGCGGCCCACCCGATCCACATCCTCTATCACCTGCAATATTATGCGCTGACGGCGGCCACGACGCATACGGGGTTCGAGGGGCTGGTGGTGAAAGATGAGAACCGATTAAAGCTCGGGACCTTCCACCATCAGATGCATCACCGGTATTTTGAGTGCAATTACGGTTCGCTAGAGATCCCGTGGGATAAGCTTTTTGGGTCCTTCCATGACGGGACGGAAGCGGCGAATGAACGGATGAAAGAGCGGCGGAGGCGGATGTCGGGCGGCGCCCCGACTGGATGACTGGTCGCCGCTCGTTCGCCATGGCATGCTGCGGCTTATGACGGACGTCTCGCACCAGACCCTCACCAAACGCTACGACCGCGCCGCAGGCGTTTGGGGTGATAAGATGCGGACGCTTGGGTATTACGACGCCTATCTCGGCTTCTTGTCGTCGCCGGTCTCACGACCTGAAGGGATGGCCCGGGTGGTAGATATCGGCTGTGGCTCGGGCGCGTTTGCCGAGGCTTGGGTGGCGATCCACGGGCAACAGACGGCGTTGACGCTGCTTGACCCCTCAGGCCCTATGCTCAGCCGCGCAACCGCCGCTTTGGCAGGGCGCGGGGTCGCCGCGGAAACCGCAGAGGCGCGGCTCGATACCTACACGCCAGGTGCGCCGTTCGACCATCTCCTGGCCGCGCATGTGATTGAGCACTGCCCGGATCCTGAGGCCGCACTTGCGCAGATGCGGGCGCTCACCCACCCGGATGGCCGCCTGTGGTTGGTGGCATCGAAACCCCATTGGTGCAACGCGATCATCTGGCTGCAATGGCGCCACCGGACCTTCCAGAGCGAGGAGATCGCCGCGCTGCTCTCTACCTCTGGTTGGGAGCTTGAAAGCGACTACGCCTTCCCCGCGGGCCCGCCATCCCGCACCAGCCGCGGCTATCTGGCTCGCGCCGTCTGACGAAGAAAAACCGCCGCCCCGGGATGCGGAACGGCGGCTGACTGTAACATAACTGATGCGGGCAATCTGCCGCCGCCGGATCAGTTCTTCGCGTAGTATTCCACGACCAGATTCGGCTCCATCATCACCGGATAGGGCACGTCGCCCAGGCCCGGGGTCCGGGTGAAGGTCGCGGTCATTTTCGAATGGTCGGCGTCGATATAGTCCGGCACATCACGCTCAGGCAGCTGCGCCGCTTCCAGCACGATGGCGAGCTGTT
>JANQNZ010000058.1 GCA_028279315.1 Rhodophyticola sp. | reverse complement strand
GGCCACAAGAGTCCAGACCGGCCCCCAGAACCAAAGGCCCAGAGGCCGCACGGCGCGTTCGGTCTTTTGACCCTGCTCATCTGCATAGCTCAACGCGATCCGCTCCTGATTGGTCACCGCGGCCTCTAGCTGGTCGATGATATGGCGCAGGCCTTCGGTCATCTGCGCCCGCTGTGGCGCGTAGACAGCGACCGCTTCGGCCCGCGCGCGGGTATCATCGGGCAGGACGCTGGTGATCTTGTCGAGCGCTTGTTCCGCGCCCTTGGCCATCGCCGCCCCGCCCCAGGCGCGGATCATCCGCGCGCCAGCAGTCAGGGCCACGATCTCTTCGATGGTGAACATCAGCGGCGGCAGGTCATAGCCCGCGCGCATCATATAGCCCAGGCCTGCCTCGCCATCGATAGGCAGGCCCGATCCGATCAAATGCGCGATATCGCGATAGATCGTCCGCTCAGACACCTCCAACCAATCGGCCAACTGCCGCGCGGTTGTCAGGCGCCCAGAGCGGAGATGCTGCACAATCTGAAACAGGCGGTCGGCACGTCGCATGGGATTTAGGTTAGCGCCGGAGCGGGGATCAGCACCAGCGCCGTGACCTTCAAGCGTTAGACTGGAAAATGCCAATGGAGTTTCCATCCGGGTCCCGGGCGTAGAAGAAACTGCCCGCAGGGATATCGATATTCGGGCTGACAACGGTGCCGCCCGCGGCCTCGATCCGGCTTTTCGTGGCGGCCAGGGTATCGGGGGCGACAAGATGCACGGTTGGGCCGTCCGTTGAGGGTTTGCCCGGGTAAAGGTGGCCAGAGATCCCGGTCTTTGGGTCTGAGACGGGGAAGAAGGCCACCGGGTTGGGCCCGGCCTCTTCAATCGTCATGTCCGTGTCGAGGACGACGTTGTAGAACGCGACCGACCGTTCGAGATCGGTGACCGGGATTTCGAACCAGCAGGTTGAGTGGACGGGGTGCGTGGGCATGGGGAGCTCCGTGTTGTCGTAAGGTCGAGGCCCAGTCATGACACAGGCCTCCTGACACCGTTTTGTCAGGAGCGTGTCCGCCCCGCACATGCGGCCACCTGCACCCGCCAGTTGTCAAGCTTGTCTGACAGGCCCTGCGCGCTACTTCACGGCGGTAGGGATTTGCATGGGTATTCCGTACGCAAGCAGACCCGGCCCAATAATCGCAAGTGCCCCGGACGTAGCCCGTGACCGAAGACCCGACCGATCAAGGGTTACCGCCCAATGCCGATGCGCTGCGCCGCGAACAAAGCCGGTTGGCGCGGCTGACCCGACGCCTGCCTGAGGCGACGGTCGAGATTCTGGCGCGGGAAGTGCTGACGGGGCTTGGGAAGCGCAACGCGCCGCTCCCGGGGCAGAAGCCTGATGGTCTGCCTGCGGTCACTCCCGAGAGCATTGAGCGGCTGGCGCGGGCGCTGATTGCCGATGAGAAAGACCCGGCAACCGACATGGTCTTCAATCTCTTCGAGGAGGGCGCGGGGCTTGATCATGTCTATCTGGATCATCTTGCGCCAGCGGCGCGGCTTCTGGGCGCCTGGTGGGATCTAGACGAGATCTCGTTCTCGGACGTCGCGATTGGCACCGGGCGCATCTATGGGATCATGCGGCATGTCCGAACCTATGCCGGACCGGCCGCCGCTGGCGATCGGACCCGAAGCGCGGTCTTTGCCGCTGTCCCGGGGGAGGCGCATACCCTTGGCATCACCATGGCCGCCGATCTCTTCCGAGAGCGGGGGTGGAAGGTGAAAGCGCTACTGGGCCGCAGTCATGATGAGATCATGACCGAGATATCCCGGGATCGAAGCCCGGTGATCGGCCTTTCCTCCGGCGGGCCGCGCACCGTGGAGCCGCTCGCCCGGCTGATTGTCGCGATCCGGATGGCCAGGCCCACGGCGCATGTCATGGTCGGCGGTGCGGCGATACGCCAAGCGGGCTCTCGCGTGCGTCTGTCCGACCCCGACAGCACGGTCTCTGACATGAAGCAGGCGCAGGCCCTTATTGATCGTTTGGAGGCGAAATATCCGGCGCGATAAGGCCCGATGGCCTCAAAGGGTCAATTCAGAGACCGGGATGATTGGGAAGAACTCCCCCGACGACCAGACGCCGAACCAATCAACCCCCTCATGGCGATGCGCCTCCCCCAGATCGACCAACCGGTAAAAGCTTTTACGGTCGATCAGGGCTTCAAGCCCGGCGCGCACCATCACATAAGGCGAAGGCTCCCCACTGGGGTCGCGCACCACCCGGATCGGATGCTCGCGCCCCGCGATCACCGTGTCGCCCACATGGGTGGTGAAGGTGATGACCTGGCCCGGCCCTGCACCCGCCGCCTCGAAATCCTGGGCCACAAAAGGCGCGTCTTCGACCCGGATGCCAACCTTCTCAACCGGCGTGACCAGGAAATACTTGCCATCTTCCAGCTTCAGGATCGACGAGAACAGCCGCACCAGCGGCGCCCGGCCAATCGGTGTGCCGTTGTAAAACCAGGTGCCGTCGCGCCTTATCTCCATATCCAGATCGCCACAGAATGGCGGGTTCCAAAGATGGACCGGCGGAAGCTTGCCATCGGCCTGCGCGGCCCTGGCTGAGGCAATCAGGTTTTCGGCATCGAGTGTCACGAGGTTTTGTCCAGACATGGCTTTTGTCATTTGTGGTCGGGGCAATAGTTCGGTTTAGTTACATCCAACATATTCGCTTCACGGAGCATTGCCATGGCTGAGGCCGAAAACCTGGTGATCGAGATCGAAAACCTGGGCGCCAAACTGGCCGCCGCAAAGACCAGCATCGCCACAAAAATCATTGGGCAAGAGGAGGTTGTGAACCTGTCGCTTGCGGCGATGCTGTCGGGCGGTCACGCGCTTCTGATGGGATTGCCGGGGCTGGGGAAGACGCTTTTGGTCGATACGCTGTCGACCGTGATGGGGCTAAGCGCGAACCGCATCCAGTTCACGCCCGATCTGATGCCGGCGGATATCCTGGGCTCTGAGGTTCTGGAAACCGCCGCCGACGGCGCCCGCAGCTTCCGCTTCCTCGAAGGGCCGGTGTTTTGCCAGCTCTTGATGGCCGATGAGATCAACCGCGCCTCTCCCCGGACGCAATCGGCGCTTCTGCAGGCGATGCAAGAGATGGAGGTGACCATTGCTGGCACCCATCACGCGCTGCCGCGCCCGTTCCATGTTCTGGCCACGCAGAACCCCATTGAACAGGAAGGCACCTATCCCCTGCCCGAGGCGCAGTTGGACCGGTTCCTGGTCAAGATCGACGTGCCTTATCCCGACCGCGAGACCGAGCGGGGCATTCTTCTGGCCACCACCGGCACGGTCGAGGCCCGGGCAACCCAGGTCTTTGCGCCCGAGGATTTGATCGCCGCGCAGCAGATCGTCCGCCAGATGCCGGTGGGGGAGGCGGTTGTGGAACTGATCCTCGATCTTGTCCGCGCTTGCCGCCCGGAAGATGACGGCGCCCCGCAAATCGTGAAAGACGCCGTTGCCTGGGGGCCTGGACCCCGTGCCGCGCAAGCGCTGATGCTGACGGTCCGGGCGCGCGCCCTTCTCGACGGGCGGCTGGCGCCCTCGGCTGAGGATGTCGCCGCACTGGCCAAACCGGTCCTCAGCCACCGCATGGCCTTGAGTTTTGCGGCGCGGGCCGAAGGGGCGGAGCTTGATCAAGTGATAGATGAGGTCACCGCCCGGGTCACACGCGTTGAGGCCGCCGCTTGAGCGACACAGCACTTCATACGCCAGAGACGCTCCGCTCCCGCTCCGAGAGCGTCGCGCGGAGCTTGCCGTCGCTTCTTCTGAACGCGCAACATCTGGCCGCGACGATCCTACTCGGGGAACATGGCCGGAAACGCGCCGGCATGGGCGATGAGTTTTGGCAATACCGCCCCGCGGAGGCGGGGGACGCCTATCGCAGCATCGACTGGCGCCGCTCAGCCCGGGCCGACACGCATTTTGTGCGCCAGACCGAATGGCAAGCGGCGCAGAACCTGATGTTGGGCGTGGATGACGCGGCTTCGATGACCTTCACAGGCCACAAGTCCCGGCCCTCGAAACTGCGCCGCGCGCAGACCTTGGCGATGGCGCTGGCGATCCTGGCGGTCCGGGGGGGTGAGCGGGTCGGGCTGACCCATCTGGCCGACCCGCCGAAAGGGGGGGAGGCACAGCTGATCCGCATGGCCGCCGCGCTGATGGACGGCCACGAGCCCGGCGACTACGGCGCGCCGAAACCGCGGATCTTGCCAGTGGGCAGCCGGGCGGTGTTCTTCTCGGATTTTCTGGGCGACCCGGAGGCGATTGAATCCGTCCTCCACCAAGCCGCCGACCGCGAAGTCAAAGGTGCGCTGGTCCAAATCCTCGACCCCGATGAGGAGCATTTTCCCTATGATGGGCGCACCGTCTTTGAGAGCATGACCGGCGCCGTGCGGTTTGAAACCTTGAAGGCAAAGTCGCTCAGAGAAGAGTATCTGGAGCGGCTGAAGGCCCGCAAAGCGCGGTTGAAGGAGATCACGCGGCGCACGGGCTGGCAGTTCCACTGTCACCACACCGATAAGCCCGCGGAGCCGTGCCTGCTCTGGCTCTACCAGACGCTCGAACGGGGGCATCTATGAGAGGCCGCACCAAGGGGCCCGGAATTTTGCAAAATTCCGGGGCGGTTTCTTGCAAGAAACCGGGTCCAAGTGATTGGGGCACGCGCTGATGATCTCCAATCTCGCCTTCACCACCCCGCTTCTTCTGACCGCGCTGATCGCACTGCCGATCCTTTGGTGGCTGTTACGCGCCGTCCCGCCCGCCCCGATCCGGCGGCGGTTTCCGGGCGTGGCGCTGCTTCTGGGCCTGAAGGACGACGACAGCCAGACGGATAAGACGCCTTGGTGGCTCCTGTTGCTGCGGATGTTGGCGGTGGCGGCTGCCATCATTGGCTTTGCGGGGCCGGTTCTGAACCCTCAGGAAGACCGCGCCGGGTCGGGCCCGCTCCTGATCGCCATGGATGCCTCTTGGGCCAGTGCGGGCGATTGGCAGGCCCGGCTTGAGCGGGTCGATCTGCTTTTGGATGAAGCCGCCCGCGCGGGCCGTCCCGTCGCGATTGTCCAATTGGGCGCGCTGCCTGAGGGCGACCTGCCTTTGCAAGCCGCGAATGCCTGGGTGGGCCGTGTGCCAAGCCTCAGCCCACGGCCTTTTGAACCGGATATGCAAGCGGCGCTCACTTGGGCCGAAAGCCTTGAGGGGCCGGTTGAGACCTTCTGGTTCTCCGATGGGCTTGAGCGTGACGGCCGGGATGACCTGATTGACGCCTTCCAAGACCTGGGCAGTCTCAGCGTCTTCCAAGGCGCTCGCGACGTTCTGGCCGTGGCTCCGCCGCGCTTCGAAGACGGGGTCATCCGCGTGCCCGCGCAGCGGGTTGGCAGCACGGCACCACGCGACATCACCATCACCGCCCATGGGTTGGACCCTGCCGGCATCCCCCGGGAATTGGCCCGTGGCGAGCTGGGGTTCGCCGGGGGTGAGATGCAGGCGACGCTTGATCTCGATCTGCCGCCAGAGCTTCGGAATCGGATCACCCGGTTTGAGATTGAGGGGGAACGCAGCGCAGGCGCCCGCGCGCTTGCCGATGACAGCTTGCAACGGCGAGAGGTGGCGCTGATCGCGGGCAATCCGGAGCGGGAGGGTCAGACCCTCCTCTCACCCCTGCATTTCCTGCGTGAGGCGCTGGAGCCCACGGCGGATATCATCGAAGGCGAGCTGGGCGACCTGCTTCTGGCCGCCCCCGACGCGATCATCTTCGCCGATGTCGCGCAACTCAGCCCGGAAGAGGCGCTTGAGGTCACGGCCTGGGTGCAAGAGGGCGGCCTTTTGGTGCGCTTCGCCGGCCCCCGGCTTGCGGCCTCGGACGTGGCGCGCGCTGAGCTCGACCCGCTTCTGCCCGTGCGCCTTCGCGAAGGTGGCCGGACCGTCGGCGGCGCGATGAGTTGGGGGGAGCCAAAGGCGCTCCGGCCCTTTGCCGATGGCTCGCCCTTCTTCGGGCTTGAGATCCCCGAAGACGTGACCGCCACCAGCCAGGTCCTGGCGCAGCCCGATCCGATGCTGGCTGACCGCACGATCGCCGCCTTGGCCGACGGCACACCCTTGGTCACGCGCAGCACGCTTGGCCAGGGCAGCGTGGTCCTCTTTCACGTCACCGCCAATGCGGATTGGTCGAACCTGCCGATCTCGGGCCTTTTTGTGCAGATGCTGGAACGGCTCGCGGTCTCCACCCGGCCCGCCACGCCTGAAGTGCGGGACCTGAGCGGCACAACCTGGGTCCCCGATGAGGTTTTGGATGCCTACGGTACGCTCCGCGATGCGGGTGACATGCCAGGCGTCGCGGGTGAGGTGCTGGCCGAGGCGCCCTTGTCTGAAACACTTCTGCCTGGCGTCTATGCGGGTGATGACCGCCGCGTGGCGCGGAATGTGATTGGGCCGGAAACCACGCTGGCGCCCGCCACCTGGCCAAGCGATGTGCCTGTGGAAGGGATGGGGGTGATCTCGCCCACTAATCTGATGGCGGCCTTCCTGACCGGCGCGCTGGCGCTGCTTCTGATCGACGCGCTCGCGGCGCTTTGGCTGTCAGGTCGCCTTTCGGGCCTGGCCCGCGGCGCGGCGCTTTTTGCGGCGCTGATGCTGACCGCGCCTGAGGTCGAGGCTCAGGCGCTGACCACCGAGGAGGAACTGGCGCTTCTCGCCACCACCGACATCACGCTCGCCTATGTCGAAACCGGCGACACCCGGATTGATGAGGTCAGCCGCGCGGGCCTCCAGGGCCTGTCCAACACCCTTTGGCAACGCACCTCGGTTGAACCTGCGCCCCCTATCGGCGTGAACCTGGAAACCGATGAACTGGCCTTCTTCCCGATGCTCTATTGGCCGGTCACGCCGGATCAGGCCTTGCCGTCCGACACGGCTTACGCGCGGCTCAACACCTATCTCCGCTCTGGCGGCATGATTGTCTTCGACACCCGCGATGCGGATATCGGCGGGTTTGGCGCGGCGACGCCGACGGGCCGCAGGCTCCGCCAGATCGCGGCGCCTTTGGATATCCCGCCCTTGGAGCCGATCCCCTCGGACCACGTCCTCACCCGCACCTTCTACCTCCTTCAGGATTTCCCGGGCCGACACCTGAGCCGAGAGGTCTGGGTTGAGGCCTCCCCACCCGATGCCGAACAGGTCGAGGGCATGCCGTTCCGCAATCTCAATGACGGTGTGACGCCCGTGGTGATCGGCGGCAATGACTGGGCGGCGGCCTGGGCGGTGGATGCAGGCGGGCGGCCCATGTTCCCCGTGGGGCGTGGCTTCACCGGGGAACGCCAGCGTGAGATTGCGCATCGCTTTGGGGTGAACCTGGTGATGCATGTGCTGAGTGGGAACTACAAATCCGACCAGGTGCATGTGCCCGCCCTTCTTGACCGGTTGGGGCAGTGATCTGATGGCCGCCGATCTCCTCTTCGACCCGCTTCTGCCTTGGCCGGTGATCTGGGCTTTGATGGCGGTTGCCGCGGTGATCGTCGCGCTGGCGATCTGGCGCCGGTTGAGCGGTTGGCCGTTCCGCGCATTGGCCGCGCTTGTCTTGCTTGCCGCGCTCGCCAACCCCGCGCTGCAACGTGAAGAACGCGAACCGCTGTCGGACATCGTGCTTCTGGTCATCGACGACAGCGCCAGTCAGCGCCTGTCTGACCGCGCCACACAAACCGCCGAGGCCGTCGCGTCGGTCGAGGCCGAAGTCGCACGCCTCGGGATGGAGTTGCGCCAGCGCCGGGTGGGCGACGGAGAGGACAATGCCGGAACCCTTCTGATGCGCGCGCTCTCCGACATGCTGGCCGATGAACCGCGCGCCCGGGTCGCAGGCGCGATTTTGGTCACCGATGGACAGCTTCATGACGCGGGCCTTGTCCCAGACCTCCCCGCGCCGCTCCACGCGCTTCTGACCGGGCGGGAGGGGGATTGGGACCGCCGGTTGATGGTGCAGAACGCGCCCGCCTTCGCGATCCTTGATGAAGAGATCACACTGACGCTTCGCATCGAAGATCAAGGCGCGGTTCCGGTGACCGAAACGGGCCGTGCGGAGGTGCTGATGGCCATTGATGGGGAGGCGCCGCAGAGATTCCAGGTTCCGGTGGGTCAGGACATCCCCCTGGCGGTCACGCTTAGCCACGCGGGGATCAATGTGATCCAATTCACCCTGCCTGAGGCAGAGGGCGAGCTGACCGACCGCAACAACTCTGCCGTGGTCCAGATCAACGGGGTGCGGGATCGGTTGCGGGTGCTTCTGGTCTCGGGCCAGCCGCATCCGGGCCAACGCACCTGGCGCAACCTTCTGAAATCCGACCCGTCCGTCGATCTTGTGCATTTCACCATCCTCAGGCCCCCCGACAAACAGGATGGCGTGCCGGTGACCGAGCTGTCGCTCATCGCGTTCCCGACGCGGGAATTGTTCATGGAGGCGATTGAGGAGTTCGACCTGATCATCTTCGACCGCTATGAACGGCGCGGCATCCTGCCGATGCTCTATCTCGACAATGTCCGGCAATATGTCGAAGGCGGCGGCGCGCTTCTGTTGGCGGCGGGGCCGGATTTCGCCAGCGCGGCCTCGCTTTACCGCACACCGCTTTCGGCGATCCTGCCGGGGCAGCCAACCGCGCGGGTGGTGGAAACGCCGTTCCTGCCGCAAATCTCTGATCTCGGACGGCGCCATCCGGTCACCACCGGGTTAGAGGCCGCGCATGACCCGCTGATCGACAGTGACGCGCCCTGGGGCCGCTGGTTCCGCCAGATCGAGCTTTTGGAGCGCACCGGCCAGACCGTGATGACCGGCGCCAATAACGCGCCGCTTTTGATGCTCGACCGTGTGGGGGAGGGGCGGGTGGCGCTTCTGGCCTCTGACCACGCCTGGCTTTGGGACCGAGGCTATGAAGGCGGCGGGCCGCAATTGGAGATGCTGCGCCGCCTGGCCCATTGGATGATGGGGGAACCCGATCTGGAGGAGGAGGCGCTGCGTGCGGTCGCGGACGGCCAATCGATCCAGATCACCCGCCAGACGCTGGCGCCCGAGACGGGCGCGGTGGAGGTCGTGGGGCCTGACGGCGTAGCGGTGACGGTGGAGTTGGAGGAGACCTCGCCTGGGCAATTCACCGCCTTCCATGAGGGGGCGGAGCAAGGACTCTACCGCCTGCGTGAAGGGGAGCAGGAGACGGTGGTCGCGCTTGGCCCCGCCGCGCCGCGGGAGTTTGAGGAGACCATTTCCAGCGACGCGAGGCTTCTGCCTGCGGTGGACCCGTTGCGGGGTGGGGTCTTACGGATCGAAGACGGGCTGCCTGATCTCCGCCGGGTTGGCGAAGGCCGGAACGCCGCCGGGCGCGGGTGGTTCGGCCTGACACCGCGCGATGCCTATCTGACGACAGACGTCACGGTCACACCGCTGATTGCGGCATGGTTGTTCTTAGCACTGGCCGCAGGTCTGATGCTGGCGGCCTGGATCCGGGAAGGGCGGCGATAGGCGAAAGGGCTCGCTGCGCAAACTCCGCCCCCAGCATATGCCTGCGCGAACGGCTCCAGCGGCTGGCCTGGCCCGCCATGATGCATCGAATAGCCTCACCCCCTAGGCCGACGCAGGGTTTTACACCCCGCAAGACCAAGGTTATCCAATGGGAAATCAATGACGTGCCTATGGGGTGGGAATGAGCCATAGCGGCCATTTTTTGTTTATCATCGCGTTGCTCCCCTTTTTGGGCGCGCTTCTGCCGGGGTTGATGATCCGGGCCGGGCGGAATGCTTGCGCGATCTTCACCGCTGTCCCGACGATCCTGGCGCTAACCATGCTGTTGATCCTTGCGCCCCAAGTGATGCGTGGCGAGGTGGTGCAGGCCGAGATAGACTGGCTGCCGCAACTGGGGCTGTCCGCGTCTTTCTTCGTTGATGGGCTGGGGTTGCTCTTTGCGGGCATGATCTTGGGCGTGGGGCTTCTGATCACGCTCTATGCGCGGTTCTACCTCTTGGGTGAGGACCCGATGGGGCAGTTCTACACCTACCTATTGATGTTCCAAGGCGCGATGCTGGGCATTGTGATCTCGGATAACATCCTGCTTTTGCTTGTGTTTTGGGAGCTAACCTCGCTCTCCTCCTTCCTCTTGATCGGGTATTGGAAACACTTGCCCGAAGGCCGCCAAGGCGCGCGCATGGCGCTGGCGGTCACCGGCGGCGGCGGGCTGGCGATGATCGGGGGGATGCTGATCCTGGGCAATATCGCGGGCAGCTATAACCTGACCGATATTCTGCAAGCGGGCGATCAAATCCGCGCGTCGGAGTGGTATTTGCCCGCGCTCATCCTGATCCTGCTTGGCGCCTTCACCAAATCCGCGCAGTTCCCGTTCCATTTCTGGTTGCCCCACGCGATGGCCGCGCCGACGCCGGTTTCGGCCTATCTGCATTCGGCCACCATGGTGAAGGCGGGCGTGTTCCTGATGGCGCGCATGTGGCCGGTTTTGTCCGGGACCGACGCGTGGTTCTACATCGTCGCGACCACGGGCCTGGTCACGATGGTCCTCGGTGCGCTCATCGCGCTTTTCAAGGATGACCTGAAGGCGCTTTTGGCCTTCTCAACGGTCAGCCATCTGGGCCTTCTGACGATGCTCCTTGGGTTCGGAACTCAAGCCGCCGCCGTCGCCGCCGTTTTCCACATCATCAACCACCTGACCTTCAAAGCCGCGCTCTTCATGACCGCGGGGATTGTCGATCACGAAACCCATACCCGCGACATCAAGCGGCTTGGGGGATTGCGCCACCTGATGCCGATCACCTTCCTGATCGGGACCGTCGCGGCGCTCTCGATGGCGGGCATCCCGCTTTTCAACGGGTTCCTGTCGAAAGAGATGATGTTGGAGGAGGCCTCGCACACCGATTGGTTCGGCAGCCATTATGCGGTGCCCGTCATGGCCACGATCGGCGCGCTCCTCTCCGTGGCCTATTCCTTCCGCTTTATCGTTCATGTCTTTCTGGGTCCGAAACGGGATGATTACCCGCACACGCCCCATGATCCGCCCTTTGGGATGTGGGCCGCGCCTGCGCTGCTTGTGGTCATGGTGATCGTGATCGGCGTGGCGCCGTTCCTGGCGGAGGGGATTGTCACCGTGGCCGCCAACGCGGTCACCGGCGCCGATCTGCACCCGCATCTGAAGATCTGGCACGGGGTGACGCCCGCGCTATGGATGTCGGTGATCGCCATCCTGGGCGGCGCGGTTCTGTTGGCGTTCCACCACCCGCTCGATCAAGCCTGGATCGCGGCGCCCCGGCCTGAGGCGAAGGTGATCTTCGACCGGGTGATTGCTGCCGTCGCCGCGCTGGGTCGGAGCGTGACCGAGATCACCCATAACGGCGCGATCAGCCGTTACCTCGCCATTTTCACCGTCACCGCCATTGGGCTTGGTTGGATCGCCTATTCCAGCAGCGGCCTCTCGCCCCCCACCCGCGGGCTTCTGCCGGTGCCGCCGGTGATTGCCGTGGTCTGGGTCATGCTGATTGTGGCCACGGCCTCGGTTGTCGTTATGCATCACCGCCGCTTCCGCGCGCTGGTTCTGCTTGGGATCATTGGGCTGTCGATCTCGGCAGGGTTCGCCTATCTCTCCGCCCCCGATCTGGCGCTGACCCAGATCTCGGTGGAGACGGTGACGATCATGCTCCTCCTCCTCGCGCTACATTTCATGCCCAAGGAGACGCCGAAAGAGAGCCCGATGGGCCTAAAGCTCCGCGACGGTCTGATTGCGCTGACTGCGGGGGGCGGCGTTGGCGCCTTGGCCTATGCGTTTCTCATGCGCGATATCGAGACGATCTCGGACTATCACATCGCCAACAGTTATGAAGGCGGCGGCGGGACCAATGTGGTCAATGTGATCCTGGTCGATTTCCGGGGTTATGACACCTATGGCGAGATCATCGTCTTGGGGATCGCGGGGCTGGTGATCTATGCGCTGATGCATGCGCTGTTGGACGGCCCCGCGGCGCGGCGCCTAAAGAACATGGACTATGCCCAAGACCGATCCCGCGACCGGCACCCGCTGATGATGGTGGTTGTCACCCGCGTCTTGATGCCCATCGCGGTTGTCGTGGGCATCTATATCTTCCTGCGCGGTCATAACGAACCGGGCGGAGGGTTCGTGGCCGGCCTCGTCATCGCGATTGCGCTTTTGATGCAATACATGGCGTCGGGCTTTGCTTGGACCCAAGAGCGCAAGAAGATCGAATACCACACGATGATCGGCCTTGGCGTGGTGATTGCGGGGCTGACGGGCATCGGCTCTTGGCTGGCCGCCCGGCCCTTCCTGACCAGCGCCTACACCTATGTGCAGCTGCCCCCGATTGAGGAGTTCGAATTGGCCACCGCCATGCTCTTCGATCTGGGCGTGTTCCTGACGGTTCTGGGGGCGGTGATGCTGATGCTCTACAGCCTCAGCCGGATCGCCCGTTTCGCCGGTGAGACGGTGAATGTGGAGCCCATGGATTACGACCCGGGTGAACATGCAGACGACGATAAGGTGGAGACCTGAGATGGAGATCATCGTGGCAAGCACGGTTGGGATCTTGACGGCGGGTGGTGTCTATCTCCTCCTCCGCCTCCGGACCTTCCCGGTCATCTTGGGCCTGACGCTTCTCTCTTACGCGGTCAATGTATTCCTTTTCGCGAGCGGACGGCTGGCCATCGACCAATCGCCGATCCTGTCGCCTTATTCCTATGGGGATACAACCTATACCGACCCTCTGCCTCAGGCGCTGGTGCTGACGGCGATTGTGATTTCGTTCGGGATGACGGCGGTTTTGGTGATGATCGGGCTTGGCGCCTATTTGGAGGCTGAAAGCGACCGGATCGACCTGGAGCCTGAGATGGCCGAATCCGGGAAGGACGACAGCGCATGATGCATTGGATCATCCTGCCCGTCGTCCTACCGGCGATGCTGGCGCCGCTCATCGGTTTTATGATGCGCCACGACATGGTGATGGCGCGCGTGGCTTCGGCCACGGGAACGGCGGTGCTTCTGGCCATTGCCATTGGCCTTGCGGTGATGGCCGCCGATGGCACCACCCAGGTCTACCGGCTTGGGGACTGGCCTGCGCCCTTTGGGATCGTGCTGGTACTCGACCGCCTTTCTGCGCTGATGGTGCTTCTGACCGCCATCTTGGCAATGATCGTCCTGATCCACGCCATGGCAACAGGTTGGGACGCGAGGGGCCGCCATTTCCATGCGCTCTTCCAGTTTCAGCTGATGGGGATTTGCGGGGCGTTCCTGACCGGCGATATCTTCAACCTTTTTGTCTTCTTTGAGGTGCTCTTAATCGCCTCCTATGGCCTCATGATCCACTCCGGCGGGAAGGAGCGGATGCGCGCAGGGCTGCAATATGTGGTGATGAACCTCGCAGGCTCCACCCTGTTCCTTTTCGCGCTTGGCACGCTTTATGCGTCCACCGGCACGCTCAACATCGCCGATCTTGCCCAACGCATCCCAGAAATCCCGGCCGAGGAAGCGGCCCTTGTCCGCGTGGCGGCAATCCTTCTGATGATCGTCTTCGCGGTCAAAGCGGCGCTCTTCCCTGTGCAGTTCTGGCTGCCCGCAACCTATGCCAATGCGCCCGCGCCCGTGGCTGCACTTTTCGCGATCATGACCAAAGTCGGGGCCTATGCGATCCTGCGGGTCCACACCACAGCCTTTGGGCCAGGCATTGAGGGGACGGAGGGGCTTGCCGGCACCTGGCTGTTCCCGGCGGCCATCGTGACGATAGCGGTTGGCGCTTTCGGTGTCCTTGGCGCGCGACGGCTGATGCCGCTGATCGCGTTTTCGGTGGTGGGCTCGATGGGCACGCTTTTGGTGGCCGTTGCCGCCTTCTCCCCCAATGCAACCACGGCGGCCCTCTATTATCTGGTCCATTCCACCTTTGCCGCCGCCTGCCTATTCCTGATCGCCGATCTTGTGGTCACACAACGCGCCGCCGATACGCTCCGGCCGGTTCCGGCGACGGTGCAAAATGGGCTTTTCGCGGCGCTTTTCTTTGCCGCGGCCATCGCCATGGCGGGGATGCCGCCACTGAGCGGGTTCCTGGGCAAGCTTTTGGTCCTCGATGCCTTGCGCGATCCCGGCGCGATGGTCTGGGCCTGGACGGCGATCTTGGTGGGGTCGTTTCTGACCATCGTCGGATTTGGCCGCGCAGGCAGCGTGCTCTTCTGGAAATCGACCGCGACGGAGCCACCGCCACCCGACCCCGATGAAATCACGGTTGAAGCGGCCCCGAACCCCGTCCGCGCCACCCCAACACAGGTCGCGCCCACGATGCTGGCGCTTGGCGTTCTGGCGTTCCTGGCAATCTTCGCCGGTCCTGTCTCCGCCTATCTCGAGCAAACCTCGGCCCAGCTTTTTGACCGCGCGGGCTATGTCGCCGCGGTGCTCGACCCAAGCGAGGAGGAGGGCTGACCCCATGCTGACACGTCTCGTCCCACACCCGCTTTTAAGCCTGACCCTGGTCCTGGTTTGGCTTGGCCTTGTGAACACCTTCACGCTTGGCAACCTGATCTTGGGCAGCGCAATTGGCCTGATCATCCCGATGGTGACCGCGGCTTATTGGCCGAACCGTCCAACCCTCGCCCGCCCCCTCAAAATCGTCGAATACGGTCTGATTGTGCTGTGGGATATCGTTGTGGCCAATGTTCAGGTCGCGATGATCATCCTTTTCAAGCGGGAGCCAACGATCCGCTCCCACTGGATCCCGGTGCCGTTGGAACTGACCTCGGCTGAGGCGATCACGGTGCTGGCGGGCACCATCACGATGACACCGGGAACCGTCTCGGCCACGCTGGCCGCCGATGGCGGCTCCATCCTTGTCCATTGCTTGCATACCGACGACCCCGACGCCGTGCGGGACGAGATCAAATCGCGTTATGAACGGCGCCTGAAGGAGATCTTTCCATGATCGAATATGCCCTGATGTTTGCCGCCGGGTGTTACGGTGTGGCGCTGCTGCTTGACCTCTGGCGCGTCGTCATTGGCCCCGATGTCGCCGACCGCATCCTGGCGCTCGACACCATGGTCATCAACGTGATCGCCCTTCTGGTGCTCTACGGCATCTGGCGCGGCACGGCGATCTATTTTGAGCCTGCGATGCTGGTCGCCATGGTTGGGTTCGTAGCCACCGTTGCCTATTGCCGCTTTCTTCTGCGCGGCGACATTATCGAATGAGGGCGCCATGGAACTGATCGCAGAACTCCTGATCGCGGCATCGCTGGTGGTAAGCGGCATCTTTGGATTCGTCGGCTCTTACGGGCTGGTGAAGCTGAAGGACACGATGCAACGCCTCCACGCGCCCACCAAGGCCACAACCCTTGGCGTGGGGGGGGTTCTGATCGCCTCGATCATCTATTTCTACGTGGAGACGGGGTATGTCTCGGTCCACGAGCTTCTGATCACGCTTTTCCTGTTCCTGACCGCGCCCATCACGGCGAATTTCATCGCGAAGGCCTATATCGCGCGGAACATGAAACAGACCGATCTGCCGGACAGCCAAGGCGAATATGGTTGGTCAGTCTATGACGACCCGCCGGAACCGCCGCCGCACGGGTGAGGGGTTGCGGGTTTTGGATCGAACTTGGGGAATGCGGGTCGCGACGGCGCGTGAGAGGGGAAGGACACCATTGCGGCGCTGCCTTGAGTGCCACGCTTTGGCCATCCGGTCTTTGCAATCTCGGGGGCATTGATGTCCTGCCGCCCCATAGAGCGGCAGGGCCATGTGTTGTCTGGTCGCGACCCCTTCGGGTCGCGGCCAATGGTTGGCAGGCTGTCGTTACTGCTCACCCGCGGCGATGAAGTCCTGCAGGAATGTCACCAGTTCCGCGTCCGCTCCGGCAACACCCTGCTGAGCGGCGACGGCCTGGTCATAGCTGAGGAAACCCACAGGTTTACCGAACGCCTGCTCATGCGCTTCGATGAATTCCGGGTCGCTGGGAAGCGCTTCCCACCCGGCACGCATGGCCTCTAGCGCTTCGTCGGGCGCGCCTTCCGGCAGCCACACCGACAGGCCCATTGAGGACAGGCCTTCGACCAATTGGAGCGCGCGGGCTTCGGGTGTGTCGCTTGGGAACTCGGCGCCGTGCATCTCTTCATAGAGCTGCTGGATGGTCGGCACGCCCAGATCCACCAACACATCTGTGGGGACCGGGTTGCCATCGGCGTCATACCCAGGGAACTCGACAAACAGCATCCCGGGGCCTTGATCGACAAGGGCCGCTTCCATCGTCGCGGCATAGGTGCCGTAATTCATGCCGATGATGCTGACCTCACCGGACAGAAACGCCGGAACTTGGACAGCCGAGCCGCGATAGCCGGGCACATAGAGGTAATCTATCCCCAAGATGTCATAGGCGAGGCGCTGCCGCAGGTCCAATGTGGAGGACGGGCTAAGCCCGGCCAGAACCAGCGGTTGCGATCCCTGGCCCACGGTCGAGCGGTCGCCATCGACCATCGTGTTTTCGTTAATGACCGCGGTGTTGATCGAGCTTTCGCCGCCCACCACACGCATGGTCGAATAATCGAAGCGCACACCTTCGGACCCGGTGACTTGGGCAACGGCCAGCCAGGGGGCGCAAAGAATCTCCGACCCGTCATTGGGCATTCCGTCCGAGGCATAGTTATTTGCCCGAAGGCCGCCTGAGCCATCCATGTTGTTGATGATGATCTCGGGCTGGCCCGGGATCAGACGGGCCAGATGTGGCACAACCACGCGGAAGAACGCGTCGGTGCCGCCGCCGGGTGCATAAGGCACGACGCAGGTGATGGTTTGGCCCTCATAGAAGTCCTGTGCCGCCGCGGGGGCGGCCAAGGCCGTCGCAGCCGCTAGCGAGATGGCGAGGGTTCGGATCGATGTCATCGGAGTGATCTCCTTCCTGTTGAAATATGGTGTTGATTGAGTGCCGCATAACGCGGCGGTCGACCGGTTGGGCCCGGCACGTATGGTTGGTTTGCGTGTCATCCTCCGCCCCCGAAGAGGGACAGGATCGCCGGGCGTTGCAGGGCGATATGCATCAACTCGTCATAGAACCCGGTGATGAAGGCGTATCCACCGACGGCATAGATCACGCCGACCCACCAAGGTTTCTTGCCCCAGACAATGATGTAGGCCCCCATGAACATCGCCACGCCAGCGGTGTTCCCGAAGAGCCAGATCAACACGATCGTGGCCGCGATCCAGGAACAGAAATAGAGGCCCCGGATGAAGTCCGATTTCTTGAGGGCTTCGGCCCAGGTCATGCGCCAACTGCCGAACTCGACCCGTTCTGACCGGGCCTCGCGGTAATCCGTCCAGAGAATCCCGAGAAGCAGCAGGACGGCGGTGATCGAAATCATCATCGGGTAAAGTCGGACCGCCGGGTGAAAATCGATCGCAATGATTGCCGCCGCCGCGAAAAGCAGCGCCAGAACGCCCGCGAATGGCAGGGAAATCATCGGGTTCCGCTCACCACCCTCGATGGACAGCTTCGCGTTCAGGTTCGGCAGATCGGCGGCGGGCTCAACCGCGGGTTCCGTGGCCTCGCGCCGACGCCGGCGCCGCTGGGCCAGGATCGTGCCCAGAACGGTCAGCACGATCAGCACCAGGATGATCTGCGACGGGGTCCGCTCAAGCCAACCGAAATTGCCGTAAATCCGGTTCGACAGGGTGAAGGCGTTTTCCATGTTCGGGCCAAGCACCAGGGCGATCACCAAAGGTGGGCGCGGCCATCCTGAGCGTTTCATGAGCAACCCGACAAAACCCATCAGCAGCATCAGGATCAGGTCGCCGATGACTTTGGAGCCAAGCCAGGACCCCATGAAGACAAACAGCATGACGATGGGCACCAGGTAATGACCGTCGACAAAGATTGCGCGGGCCACCTGTTTGCCAATCACCATCAACAGAAGGGCCGACACCACATTGGCGATGATCAGTGTCCAGATCATCGCATAGGTCAGGTCCAGGTTTGTGGTCAGCATATCAAGACCCGGGCGGATGCCCTGGATCAGCATGGCCCCCAGAAGGATCGACATGGCGAAATCGCCCGGAATGCCGAAGGTGAGGGTGGGGATCAGCGCGCCACCCCTTTGGGCATTGTTGGCGCTTTCCGGCGCGATCACGCCGCGGATATCGCCGCGGCCGAACTTGTTCTCCCCCTTTGTTGTCTGCACCGCCATCCCATAGGCCGCCCAATCGACGATAGAAGCGCCAAGGCCCGGCAACATGCCGATATAGGTGCCCAAGGCCGAGCTTTTCAGCACCAGCCACCAGTTCCGGAACGCGTCCTTGATCCCCCGCAGCATGGTGCCATCCCGCACATCGACCTTTGACACGCGGCTGATGGAGGTGTTGCGCGTGGCGAGGTCCAGAAGTTCGGAGACCGCAAAAAGGCCGAGGACAACCGACACAAGCGGCGGAACCTGCAGCAGATACTCAACGCCAAACCAATAGCGCGGCACACCGTTGAAAGTGCCATCACCAATTGTGCCCATCATCATGCCAAGCGCGGCCACGACCAGCCCCTTGGCGATATTTGCCGACGAGAGGGTGCCCACCATACAGATCCCTAGTAAGGCGAGCATGAAGTATTCGGGTGTCGAGAAACTCGACAATATTGGCCGGACCAGCGGGATCGACAGCGTCAGGATGACGGCGCCGACCACACCGCCAATGGCCGAACAGGTATAGGCCGCGCCAAGCGCCCGTTGCGCCTGCCCCTGTTGCGCCAAGGGATAGCCGTCAAGAACCGTGGCCTGGCTTGCCACCGTGCCCGGTATCCCCAACATGACACTTGCGATGGTGTCCGATGTTGTGGTGACGGCGAACATCCCCAACATCAGCGCGAAGGCCGAAACCGGGTCCAATGTGTAGGTGAAAGGCAGAAGCAGGATCAGCCCGGTCACCCCGCCGACACCGGGAAGGGCGCCAAGCCAAATGCCCAGCATGATCCCGAACCCGAGATATCCGATCGCGGGCCACGAAAAGACCTGTAGCAATCCGGAAATCAGTGCCTCGAACATTCGGGCCCACCCTCACAGGGCGCGGTGAAACCGGCGCCCGCGACCAGACATGCCATTGGCTGGCCTCCTGCCCGACTCAGTCTTGCCCACTATCATCCCACTTGTCAAACCTAAGATGAATCTGCACAAATAAGCCAAGTTGCAGGTTGGCCCGCCCCCGTGACGCTTGACGTGGCGCGGGCCTCCATGCGTGGGTTGAAAGATGGCCTTTTGCACTTGGCAGGCAGGGCCATGGTTATGGAAAGGCAGCGTTATGAGCGATGCGACCGCCCTTGTGATCAGTGCCCATTCCGCCGATTTCGTTTGGCGCTGCGGGGGGGCCATTGCCCTGCACGCGGCCAAGGGATACGCGGTGACAGTGGTCTGCCTCAGCTATGGGGAGCGTGGCGAAAGCGCCAAACTGTGGAAGCAGGACGGCATGACCCTTGACCGTGTGAAAACCGAACGGCGGGGCGAGGCCGAAAATGCCGCCGCGGCCCTTGGGGTGGCTGACATTCAGTTCTTCGATCTGGGGGACTATCCCCTGCGGGTGGGACCCGAGGCGATGGACCGTCTGGTTGATGTGATCCGTTCGGTGCAGCCGCACTTTATGCTCAGCCATTCGAAATGGGACCCCTATAACACCGACCATATGTATGCGACGCAGGTTGCGCTTGAGGCGCGGATGATCGCCCAGGCTTGGGGGCACAACCCCGGTGAAAAGGTCCTCGGCGCCCCGCAGCTTTATCTGTTTGAGCCGCATCAGACGGAACAGATGGAATGGAAACCGGATGTCTTCCTCGACATCTCAAGTGTCTGGGACAAGAAGCGGGCGGCCATTGAGTGCATGGCCGGGCAGGAGCATCTTTGGGACTACTACACAAATGTCGCCGAGAATCGCGGCAATCACTTCCGCCGCAATTCCGGCGGCCAGGCGGGCGGGCGCAAGGCGACCCATGCTGAGGGCTTTCAATCGGTCTTCCCCCGCACGGTGGATGAGCTATGAGCGGCGTCGTTGTCACTCAGATCACACGCGCCGACCCATCGGTGATCGACCGGCTGGGGCGGTCCGGCGTCGCGACCGTCCATGAAGCGCAAGGACGAACCGGGTTGATGGCGCCTTATATGCGTCCGGTTTGGACGGGGGCGGCTGTGGCGGGCTCGGCGGTGACGATCAGCGCGCCACCGGGCGACAACTGGATGCTGCATGTCGCCATCGAACAGTTAACCCCGGGCGATGTCCTGGTCCTTGCGCCCACAAGTGCCTGCTCTGACGGCTATTTCGGCGACCTCTTGGCGACATCGGCCCTGGCGCGCGGCTGTCGCGGGCTTGTCATCGATGCCGGTGTCCGCGATGTCGCCGACCTCAGAGAGATGGCGTTTCCGGTCTGGTCGAAATGCATCTCGGCCCAAGGAACGGTGAAAGAGACATTGGGCTCGGTAAATGTCCCAATTGTCTGCGCTGGAGCGGCGGTTGAGGCGGGTGATGTCATTGTGGCGGATGAGGATGGCGTCTGCGTCGTCCCCCGCGCGCGGGCCGCGGATGTGGCGGACAAAGCCGACGCGCGCATTGCAAATGAAGCGGAAAAGCGGGAGCGGCTGGCGCGTGGCGAATTGGGCCTCGACATGTATGACATGCGGGGCCGGTTGGCCGAGAAGGGGTTGAAATATGACTGATCCGGAGGTGTGCGCCCCGCTTAGGCCTGATGATCATCCCTCACACCGGCTGATTGTGTTTTGAGCCTCTCGGTCCCTTGCATGTGGATGCGTGGCGGCACCTCTAAGGGTGGCTATTTCCTGGCGTCGGATTTGCCGGAGGACCCAAGTGCACGTGACGCAGTGCTGCTTCGGATCATGGGCTCCCCCGATCCGCGGCAAATCGATGGGATGGGCGGTGCCTCTCCACTGACGTCGAAAGTGGCGATCCTGTCGAGTTCCGCTGAGCCGGATGTGGATGTCGATTATCTGTTCCTGCAAGTCTTCGTCGATGAGGCCCGGGTGTCGGATGCCCAGACCTGCGGCAATATCCTGGCTGGCGTTGGTCCGTTTGCGATTGAACGGGGGATGGTCAAGTCAGGGGGCAGCGAAACCGAGGTCCGCATCCGCAACGTCAATACTGGTCAGCGTATCCGGTCTGTTATCCAGACGCCTGGCGGGGCCGTGACCTATGACGGAGCAACTAAGATCGATGGGGTGCCGGGCACCGCGGCCCCGGTTCCGCTCTTCTTCAGCGGGATCGCCGGGTCGAAATGCGGGGCGCTGCTGCCGACCGGGCGGCCGGTCAATGTGATTGACGGTATCGAGGTGACGCTGATCGACAACGGGATGCCGTC
>JANQNZ010000046.1 GCA_028279315.1 Rhodophyticola sp. | reverse complement strand
GACGGCCACGCCGCCTAATGTGAATGATCCGGGCGCGGTGCCGGGCGGCTCCTCCTCCGGCGCGGCGGCTTCGGTGGCGTTTGGTCTGGCGCCCGCGGCGATTGGGTCGGACACCGGCGGGTCGGTGCGTTTGCCCGCCGCCTATAACGATCTGGTCGGCCTCAAGACGACTCATGGTCGGCTGAGTTTGGCCGGGGTTGTGCCGCTGGCCGAAAGCTTCGACACAGTTGGCCCGCTCACCAAAACCGTGGAGGATGCGGCAGAGCTTCTGGCGGTGATGGAGGGCGCACGGGCCGTCGATCTCACCGGCGCCTCGCTTAAGGGCCGCCGGTTCCTGGTTCTGGAGCCATATGCCCGCGATGTTCGCGACGCCCCCGGTACGGCGTTTCAGAGTGCGGTCAGCCGTCTCAGCGCCGCGGGTGCAGAGATCGAGACCGGGCGCGTTGCCGCCATCGAAGAGGCGATGGAAAACACCCTGATGCTGTTCACCGGCGAGGCCTATGGCACCTGGGGTAAGGCCATCGAAGCCGCGCCTGATGTTATGTTCGACCGCATCCGCGACCGGTTCCGTCAGGGGCGGGAGGTCTCGGCAGAAGCCTTTGTCGCTGGGTGGCAGCGGCTGAGGCAGCTTCGCCGGGATTGGGCTGCGGCCACGGCGGCGTATGATGCGGCGCTGTTGCCAACAGCGCCGAACCTTCCGGCCAATGTCGAGCGGCTGCTTGGAGAGGACGATTACTACGTCACCGAAAACCTTCTAACCCTCAGAAACACCCGTGTTGGCAACCTCATGGGCCTCTGCGGGGTCACGTTGCCTACAGGCACGCCTTCAACCGGCCTCATGATCTTGTGTCCGCCGATGGCTGAGCCACAACTTCTGCGCCTCGCCGCCGCGGCGGAGCGCGCATTGACCTAGAGCACTTTGCGTTTGACCTGAATCGCTTTTTCGCTGCCTCTCCCTTCGGTCGAACGCGAAAAGCGATCCGTCTTGCTTCAGC
Source organism: Rhodophyticola sp. (assembly GCA_028279315.1). Taxonomy (GTDB): domain Bacteria; phylum Pseudomonadota; class Alphaproteobacteria; order Rhodobacterales; family Rhodobacteraceae; genus Rhodophyticola. The sequence continues at coordinate 10,025 of JANQNZ010000046.1, read as the reverse complement.
TAAAACGCAAAGTGCTTAAATCGCCACAGGCAACGGCCTTTGACCCCTTGAAATCGCGGCTTTTTCTGGACCAACGGGCCGTGGGCCGGTAATCTCTTGGCAAATCAGGGCGCCAATGACCCTGAAGCCTGAGGCAGACATGGATTTTCCTGAGCGGTTTTCGAACCTCCCAGCCTATGCGTTTCCGCGTTTGCGGGCGCTTCTCGATGGCCATGCGCCGGGGGGCGAGGAAATCCTGATGACGATTGGAGAGCCGCGCCACCCGTTCCCGGATTGGGTGGGGGAGGAACTCGCCAAACACGCCGCGGGGTTTGGCAAATACCCGCCGAACCCCGGCGCGCCCGAGCTTCTGACCGCTATTTCCGGCTGGATCGCCCGGCGTTATGGCGTCACCCGCGATGCAGAGACGGAGATCATGGCGCTGAACGGGACGCGCGAGGGGCTTTTTAACAGCCTGATCGCGCTTTGCCCGGAAGAGAAACGGGGCAAGCGCCCGGTCGTCCTAATCCCGAACCCGTTCTACCAGGTCTACGCTGTCGCGGCGCTCGCCATCGGGGCAGAGCCGGTCTTTGTGCCCGCCCCGGCGGAAAGCGGGTATCTGCCTGATTTCTCGGCGCTCTCCTCAGAAACCCTGTCGCGCACGGCGGTGGCCTATATCTGCTCCCCCTCCAACCCCCAGGGCGCGGTGGCGAGCACGGATTACTGGCGCGACCTCTTTGCCTTGGCGGAACGCTACGATTTCCGCGTTTTCGCGGATGAGTGTTACTCCGAGATTTATCGCGACACCCCGCCGCCGGGCAGCCTTGAGGTGATCGCGGCGACGGGCACGGACCCCGAGCGCCTTCTGGCGTTCCATTCGCTTTCGAAACGCTCCAACGTGCCGGGTTTGCGCTCGGGCTTTGTGGCGGGCGGTTCGGCCAGCATCGCACGGCTGAACCAGCTTCGTGCTTATGCCGGGGCCCCTTTGCCCCTGCCGCTGCAACATGTGGCGGCACGGCTTTGGGGCGACGAAGACCATGTCATCGCCAACCGCGCGCTTTATGCGGAGAAATACGCGCTCGCCGACGAGATCTTCGCGGGACTCGATGGCTACACCTCACCCCAGGCCGGGTTCTTCCTGTGGCTGCCGGTCGAGGATGGCGAGGTGGCGGCGGTGAGACTTTGGACAGAAACCGGGGTGAAGGTGCTGCCCGGGGCCTATCTGGGCCGCGACGGGACGGACGGAAACCCAGGGGATGGATTTATAAGGGTCGCGCTTGTGGCCCCAAAAGACGACACGCAGCGCGGGCTGATCCAGCTTCGCGATTGCTTATACGGGGCGAGGTAGACCAGTCATGGCGTATCAAACACGGCAACGCGACCCGCTGCTCGACAGCCAGATGCAGGCGGCGCTGGAGCGGCGCGGTAAAGAGGTTCTGGGCCTTGTCCTGATTGCCATCGGTGTGGCGCTGAGCCTGATACTGATCTCCTATTCGCCGGAAGACCCGAATTGGAGCGTCGCAACAGATGCGGTGCCTGAGAATTATCTCGGCCATATCGGCGCGTCGCTGGCGGCGATCCTGATGCTGATTGTGGGCTATGGGGCTTATGGGCTGGCATTGGGCGCCCTGGTCTGGGGCCTGAGGTTTATCCTCCATCGCGGGGCGGATCGGGCGCTTGGCCGGGTTGTGTTCTTGCCGATTGCCGTCGCGCTGGCCTCGATCTACGCGGCGAGCTATGCGCCCGGGGCCAGTTGGACCCATAGTTTCGGGCTGGGTGGGCTCTTTGGCGACACCGTCTTGGGCGCGCTTCTGAATGTGCTGCCGATTGGCTCGGTCTTTGGGCTGAAGCTTCTGGCTGCGCTCAGCTTCTTTGCCTGTTTGGCTCTGGGGCTCTTTGTTCTTGGTGTGAACGGATCCGAGATGCGCCTTGGCCTGCGCTTCCTTCTGGTGGGTCTCATCGCCACCATCGCCGGGCTGGCTGCGTTCTTTGGCCGGGCCAGTCGGGGCGCGGGGCAGGCCGCTCAAAGCTTCCAGTCCCGCCGCCGGGATGTGGCCGAGGCCGCGACGGAGGAGGAGCCGCCGATTGTGCGCCGGGCGGAACCGCGGCTGAGCGCTGTGGCTGCTGCTGCTGCCCCGGCACGCACGGTTGCCGCACCACCTGCTGAGGCGGAGCCAGAGGTCGAACCTGCCCCACGCCCGAGCTTTCTTGAACGTCTCAGGGCCCGCGCCGCGCAACCGGCGCCCGAGCCGGAGCTGTTGGAGCGCGAGCCTGTGGCCGGAGATGAGATTGATGCGCCGACCGATGATCGCATTCGCGAAAAGATCGCCGATGTCATCAAGGCCCGTGTCCGCCGCCCCCTGACCGCGCCTGAGGCCGCCGTCGCTCGGCACCGCGCGGCTGCAGCCACGCCAGCCCCGTCTCCCCAACATCGGGTAGAACCGCCATTGACCGCCCCTGCTGCGCCGCCCGTCGCCCGGGAGACGGCGCCGGAGGAGATCATCCCGGTCCCCCATTCCGAACGGGTTGCGGAGCTTGACGCCGAACCGTCCCGCGCCGCGGGGTTTGTGGTACCCCCGTCAGAGCCGCGCAAAGTGGTCCAGCATTCGACAAAGAAAAGCGCGCCCTCGCGCGCCGCGATGGCCGATGCCCAGCCCTCGCTGCCGCTTGAGGCGGAAAAGCCGGTTTATGAGTTCCCGCCGCTCTCACTTTTGACCAACCCGGTCACGATTGAGCGCCATCATCTGAGCGATGAGGCGCTCGAAGAGAATGCGCGGATGTTGGAAAACGTCCTCGACGACTATGGCGTGAAAGGCGAAATCGTCAGTGTTCGCCCCGGCCCCGTCGTCACCATGTATGAACTGGAACCGGCGCCGGGCCTCAAAGCCTCCCGCGTCATTGGCCTGGCCGATGATATCGCGCGGTCCATGTCGGCGCTGTCGGCGCGGGTCTCCACCGTGCCGGGCCGTTCGGTCATCGGGATCGAATTGCCGAACCAGCACCGCGAGAAAGTCGTGCTGCGGGAGATCCTCTCGGCCCGTGACTTTGGCGATGGCAATCAGCGCCTGCCGCTTGCGCTTGGCAAGGATATTGGCGGTGATCCGGTGGTCGCGAACCTGGCCAAGATGCCCCATTTGTTGATCGCGGGCACCACCGGCTCCGGTAAATCCGTGGCCATCAACACCATGATCATGAGCCTTCTCTACAAGCTCAGCCCCGAAGATTGCCGGATGATCATGATTGACCCCAAGATGCTGGAACTCAGCGTCTATGACGGCATTCCGCATCTCCTTTCCCCCGTTGTAACCGACCCCAAGAAGGCCGTGGTGGCGCTGAAATGGGTCGTGGGTGAGATGGAGGAGCGCTATCGCAAGATGTCCAAAATGGGCGTCCGCAATATCGACGGCTATAACGGCCGGGTTCGCGATGCGTTGGAGAAAGGCGAGATGTTCTCGCGCACCGTGCAGACCGGGTTCGACGAAGAGACCGGCGAACCGATCTTCGAGACCGAAGAGTTTGCGCCCGAGAAGATGCCCTTCATCGTCGTGATCGTTGATGAGATGGCTGACCTGATGATGGTTGCCGGCAAAGAGATCGAGGCCTGCATTCAACGCCTGGCGCAGATGGCGCGCGCCTCGGGCATTCATATCATCATGGCCACGCAGCGACCGTCGGTTGACGTCATCACTGGCACGATCAAGGCCAATTTCCCGACGCGGATTTCCTTCCACGTGACCTCAAAGGTCGATAGCCGCACGATCCTGGGCGAAATGGGGGCCGAGCAGCTTTTGGGCATGGGCGACATGCTCTACATGGCGGGCGGCGCCAAGATCACCCGGGTGCATGGGCCGTTTGTGAGCGATGAAGAGGTCGAAGAGATCGTGCGCCACCTGAAAAGCTTCGGGCCGCCGGATTATGCGGCTTCGGTGCTCGATGGGCCGGATGATGAGAAAGAGGCCGATATCGACATGGTCCTTGGTCTCGGTGGCAATACCGATGGTGAAGACGCGCTTTACGACCAGGCAGTGCAGATCGTGATCCAGGACCGGAAATGCTCCACCTCTTACATCCAGCGGAAACTGGCCATCGGCTATAACAAAGCCGCGCGGCTGGTGGAGCAGATGGAGGAGAACGGTCTGGTCTCCCCCGCTAACCATGTGGGCAAACGCGATATCCTGGTGCCGGAACAGGCCGGGTGAAGCGGGCCAAATCGGCGGCGCGGCGCCTGAGAAACCTGGTTGTTATTGCCTAACAGTGGCCGCTGCCGCTGACTGCACATATATGCGACATGAGAGCAGAGATGTGAGGCGATCCCAATGAATCCATGGGCCCCCCAATTGGCCAAACGCGCGGCATTAGCGCTGACAATCCTGGCGTTCAGCGCGCTGCCGGCTTTGGCGCAGGCCATCCCCCTGTCGCAATTGTCGAGCTACCTGAACGGCATCCGCACCGCCGAAGGAGAGTTCACGCAGATCAATGCCGATGGCTCGATCTCCACCGGCACGCTTTATCTGCAGCGCCCGGGCCGGGTGCGGTTCGAATATGGCGGCGGGGATGAGGATTTGCTGGTGATCGCAGGCGGCGGGCAGGTTGCGATCTTCGATGCCCGGTCGAATGTGCCGCCAGAGCAATACCCGCTGCGCCGGACGCCTTTGCACCTGATCTTGGCGCGAGAGGTGAATTTGGGCCGCTCAAATATGGTTGTGGCCCATGACGGCGACGGCACCTCAACCCGTGTTGTGGCGCAAGACCCGGAACGACCCGAGATTGGGCGCATCACCCTGGTCTTCACCGGCGACCCCATTGAACTCAGGCAGTGGGTCATCACTGATGAGACCGGCAGCGAGACAACCGTGATCCTGGGGGAGCTGGAAGAGGGCGTGTCCCTTGGCGCGCGGCTCTTCAACATCCCGCAGGAGATTGAGGCGCGGGGATTGCGGGACTAGCCCAAAAATCTAGCGCCGACGACAACTCGCCAGTTGCAGCTGATAGGTATCAGCCCGCGCCGCAACCTCTCCCGCCACACGGATCAACCAAGGTTTGCGGTTATAGCTGCCGCGGGCATAACCTGTGTGCCCCTCGTGATAGGCCAGATACTGGTTCCGCGCATCGCTCAGCGGTACGCCGTTCCGCTCAACCGTCTGGGTCATGTACCAGCCCATGAAATCCGTGGCATCACTGATATCCGTGCGCCGCGCCCGGCGGTTGCCGGTTTCGCGCTGATATTCCTCCCACGTGCCGTCCAGCGCTTGGCTATACCCAAAGGCCGAGCTTTGCCGCCCCATCGGGATCACCCCAAGCGCATATCGGAAGGGGGTGCGCGCATCACCGATGAACCGGCTTTCCTGATAGATTGTAGCCATCTGGACATGCATCGGCACACCCCAATTCCGCTCGGTCGCACGCATCGCGCGGAAATAGGCCGGGCGCTCATCGATAATCGCGCAGGCATTATCGAGATTGTCGGGGGCGGAGAAATTGCGGCCACAGGCCGCCAGCACAAAGAAAACGCCAAAGAGAAACCAGTGTCTCATGGTACCTGCCGCCTGATCTGCCTCAATTCTTCTTTTCAGGCAGTATAGGGGAATTCTGAGGGTCTGGAAATGCTGAACGCCCGTCAGAGCCGGCAAATACGCCAAAGTGATCGGCAATTCCCGACCCGTTCGGGGCGCGTCATAGCACTGTCATATGACGGTTCACAGTCTGTTTCCCTTAATTTTGAATGACCGCCGTGGACAAGCACCGGGGCCAAAGGGTAGGGAAGGATCAAGGGGGCATGTGTAGCTATGTTGAAGTGCCAGGCGAAATATAATCTCGGGCAAGTGGTCCGGCATCGCAAACACCCGTTCCGGGGTGTCGTCTTCGACATCGACCCGGAATTTTCCAATACCGAAGAATGGTATGACGCAATCCCCGAGGGGAGCCGCCCCTCAAAGGCGCAGCCCTTCTACCACCTTCTGGCCGAGAACGATCAGTCCTACTACGTGGCCTATGTCTCGGAGCAGAACCTCGTGCCCGACGATACGGGGGAGCCGTTGGAACACCCCGACGTGCACGACCTGTTCGGGGATTTTCAAGACGGGCGTTACCCTCTGGAATATCAGTTGAACTGATCCGGACGCAGCCAAGGGCGGCGCGTGATCTCATTTGCCCTGCGGGCGATTGGGGCGCTGCCCCAAACCCCGGAGGTATTTGGGAAGCAAAGACACCGGCAATTTGAGTAAAATTGCGCCTTCATCTTTCCCCAAATACGCAAACGCCACCGACACCACCGGCGCGTCCGCCAGAAGGCCGGGCGCCTATCAATACCCGATGGCGCACCCATCTTTGCGCGGGTCCGAGCCGCCTTCCAGCACACCGGTTTCCCCGTCGATCCGGATCGCCTGGGCGCCGCCAATGGGCAGGGTTGGGATGTCGAGCCTGTGGCCTTTGGCCTCTAGGCCACTGCGCACGGCTTCGGCATAGCCTCGTTCGATTTTCAGTGCACCGGCTTCGGCAAAGCTCCTCGGCGCGTCGATTGCCGCTTGGGGTGACAAGCCGAAATCCATGATGTTGGAGATAAACCGCGCATGGCCCGTGGCCTGATAGGCGCCGCCCATGACGCCGAAGGGCATGATCGCACCATCGGGTGTCTTCAGCATGGCAGGGATGATCGTGTGGAGCGGTCGTTTGCCCGGCCCTGCTTCATTCGGATGCCCCTCTTCCAAGGTGAAGCCCGCGCCGCGGTTCTGGAACAAGATGCCAAACCGGTCGCTCGCCAGGCCCGATCCAAAACTGTGGAAGATCGAATAGATCATAGAGACCGCCATCCGGTCCCTGTCGACAACTGTCAGGTAAACCGTGTCTTTATGTACCGCCTCGCTCAAAGGCGCGGGGTCGGGCATGGCGCGATCCGGGTCGATCAGCGCGGCCAGGCTACGGGCGGTGGCTGGATCGATCATGTGACCCAACCGCGTCATATGATCGGGATCGGCGATGAACCGGTTCCGCGCGTCATAGGCGAGCTTCGTGGCTTCGGCCTCGATATGGGCGCGGTCCACCCCCCAGGGGTCCATGGACGCGATGTCGAATGTCTCCAGGATATGGGCCAGAAGAATGGCCGTGGCGCCTTGGCCATTGGGCGGCAATTCGATCAATTCGGCGCCGCGATAGCTGCCCCGGATCGGGTCCACATAGGTGCAGGCGGTGGCGGCAAAATCCTCTTCCGTATGGGTCCCACCCAAGGCTTGTAGGCTGGCCACCATATCGGCGGCAACCTCGCCTTCATAGAAGCCCGCGCGCCCGTCTGCCGCGACCTTTCGCAAGACCTCCGCCTGGCCCGGCGCGCGGAAGATTTGGCCAAGGGCCAAAGGCGCGCCGCCATTGGTGAAGTGGTCTCGGCCCGCCCCGCTCAGAACACCTCCGTTTTCCGCATAATCCAGTGCGACACGCGGCGCGACGGGAATGCCCGTCTCTGCATAATGGATCGCGGGCGCGAGGATGTCGGCAAGCGGCATCCGGCCATGATCGCCATGAAGCCTGCAGAACCCGTCAATTGCGCCCGGCACCGTGACCGCGGCGGCGTCATTGAGTGGGATAACCCCAAGCCCCTTGGCCCGCAGCCCATCTGCGGACAGCCCGGCGGGCGCCCGGCCTGAGGCGTGTAGGCCAATGATCTCATCGCTGTCGCCTGGTCTTACAAGCGCAAACATATCCCCGCCGATCCCGGTCGCCTGCGGCTCACAGAACCCAAGCAGGATTGCCGCACCGATGGCCGCGTCCACCGCGTTGCCGCCGGCCTCCAAAAGGCTCACGGCTGTCTTCGCCGCGAGCGGGTGAGAGGTGGCGCACATGCCCGACCCGGCAAAGACTGCCGAGCGCCCTGGTTGATGAAAATCGCGCATGAAATCCGCCTCCCCGAATTGCTGCGGCCTGACCACAGTAATCGGTCGGCAAAGCGCGGCAAGCCGGAAAACCGGGTGCGGATCAAAGCTTGGGGAAGCGCCTGCATGGACCTCGACGTCGCGCCACTGGGTGGGGGCTTTGAGACGCGACGCCGAGGGAAGCCTATGCAGCTACAAGGACTGATGTGCCGGGAATTCCAGACCAAGTTGCGGAGTGATTAGGGCAGTGTTGTGACAATTCCGTAGATCCGGAAACAATCGCCCACTGCGTCGCGGATTGGTTCAATCCGGGGTGGCAATCGCGAAGCTGAGCCGATTCTCACCCGCCTTTCGGACATAAGCCAAGTCTTGTGTCAGATGGTGAATCAGCGCCCAGCCGAACCCGCCTTCCGGCAGGGCGTCCACATCCAAAGCAGTGAGGTCATGAGACCGGGCATCCGGCAGGGTCAGCCCGGGAAACGCGCGCCCTTGATCGCGCACTTGGACGTGCAGCGCCTGCGGGGTGATCTCAAGGTTCAGCGTGATTGCACCGCCGCCCTCTTCCGCATAGCCATGCTCAACGACATTGTTCAGGACTTCGGCCAGCACAATCTCTGCGGTATCCCAGTGCTCTTGGTTGACGCCCAATCGCATGAGATCCCCGCGCACCAAGCCGAGCGTTTCGCGCACATCGGCGGCGGAACTGGTCAACTCAAAGGTCAGATGCATAGGGGGAACGCGGGTTTGGCGTTGAAGTCTACTTGGTCGTGCCGTCAGCCATCGGCAGAGATCCCATGGGCCGCCATCGCATCGGCCACACTGTCATGGATCGCAAAGACGGAGTTCATCCGTGTCAGCGTCATCACCTTATCAACCGCAGGGCTGAGCGCCGCCAATTCCAGGCTGCGCTCGCCACCCAAGAGCTTCCGCGCTGCCACGACGGCGCCCAGCCCGCTTGAATCGAGGAATTGAACCTTCGCGAGGTCCAGAAGCACGCCGCCCGGCTCGTCATTAACCAATTCGCGGAACGCATCCTTGAACTGGATCGCGACCGAGGCATCGATCCGATCCTCCTCCACATGGATCACGCAAAGCGGACCCGCGGATTCCTTCACGAGCTTCATAACCCTATCCTTCACACATTCCGGCTTGCGATTGACCCTAGACGGCAATCCTTACCATTCGGTATGCGAGTGTCCGTGGGGAGCCGAAGGCGCAATAGGGGAAACGATGGATCAGGTTGTCATATGTGGGGCCGCGCGGACCCCGATGGGTGGGTTCCAAGGGGTGTTTTCGGGCGTCCCTGCCGCTGAGCTTGGCGGCGTGGCGATCAAAGCTGCGTTGGAGAAAGCAGGCGCTGACGTGGCGGATGTCGATGAGCTTCTAATGGGCTGCGTCCTGCCCGCGGGCCAAGGCCAGGCGCCGGCGCGTCAGGCGGGGTTCCAGGCCGGGCTTGGTCAGGAGGTGCCTGCAACGACGCTGAACAAGATGTGCGGCTCGGGCATGAAGGCCGCGATGATTGCCTATGACCAGTTGGCCCTCGGCCAGACCGATCTGATGGTCGCAGGCGGTATGGAGAGTATGACAAACGCGCCTTATCTTCTGCCCAATATGCGCGGTGGTGCCCGGATCGGCCATGGCCAGACCGTTGATCATATGTTCCTCGACGGGCTGGAAGACGCTTATGACAAAGGCCGTCTGATGGGCACATTCGCCGAGGATTGTGCCGAGAAATACCAGTTCACGCGCGAGGCGCAGGATGAGTACGCGCTCGGCTCCCTCTCAAACGCGCTGGCCGCCATCGACAGCGGCGCCTTTGCCGATGAGGTGACGTCGGTGACCGTCACCTCCCGCAAAGGCTCAACCGAGATCGCGGTAGACGAACAACCGGGCAATGCCCGGCCTGAGAAGATCCCGCAGCTGAAACCGGCTTTCCGCAAGGATGGCACGGTGACGGCGGCCAATGCCTCGTCGATCTCCGACGGCGCCGCCGCCTTGGTTCTGGCCCGCGAAAGCGTGGCGGAAGAAAAAGGCCTCACCATCCGCGCTCGCATCCTCGGCCACGCCTCCCACGCGCAAGAGCCTGGGTGGTTCACCACCGCGCCCGTACCCGCGGCCGAAAAGCTCCTCGCCCGTATCGGGTGGAGCGCCGATGACGTCGATCTTTGGGAGGTGAATGAGGCC
>JANQNZ010000031.1 GCA_028279315.1 Rhodophyticola sp. | reverse complement strand
CATCTCCTCAATCGCCACCCCAGGCTCCACCAAATCCCGGCGCGCAAAGCGGGCAACGTCGCGGGCGCCGCCCACAACCACCGTCACCCCTTGCGGCACATCCAGATCGGCGAGGCCCGGGCGCAGGCCCTCACCCAACTCGATCTCCCGGTCCTCAGTCCCAAGCAGCACCACTGCGCGGCCCTGAGCATGGCGCGCAATGTCGAACACAGTGGTGAGCGAGATGCCCATACCGCCAACCGTCGCCATATCGGGGCCATCCACCTCCCGGCCCAAGAACCAGGTCTGCTCGCCGCCCTCCTCAAAGACAACGGAATGCGCGAAGTGTCCGGAAAGGGCGATCACCAAGCGTTCCCCAAGCGGAACCGGCAAGACACCGGACAGAAGGGCGCGCATCTCATCGGTCGCCATGTCCTCCCCTTCGATGACGGTGAAGCCGGCGCCCGCCAGCGCCTCCGCCGCGTCGAGAAGGTCGTCCGCCGCGCGGATGGTTCCGGCCTCGTCAAACCGGCTGTTCCCGATGACGAGAGCCGTGTCCGCCTTCACAGATCCGCTCCCAAGAAGCGAAAGAAGAAGGCAAGCGCAGATAAGGTGACGCATCATTTTTGAACTCCCACGCGACGTGACTCGTCAGACATAACATGAGGCGCCGTTGTTACCGGATAACAGAAAGCCCCTCAGAGCGTCCGTGTCCCGATTTCGGAGAAATTCCCCGTTAAGGACCGCACCAACCACGGCAGACTTCCGCGCAGTGGTTCCAGTATGGGAGTGGATTATGCACCGTTCGACACTTGCCGCCTTGACCTTTGCCGCCGCGAGCCTCGCGCTTGCCCCGATGGCAGCGGCCGATGGCCCCTTCGCCGACCGCGCTGTGGCAACTTTCATCGCCGCCGACGGCAATGGCGATGAGCATCTCAGCTATGAGGAATTCCGCAGCTTCATTGCGACGATGGCCGCCCATGGGCAGCCAACCTCACAACGCATCCGTGCTTTTGGCGCCTATCGCATGGCCTTCCGCCGAATCGACGCCAATGGCGATGGCCTGGCCAGCCCAAATGAGCTGCGCGCCGCTGATCGGTCTCACAGGGCCGAGCAGTCCTGAAGGTCAGTCATAGACCCGCTGGTCGTCGATGACCTTACCGTCATTGGGCAGGCTGCCCGGGGCGACCAGCTCCACCTTGCCTTTCAGCTTCAGCGTGTCGGCGATGCTGTCGGCATAGGTGTCCGCCGATCCGCCGTCGGCCTCAACCTGCACGGTCATCACATCCATTTCGCCGTCGCGGCTGGCGATGACGCGGGCGCGACTTACTTCCGCATGTTTGGCGACAAAATCGGCCACCTGCTCAGGCCGCACGAACATGCCTTTGATCTTCGTGGTTTGATCGGCGCGACCCATCCAGCCCTTGATCCGCATATTGGTCCGCCCACAGGGGCTGGTGCCCGCCATCACCGCGCTTAGATCGCCGGTTGCGAAGCGGATCAACGGGTAGTCAGGGTTGAGCGTTGTGACGATCACCTCCCCCACATCCCCATCAGGCACCGGATCGCCGGTGCCGGGGCGCACGATCTCCACGATCACGCCTTCATCGACGATCATCCCCTCCATCGCCGGGCTTTCATAGGCGATGTTGCCAAGGTCCGCCGTTGCGTAGCTTTGCAAACACGAGATGCCCCTGTCGGCGTAGTCCTGACGGAGGCTTGGGAAGAGGGCGCCGCCCCCAACCACTGCCTTGGTGATCGACAGCGCCTCCCCCATCTCGTCAGCCTTATCGAGGATCACCTTCAGATAATCCGGCGTGCCCGCGTAGGCCGTGGTGCCCACATCCTTGGCGGCCCGCACTTGAAGTTCAGTCTGCCCGACGCCCGCCGGCAGAACGGTGGCCCCCACCGCCCGGGCGCCGCTTTCAAAGATCATGCCCGCAGGCGTCAGGTGATAGCCAAAGCAATTCTGGACAACATCGCCTGCGCCAATCCCCGCTGCATGAAGAAACCGCCCCATCCGCCACCAATCATGGCTGACCCCGCCAGGCTCATAGATCGGCCCCGGGCTTTGGAAGACATGGGCGACATTCGTGACCGGCAATCCGCCAAAAGGCGGGTTCGCGGATTGGCGCTCCACTAGGTCGGATTTGCGTAAGACAGGCAAGCTGGCCAGGTCTTCGAGGGCGTTCAGCGGCCCCAACTCGTGGCGCGCCAGTTGGCCATTCACCTCGGCCAACTGTGCAGCGGCGCGCGCATCGGCGCTGCGGGTTTCCAGATCATCGTAGCTACCGGTCACGGCGTCCCTCATCAGCTCAACCACCGTTTGCGGCGGCGGTAAGAGCGCACGTCGCGAAAGCTCTTCCGCCCTTCCTCGGACATACCGAGATAGAATTCCTTCACATCCGGGTTCTCGCGCAAGTCCGCCGCCGGGCCGTCCATCACCACACGCCCCGATTCCAGGATGTATCCGTAATGGGCGAAGCGCAGCGCCACATTGGTGTTCTGCTCGGCCAGAAGGAAGCTCACCCCTTCCTTCTCATTCAAATCCTTCACGATGCCGAAAATCTCTTCGACCAGTTGCGGGGCCAGGCCCATGGAGGGTTCATCCAGCAGGATTGTCTCAGGCCGCGACATCAGCGCCCGGCCAATCGCCGTCATCTGCTGTTCCCCGCCTGAGGTATAGCCCGCCTGGCTCCGCCGCCGCTCTTTCAGGCGCGGGAAGTAGGAATAGACCATCTCCAAATCGGCATCGACGGCACCGCGCCCGTCTTTTCTTGTATAAGAACCGGTCAGGAGGTTTTCCTCGACAGTCAGATGCTCAAAGCAGTGGCGTCCCTCCATCACCTGAATCACACCCCGTTCCACAAGGTCTGAGGGGTTCAAATCCTGCACCCGCTCGCCCCGATAGAGGATCGAGCCTTTCGTCACCTCCCCCCGCTCGGAATGCAAAAGGTTGGAAATCGCCTTCAAAGTGGTCGTCTTGCCCGCGCCATTGCCGCCTAGAAGCGCGGTGATCCCGCCTTTCGGCACTGTCAGGCTGACCCCTTTCAGGACCAGGATCACATGGTTGTAGATCACCTCGATATTGTTGACCTCCAGAAGCGTCTCAGCCTCTGCAAATTCCGGCGACACGCCATCGCCATGGATTTCAGAAGGTTGGTCAAGCATTATTCGACGTCCTCTCTGGAGTTGCCGCGGACCACATCAGAATAATACGCCGTCAGCTCTGGGCAGGGGCCGCCACACCGGCTGGCGAAGGAGCGATAGATGCCGTATTTGAAGTAGATCGGCGCATTGGAATTCGTTGTTGGGCCGTTATAGGCCCATGCTTGGTTTCCATTGACATATATGCGGACAAACCCGTCCTCGCCCCGGCTCCAGCGGGCATTGACCATGATGCGGTTCCATCGGCCAAGCATCTGCGATGTCCGAAGCACGTTGTTAATCTCAAAAGGCGGGATCGGGTTCATCGGATCGTCATCCAGCCGATAGGGATTGGTCAGTTCCGCTTCCAACCAATTCCGCCGCAGAACAAAAAGCAATTCCGGCCCGCTGCTGTCGCGCTGATGAAACTGACCCAAGGTGATGTTGGCCACACGCCCTGACCCCGGCACCGCAAAATCCGCGGGCAAGTAGATCGACCACGCGGCCCAAACCTCCGACCCGACCGGCTGCGCCGGATTGCGCTCGGAAAATTCGATCCGTTCCCGATCTGCATTGCAGTCATTTGTGACGCGCGGACAATCACCAGGCCGCAGCACAAATTGCTCGGCCTCAACACCGTCAGAGAATCGGACCGTGGAATAGCCCCCGCGCCAGCCCGCCGTCTGCAATTCGAACCTACTGAACCCCTCAGCCTGGGATCGCTGCGCCAGCGCTTGCGGCGCAGCAGCGATCACAACCCCGAGGGCCAGCATCAAGACCCAAACGCAGCGCAGGCGTCTCATCTCCCGAACCATCACCTTCATCTTTCCAAAAATACGCAAATCCCGGCGGCGACGGCCCGCGCCGCCGCCAGGTGTATCAGATCAGCTTTCGCTGCATTGCGAGGAGATGTTGTTCTCTGCCGCAAACTGCGCGCTGTCTTCCATGACCAAAGGCTGGGTCACGCTGTCATCAGGCGCGATGAAGTCGGTCAGGGTCACCCAAGTGGTGCCGTCCCATTGCTGCATCCGGGCCATGCCGGTGCCGCCATGGTCTTCACAGCTCACCGCAAACTCCGGCCCGATCCCCGGCATGCCGCGGGCTTCCATCAGCGCGTTGTCGATGACAAGCGCCTCCATCCCGTCCCGCATCATCGCGGGCGTGATCTCGGCCACCCCGTGGACTTCCTGCGCCGTCCGCGCGGCTTCTGCCGCCAGGAAGGCCGCATACATCCCGCGGGTGTAGAGCACCGAACCCAGATTGGTGCCGTCCCCGGCGGCCATGCCTGCATCGATCACATGCTCTTGGATGTCATCGAAGACCGGCAGATCGCCCAGAACATTCATGTTGAGCGCGCGGTAGCCGATCGCGGCATCACCGGCAGGCTCCACATCATGCTCAGCCCCGGCCCACCAGTTGCCGATGAAGTTCTCCATCGGGAAGCGGATATTGGCGGCTTCCTGGATCGCGACCTGGTTCATGACACCCCAGCCCCACATCACGACATAGTCGGGACGCTCACGGCGGATGGTCAGCCACTGGTTACCTTGCTCCTGACCTGGGTGATCAACGGCCAGTTGGCTCAGCTCGAACCCATGCATCTCCGCCAGGGTTTCCAGGGTGCGGATCGGCTCCCGACCATAGGCCGAGTTGTGGTAGAGGAGCGTGATCGTCTGGCCTTCCAGCGATCCGTCATTCTCTTCCAGAAGCTGGTTGATGATCACCGAGGCGGCGTCCCAGTAATTCGCCGGGTAGTTGAAGACGTGGCTGAAGACATCGCCATTGGCGGCAGAGGTCCGGCCATAACCCATCGTGTGAAGCGGGATGCCATCAGCGGTTGCGCGCGGGATCAGCTGATAAGTGATGCCGGTTGAGAGCGGCTGATAAACCAAAGCACCTTCGCCTTTGGTCGACTCGTAACACTCCACGCCACGCTCAGTATTATAGGCGGTTTCGCATTCCACCACGCGGGTCATGACGCCACCGATACCGCCATCGCGCTGGTTCAGAAGCGTCATGTAATCCTGATACCCGTCCGAGAACGGGATACCGCCCGCGGCATAAGGCCCGGTCCGATAGCTGAGGTCGGGGAAGACAAGATCGGCCAGCGCCGGGCTTGCCGCCATCGCACCTGCGATGGCCATGGTTGCCAGTTTCTTCATCGGGGTATTCCTCCCTTTTGGTTGATCCGATGGGTCCATGCCGGGGTTCCGCCCCGGTCGTCTCATTCGTGGCCCCTCAATGGGGGAAGGGCCACAATCTCAATTTCTCCTTGGCCAGTGACCAGAGGCGGGCCAGGCCGTGCGGCTCCTTGATCAGGAAGAACATGATCAGGGCACCGACGATGACGAACTCAAAATGGGTGGCGAGCGCGGTGTCCCAGCCAAGCCCGTCGGTCAGGATGTTCCGCAGGACAACCGGCAGGACGACCATGAAGGCCGCCCCGATAAAGGCCCCGAAGATCGAGCCCAAGCCGCCAATGATGATCATGAAGAGGACAAGGAAGCTTTTCAGGATGCCATAAGCCTCCCCCACCTCGACGGCGCCGAGATAGACGGTGAAGAGGAGCGCGCCTGAGATGCCGACATAGAAGGAGCTGACCGCAAAGGCCGTCAGCTTCGCCTTCATCGGGTTCACGCCGATGATCTCCGCCGCGATATCCATATCCCGGATCGCCATCCATTGCCGCCCGATGGAGCCACGGGTTAGGTTCCGCGCAACCCAGGCCAGGATGAACACGAAGAACAGGCAAAAGAGGTATTTGACCCAGGCCTCTGCATTTGGTCCGGTGACGGCAAAGCCAAACATCGTCCGCTCTGGCGCGTTGATCTGGCCCGAGGCGGAATAGTTGTAGAACCACGGCACCCGGTTGAAGAGCCAGATCAGGAAGAACTGCGCGGCCAGCGTCGCCACCGCCAAATAGAAGCCTTTGATCCGGAGGGACGGCAGCCCGAACATCACCCCCACCATGGCCGTCATGAAGCCGGAGAGAAGCGTGATCGTGACCATGTCCATCCACGGGAACGCGGTCATCAGCTTGTAAGACGTATAGGCGCCGACGGCCATGAACCCGCCGGTCCCGAGCGAAACCTGTCCGCAATAGCCGGTCAGAATATTCAACCCAATCGCCGCAATCGCGTAGATCAGGAACGGCAACAGGATCGCGTTGGCCCAGTAATCGTTGATCAAGAACGGTACGATCAGCAGCGCCACGATCAGGACGAAGTAATACCGGTACCGGTCGAAGGCGATCGGGAAGGTCTGGTTGTCGGCGGTGTAGGAGGTTTTGAAATCCCCCGCTTCACGGTAGAACATCGCGCCTTACTCCCTCTCGACCTGGCGGCGGCCCCAAAGGCCAAGCGCCAGTCCGGCGATACAGATGATCGGCCCATACCAACTGATCCCGTCGCCGCCGAAGAACGTGGCGGCCATGTAGAGCAGATAGATCCAGAAGACCGCGAAGCCGATGGTGGTCAGGATCGCCCAGAGCTTCTTGTTCGTGCGCCCCTGAGCATAATCGGGGGTGCCGATATTGGGCTTCGGAAGGTTATCAGTTGCCATCGCTCACACCCTCTCGATGATCTTTTCGCCGAAGAGGCCTTGAGGCCGGAAGACCAGGAAGACCAAGGCCAGCACATAGGCAAACCAGTTCTCCGTCGCGCCGCCGATCAAGGGGCCGATGGAGAATTCAAACAGCGCCTCACCCACGCCAATGATGAGCCCGCCGACAATCGCGCCGGGGATTGAAGTGAAGCCGCCCAGCATCAGGACCGGCAGCGCCTTCAGCGCGATGAGCGACAGCGAGAACTGGACCCCCGATTTCGCACCCCACATGATGCCCGCGACAAGCGCGACGATGCCCGCGAGCGACCAAACCAGGATCCACACGTAATTGAGCGAAATCCCAACGCTCAGCGCCGCCTGATGGTCATCGGCCACCGCCCGCATCGCGCGCCCGTTCTTGGTGTATTGCGAATAGGCGATCAGCCCGGCGACCAGGATCGCTGCGATGATCGCCGCCGCGATATCGAGATTGTCGATGAAGAAGCCATAGCCGAAGATATCGAACGTGGCCCGATCGATGGCGTCATTGATCCCTTGGGGCAGACCGACATCGAGGTTGCGGATCTCGGACCCCCACATCAGATCACTGACGCCTTCCAGGAAATAGGCGAGGCCAATCGTGGCCATGAACAGAATGATCGGTTCTTGCCCCACGAGGTATCTGAAAATGAAGCGCTGCACGAACCAGGCGAAGGCGATCATCACGACCACGGTCAAAAGGATGGCGAGGATCGCCGGCACCTCCCACCCGAAATAATGGATGTCGGTGCCAAAAATCTCATTGATCAGATGCCCGAACGGCACCCGCCCGTCTTGGATGCCCACAAGCGTCATAGCGGCGAAGAGCGCCATGACCCCTTGGGCATAGTTGAAGATGCCGGAGGCTTTGAAGATCAAGACAAAGCCAAGGGCCACCAGGGCGTACATGACGCCGTTTAGAAGGCCGTTGACGGTGACCTCCATGGCAAAGATCAGTTGATCAGGCATCTGGCAATTCCTCTCCGAATTCGTCGGCCCCAACTAATAGCATCGTTCCAGTGCCGTCGCCCAAACCCATCGGTGAATCCGCGACCAACACGAAGCGAGACTCTTTTGGGCGTAGTCGGTACAAGATGAAGCGCTCAAAGCCCTGGCCACTAAGATCAACTCGCACACGGGCCTCACCGACCCAGTTCGCGGCCAAAGAGTCGGCATACGAGAAAAGCTCTGCGACATCCTGATCGCTCCAACCTCGTTCGATAGGGCTTTGAAAGCTGCAAACAGTGCCGCTCTCGACAATGCTCAAGTTGAGATGGATGGGAGCATCTGGCACATCGAATTCAGTCTGGCCTTGCACGAATCCTCGCCTCGCCTCGCCTAATCGCGACGAGCGGAACCACCAGATCATGCTGCGCTCGCCCTCGATGAATGGGATACATGCGTCGTCCACGATCTCTTCGATCACAGTCACGACATCGTTAGCGGCTGTTGTGGGCTCTGCATTGGCACCCGCCCCGCCAATGAACATTGCAACCGAAGCTAAGGCGACCGCACCCACCGATCTAGCGCGGGATATATAGCTCGAATATGCCAGCACTCTACGGGCCGATTCAATCATGGCTCACCCCCAGATAGGCGTCGATCACCTGGGGATTGTTCCGCACCTCATCGGGCGTTCCGTCGCCGATCTTCTGGCCGTAATCCATCACCACCACGCGGTCGGACAGGTCCATGACCACGCCCATATCGTGTTCGATCAACACCGTGGTGGTGCCGAACTCATCATTCACGTCGAGGATGAAGCGGGACATGTCCTCCTTCTCCTCCACATTCATGCCCGCCATGGGTTCATCAAGCAGCAGGATCGAGGGTTCCGCCACCAAGGCGCGGGCCAATTCCACCCGTTTCTTCAAGCCATAGGGCAGGCGGCCCACAGGCGTCTTGCGGATATGCTGGATTTCCAGGAAGTCGATGATTTCCTCAGCCTTTTCCCGGTTCTCCACCTCTTCACGCTGTGCCTTGCCCCACCAGAAGGCCTGGTCGAAGAAGCTGGCACTCATCTGGTTGATCCGGCCCGTCATGATGTTGTCGAGCACGCTCATCCCGTCAAAGAGCGCGATATTCTGGAAGGTGCGGGCGATGCCCTGGCGGGCCACCTGGTAAGGCTTCATCGGCTTCCGCCGCTCGCCGCGATACCAGACCTCGCCTTCCTGCGGATGGTAGAAGCCCGAGATCACGTTCAGCATCGAGGATTTGCCGGCCCCGTTTGGCCCGATGATCGCGCGGATCTCGCCTTCACGGATGTCGAAGCTGATATCCTTGATCGCCACCACGCCGCCAAAGCGGAGCGTGATGTTGCGCATCTCCATCACCACGCCGCCGATCTTGCGGCCGTCCTCGGTGGTGTAGCCGTCCTGGCTCAAATCCTTCATTGCGCCTTCTCCCGTGCGGCCTGGCCTGAGCGGAAGATCAGCGCCCCGATCAGCCCGTAAATCAACAAGGCCACAATCGCCCATCCCAGGTTATTCGCCCAAATCTCCGGCATCCCGAAGATCAGCGCGGCGACACCGCAAAGCCCGATGGCCCCGCCTTGGATCATCGCGCCACCTTTCTCCACATACCGCCCCGCCACCCAAGAGGCGCCGAAGCCGAGCAGGAAGAGGGCCACTGCTATCAGGCTCATTCTTCTTCCTCGACGTTAGGGGGCAATATCGGAATGATCTGGTCCTCTACGTCAATTCCATATGCTGTGGAAACGATAGCTATCTGGACGCCTATGCGCGCACGTAGCTCACCAAGCGCCGGTAGGAACACCCAAGATGCGTAGTGGCCGGGTTCGAAGCCATTTATGACATACCTCTCGTCTTGGACCACCCTCGATAGAAACTCCCTGCACGCAGCTCGCATATGGCGAAGAGCCGTCTGTAGAATTGAAGCCCCGGTCAGCCGACCAATCAATTCCGTCAATTTCACGCGAATGCCTTCCACGCTCTCCACACAGTGATGTGGCAGCTCGGCTTCATGAGGAACGAAAAGCACACGTCTGTCTTCAAGAAAGCTGACGGCCTCCTGGGCCACCTTGCGCTCGTCCGCTGAAGGTGTCCACTGGACGCCAAACACCGGTGTCGAGAAGCCCGTTATTCTCGAAAGCATGGTGTCCCAAGCACGCCTCATTCCGCCGCCACCTTCTCAGGCGCCTGTGCGGAGACCGTGGCCGCATCGCGGATTTCCAAGGTCGCCGAGATCTTGCCTTTGCGGCCATCCTCATAGGTGACTTCGGTTTCGGTATATTGCTCCGGCTTGCCGGAATAGAGCGCGTCGATCAGATCCTGGAATTTCTCTTCGATGATCCGGCGGCGGACCTTCCGGGTCCGCGTTAGCTCTCCGTCATCGGCGTCCAATTCCTTATGCAGGACAAGGAAGCGGTGAATTTGACAGCCCGAGAGCATCTCGTCCTGGGCCACGCTCCGATTCACCTCTTCCACATGGGATTGGATCGTGTCGAGGACTTGGGGATGCCCCGCCAATTCCTGATAAGAGGCATAGGCGATATTGTTCCGCTCCGCCCAATTCCCAACCGCCGTCAGGTCGATATTGATGAAGGCGGTGCAGGTCTCACGCCCGCTGCCGAAGACGACGGCCTCCAGAATATTGGGAAAGAACTTCAGCTTGTTCTCGACGTATTTCGGCGCAAAGAGGCGGCCATCAGCCATCTTGCCCACATCCTTGGCGCGATCGATGATCCTCAGATGCCCGGTATCGGGCTCGATGAAGCCCGCATCACCCGTGGCGACCCAACCTTCCGCATCCTTAGTCGAAGCTGTGCTTTCGGCGTTCTTGTAATACTCCACAAACACGCCGGGGGAGCGGTAATAGACCTCGCCGCTGTCGTCGATCCGAATCTCAACCCCGGGTGAAGGCACGCCAACCGTATCGGGCCGTACCTCATTATCGGGCTGCTGGGTGATAAACACGCTGGCCTCAGTCTGGCCGTAAAGCTGTTTCAGATTGATCCCGAGCGCGCGGTAGAAATCGAAAATCTCCGGCCCGATTGCTTCCCCTGCGGTATAGCCCACGCGAATCCGGCTCATGCCGAGCGTGTTCTTCAATGGCCCGATCACCATCAGATTGCCAAGCGCATATTTCAGCCGGTCCATGCCGCCCACGCTTTCGCCATCCAAAAGCTTCGGACCCACGGTTTTGGCGTGATCCAGGAAGTAGTGGAACATCCGCCGCTTAAACGCGCCCGCATCCTCCATCCGGATCATCACGCTCGTCAGCAGATTCTCGAACACCCGCGGCGGGGCGAAGTAATAGGTTGGCCCGATCTCCCGCAGATCGGTCATCATCGTGTCGGCGCTTTCGGGGCAGTTCACGCAGAACCCCGTCCAATAGGCCTGACCGATGGAGAAGATGAAATCGCCAACCCAGGCCATGGGCAGATAAGCCAGCACCTCATCATGAGGGTCCAGATGATCAAACTCCGATGAGGCCTTTGACGTCTCGATGATATTCTGGTTCGACAGAACCACACCTTTGGGTTTGCCTGTCGTGCCCGAGGTGTAGAGCATCACACAGGTCGAGTCGGTGTGAAGCTCCGCCTCGCGCGCCGCAAGCTCCCCTTCCAGCCGTTCATGGGCCGCGCGCCCCTCGGCCTGCACATCGGCCAGCGCGTGCAGTTTGGCGTGATCGTATTTCCTGAGGCCGCGGGCGTCTTGATAGATGATGTGCTCGATCTGGTGCACCTTCTCTTGCACCTCGATCACCTTATCGACCTGCTCCTGATCGCCGGTGATCACAAACCGCGCGCCGCAATGTTCCAGCACATAGGCCATCTCTTCGGCCACCGCGTCCTGATAAAGCGGCACCGGCACGGCGCCTGCCTTTTGGGCTGCCACCATCGACCAATAAAGCGCGGGCCGGTTGCGGCCGATCACGGCCACATGGTCGCCCCGCTCCACACCCAACGCCAAGAGACCAAGCGCAATCGCATTGATCTCCTCAGCCGCCTCGGCCCAGGTCCAGGTCTGCCAGATTCCGAATTCTTTTTCCCGATAGGCCGGTTTGGAACCAAACTGAGCCACATTGCGCGCCAGAAGCGCCGGAATGGATGCAGGGGTCCCTGCACCCACGCTTGCCTTCGCCAAATCTCTGTCCTCCCTTGGCCCGCGGCAGGGCGTGTGCGCGCCCGCCGGCCGACCCCACTTACCGTGGCACAATATTTCTCGCGGTCAATTTTTTCCTGACTTTTTCCCAATCCTTACGAATTGTAACAGGGCCGGTGCGGGGCTTGACGGCGGCGGCGTCTCGGTGTCAGCGATGGGGTAGGGAGGGCCAGGGCCATGCCCAGAGCCGACATCACCAACCAGATGACGCGCGCCGGGCTGAACCTGATTCAGCAGGCGCTGACGATCTATGATGGCGATCTGAAACTCGCGGTCTCTAACCGTCCATTCAAGGTGATGTTCGGCCTGCCCGAGCATCTGGTCACCCCCGGCGCGGCGTTTGAGGACACGATCCACTATCTCGTCGCCCATGGCGAATACGGCCATGTGGACGACCCGGAAAGTTTCGTTCAGGAACGCGTCGACCAGGCCCGCACCTTCGTGCCCCATTATATGGAACGCCAACGCTCCAACGGGCGGACGATCAGCGTGGAAGGCTCCCCCCTGCCCGAAGGCGGGTGGGTCACGGTCTATACGGACATCACTGAGATCAAACGGCAGGAGCGGTTGTTGCATTCCCGCTCCGAGGAGCTGTCCGACCAACTCCTGACCCATGCCGAGGAGCTGGCGCAGACCAACCGGGAACTGGCCGCCACCAATGCGCAACTGGAAGAGACCAAACGCCAATTGACCGAGATGGAGGCGCGGATTCGCCTGACCACCGAGATGACACCGGCCCATATCGCCCATGTGGATCGCAATAGCGTCTATACCTATACCAACCGGCGCCTCTCCACGATGCTGCCCGATCTGCCGCGGGAGATTGTCGGCCTGCCCATGCATCAGGCGTTGGGCGCCGAAAACGCCGCCAAGCTTGGACCACATGTCGCCCGCGCGTTGGAGGGCGAAGCCTCGGTCCTGGAGTTCACCGAGGCCACTACATCGCGCCGCCTGCGCACGGCCTTCACACCCGATCAGGATGCCGGGGGGCAAATCCACGGCGTCTATCTCCTCTCCACCGATGTGACGGAAGAGGCCCAGGCCCGCGCGGCCCTCAGCCAGACCCATAAACGTGAATTGGCGGCGCAACTGACCAGCGGCTTGGCGCATGATTTCGCCAACCTCTTGACGATCATCCTGGGGCTTCAGGGGCGTTTGGAGAAACTGCCCTTGCCCCAAGGCGCTGACGAGATGATCGGGGCGACAAAGGCCGCGGCAAGGCGCGGCGGCGCGCTTCTGGACAAGATCGCGCGGATGTCCGGCCCGCGTGAGATGCACCCGGTGCCAACCGATCTACGCGAGATGCTGTCGGCCTTCGCGCCCCTTGCCCGCGCGCCGCTGCCGG
>JANQNZ010000026.1 GCA_028279315.1 Rhodophyticola sp. | reverse complement strand
ATCTGGCCGCGGCAGAGGCGCTTGGCGCCGATCTCGTGGAGCGGATCGCCACCCTGATGGCCGGACGGCGCTGGATTTGGATCGAAGGCAATCACGATGCCGGTCCCGTCGATCTGGGCGGCAGTCATCGGGCCGTCTTCCGTCTTGGCCCCCTCACCTTCCACCATATCGCCATGTCTGGTGAAAAGGGAGAGATATCAGGGCATTATCATCCGAAAGCGCTGCTCGCAACCCGCGCCCGGCGGATCAGCCGCCCTTGTTTCTTGCGGGACGCCGACCGCCTGATCCTACCGGCTTACGGCACCTATACAGGGGGTCTGCGCAGCGATGATGTGGCGCTTGCGTCGCTGATGGGGCCTGAGGCGGAAGCGATCCTTCTGACCGATCCGCCGCTTCCCGTGCCGATGCCGCGTTAGGCGATGGACGGGGCGGCAAGATTGCCCCATGGTCTGGCCAAATCCCTAAAGCGGAAGACCACCTCCATGACCCCTCCCAAAACCCGCATCGCTGACAGCTTCCGCGCCCAAGGCATGATGCAAACGATTGGCGCCGAGATTGCCGAGGTATCGCCGGGCCATGTGGTCCTAACCGCGCCGATCACACCTGCGGTCAATCAGCAGCACGGCTTTGCCCATGCTGGGCTGACCTTCGCCCTCGGGGACAGCGCGTCAGGCTATGCCGCGCTCAGCCAAATGCCGGAGGACCAGGAGGTTCTGACCGTCGAGATGAAGATCAACCTTATCGCGCCCGCCGATGGCGTCCGGCTCTGGGCCACGGGCGAGGTCGTGAAACCCGGGCGGCGTTTGGTGGTCACGCGGGCGAGCGTTGAGGTGGAGGCAGAGGACGGCACCCGCCGCGAGGTTGCGCTGCTGCAAGGCACGATGATCCCGGTTTGAGGCGCCGCAGGTCGTGACGCGCCAATCACAAGCACCAGCGGTAGCCGCGCCCGCGTATGGCCGGGGACAGGCGTGCAGAAGGACTGATCAGCGCGCTTTATCGTGTCGTGTCATGGCTCCGAATGATCGGTGCGCAAGAGTGACAAAGCGCCTGGCCGCCCGGACGGCCATGCGCGGGCGCGGCGGCTTCGCCTTGTTCCGCGCCTTTTCAGCGACGTTGAGTCCGTTTGCACAGGCCGCGTTCTACACGATCAGGCCGTCAGCCCCTCAGGCTCTGGCAGCCCATGCGCGCGGCAGCAGGCAGTGAGCGTATTGGCCAGAAGACAGGCGATCGTCATCGGCCCCACCCCGCCCGGGACCGGCGTGATCGCACCGGCCACCTCAACGGCAGATGAAAACTCCACATCCCCGATCAGCCTGGTTTTGCCGGGCTTATCCGGATGCGGCACCCGCGTGATCCCCACATCGATCACGGTTGCGCCGGGTTTGACCCAATCCCCCTTGACCATCTGAGCCCGCCCCACAGCGACCACAAGGATATCGGCGCGGCGGCAGGTCTCGGCCAGGTCTTTCGTCCGTGAATGGGCGATCGTGACCGTACAATTCTCGCGCAGCAGCAGTTGGGCCATGGGTTTTCCGAAGAGGTTAGACCGCCCAAGGACAACGGCATTCAACCCGGTCATGTCACCGATCTGATCGCGTAGGAGCATCAGGCAGCCAAGGGGCGTACAACTGACCAGCGCGTCTTCGCCTGTCGACAGACGGCCCGCATTTGTCACGCTCAACCCATCGACATCCTTGGCAGGGTCGATCCGCGCCACCGTCCGCCGCTCATCCAGATGATCTGGCACCGGGAATTGGCACAACACACCATGCACTAGAGGATCGGCATTCAACTGATCGATCAGCGCGAATAGCTCTTCCTCTGACGTGTCGGCGGGCAGCTTGTGCTCAAACGGGGTCATCCCGACCTCAACCGTCTGCTTGTGCTTGTGGTGCACATAGACTTCGCTTGCCGGGTCCTCGCCCACCAGCACCACGGCGAGCCCTGGGGTGATCCCGTGATCGGCTTTCAGCCGGTCCACATGCGCGGCCACTTGGCCGCGGATCTTCGCAGCGAAGGCCTTTCCGTCGATGATCGTGGCCGCCATCTTAGAACAGCCCCTCGATATCGCCATTATCGTTCAACATGATCGCCTCGGCGGAGGGCACGCGCGGCAGGCCGGGCATGGTCATGATCTCCCCGCAGATCGCGACCACGAACCCTGCCCCGGCGCTGAGGCGCACCTCCCGCACCGGCACGGAATGGCCGGTCGGCGCGCCGCGCAAGTTCGGGTCGGTTGAGAAGCTGTATTGGGTCTTGGCCATGCAGATCGGGAGATTGCCGTAACCGGCCTCTTCCCAAGCGCGCAGCTGATCGCGGATTTTCTTATCGGCGAGAACCTCATCAGCGCGGTAGATGCGCTTGGCGATGGTCTCGATCTTCTCAAACAGCGAAAGCTCATCCCGGTAAAGCGGCGCGAATTGCGCAGCGCCGCTTTCGGCCAGTTCCACAACCTTATTCGCCAGTTCCTCGGTCCCGGCGGAGCCATCGGCCCAGTGTTTGCAAAGCACGGCCTCAGAGCCTTGGGTCTCCACATAAGCCTTGACCGCGGCCACTTCCGCATCCGTGTCGCCCGCGAAATGGTTGATCGCGACCACAACCGGCACCCCGAAGCTTTTCACATTGCCAATATGGCGGCCGAGATTGGCGCAGCCCGCCTCCACCGCCTCGACATTCTCAGCGCCCAAATCGGCCTTGGCCACGCCGCCATTCATCTTCATCGCGCGCACGGTGGCCACGATCACCACCGCATCGGGCGCAATCCCGGCCTTGCGGCATTTGATGTTCATGAATTTCTCGGCGCCCAGATCGGCGCCAAACCCGGCCTCCGTCACCACGTAATCGGCGAGTTTCAGCGCCGTGGTCGTGGCGATGACCGAGTTACAGCCATGGGCGATATTGGCAAACGGCCCGCCATGCACGAAGGCGGGGTTGTTTTCCAAGGTCTGCACCAGGTTCGGCTGCATCGCGTCTTTC
>JANQNZ010000328.1 GCA_028279315.1 Rhodophyticola sp. | reverse complement strand
ATCTGGGGGTGATCGGCTTCACCCCCGCGCGTGCGGCTTGGGTTCCGATTGAGGGCGCGGCGGAGGCGGTTGTGGTGCATGAGCTCCGCGTCGGCCCCAATTCTGCGACCCCTCAGCTTCTGAAGCGCCTTTGGGACAGTGTTGAAGACTGGGCGCGTTTCTATGGGTTCAGCGCGGTTCTTGCCGTGTCCGGCCCGCAGCTTGGGTTAATCCCGTCCGAGCTTGTTGCTGGGCGTGGCTATCATCAGCTTGACCACACGGATGGCGGTGTGACGCTTCTTGGAAAAATCCTCTCCGGGCCGATGGCTCTGCCTAAGCTGCCGCAAGACTGGCGCCAGCGGGCGGAGCGGTTGGGCCCGGGATTGGTCGTGCAAAGCACCGGCCGCGCCACGGATTTGGAGCGTCTGGCGACGGCGCTCTTGACCAAGGCCCGGGCAGAAGGGTTGCAAGCGCGCCATGATCTGCTTCTGACGAGCCAAGACGCCCAGACCCGCGCGATCAGTCCTGCGGCGCTGTTCTCTGTGACCTTGGATGGGGTTCCGATCCCAACCGACGGGTTGTCCGATTTGCAAATCTGGTCGGCGGTGGCGCGTAGGGCGGGGTTGTGTCAGGGCGCCTAGGCCGACCCGCGTAGACCGGGCCTTGGCCCGGGATGACAAACGACAGAGCCACCGGGCCAAGGCCCGGTCTACAGATTGACGGTCTGATCTAATACCCCCGGCCCTAAAGCCCCCCATACTGGCAAAGCGCATGCACCGACATGCCCATCGCCTCCAGCTTGGCCCGCCCGCCAAGATCGGGCAGGTCAACCACAAAGGCCGTGCCCATCACTTCCGCCCCCAATTGCTCGATCAGTTTGATCCCGGCCTCCGCCGTGCCGCCCGTGGCCAGAAGGTCGTCGACCATCAGCACCGTTTCGCCCGGTTGCAGCGCATCGTCATGGATCTCCATCGTGGCATGCCCATATTCCAGCTCGTAAGGCTGGGCGATGGTCTTGCCCGGCAGCTTCCCCGCTTTACGGATCGGCACGAAACCCTTCGACAGCTGATGCGCGACCGCGCCGCCCAGGATGAACCCACGCGCCTCTAACCCCGTCACCTTGTCGATCCGCTGCCCCACAAATGGCGCGAGCAACTGATCCACGGCCAACCGGAACCCGCGCGGGTCCTGGAACAGTGTTGTGACATCGCGAAACAGGATGCCCTCATGGGGGAAATCGGGGATCGTGCGGATATAGTCCTGAATGGTTTTTTGATCGAGCATCCTTGGGGGGTGTCCTTTACATCAGGCGCCTGTCGGGAGGAGCTTAGCGGCTTGGTGCGGCTATGACACCCTACGTGTCCTGCGTCATAAACGTGGGTAATGGCGGCGGAGCGCTTCGGCATCTTGGCCTGAGAGGCGGACAACGGAATTCCCGTCTTCCGAGAAGATGGAGCGGCGATAGGCAGGCGATGAGATATCGGTGTGAAGCCCCAAGGCCTGCACCAACTCCTCCAAGACCACGCTGGCGATCTCACGCCGGCGGATATCGCGGCTGATGGCGATGGCGGCAGCCGTGATCTCTCCTCCGCGAGAGCGGAGTGCAACACGCCCTATGGAGAGCACGGTTCCGTCCAGCTCTCGATTGCCCGTATTCTCGATCAAGCCGCCTTGGGGCGTGTCGAGCAGATAGACCGGAATATCGAAGGGCGCCTCGAAAGCCCGTTCCAAGAACAGCCGGGCGCCCGAACCATTAATCTCGTCGATGGCCTGATCAAGCGCGGTATCGATCAGGTCGAGCTTATAGTCGGGAAAGGTAAACCCGGTCGCCGCGAGGCCGACACGCAGCCGCAACTGCTGAGCCTCAGGCCAACGGATTTGGGGTTTTGTGCAATCCCCTTCTGGCGCCGCCCCGCAAGAGACCAGCCGATAAAACGCCTCATCGCTGATGATACCGGGGACAGCCACAAATTCCTGCGCGGCGGCAGGCAGGGGCAAGGTAGCGGCAAGAAAGGCGCGGCGGGTCAGCATGGTGTGATGATATGGCGAAAGCCGGGGTGGCGGATCAAGACGCCTGCCTCGCGCGGGCCAATTGGTGTTGCGGAGAGGTCAGTCTAGAACCTCGCCTAAGATCATCGCGCGCAACTCCCGCTCCAGCTTGCGGCGCATCGCCTCGGCGAAATGATCGTGGTTCAGCGCGTGTTCGACAAAAGCGCCGGGTCCGCGGATCACTTCGGCCTCATAATAGAGCTCGATCTCCCGGCTGGCCCCACCAATGGCCAACCCGTTGACGGTGACCCCTTCCAGGCCGAAATGGGCATAAGCGGCCTCAGGCGGGAAGCCGTCATTGTTCTGGCCATCGCCTGAGATATCGAGGGTTTGGAAGAGGCAAGGCGGGGCTTGGGCGAAGGCTTGCGCGGCAAACCCGATGGCATAGCCAAGGGCGGTCGGGAAATCCTCATGGGTGCGGGTGCCGCGTGCGACTTCCTCGGTGACGGCCAGAAGATCGGCTTGGGTGCGGATCATCGTCCATTCAACCAGCATGTCCTGTTGAAACCGCCCGCTCCACTCATAGACGGCAAAGGCCACGGGGCCGGGGCCGTTGAAGAACCCATTCTGCACCTCAGGGGACAGGAGCGCCGAAATCAGCCCTTGTTGCTGGAGCAGGTACTCATTGGTATCAACCGAGGCCGAGACATCCATGCCAAGCAGAAGCGCCAGGCGGCATTGATCATCGGCTGTGAATTGCGCCGATGCCGGGGCCGAAAGCACCCCGGTCAGCCCGACCAGATATGCCAGATGGCGGATCACCAATGCCCGGTGTTTTCCATCGAGGCCCAAGGCTCCGCCGGCGCCAGCCGTTCGCCCGCCTGGAGAAGCTCGATGGAGATATTGTCCGGCGAGCGCACAAAGGCCATATGCCCATCTCGCGGCGGGCGATTGATGGTGACGCCGTTTTCCATCAGCGTCTGGCACATCTCATAGATGTTATCGACGCGATAGGCCAAATGCCCGAAATGGCGGCTGTCGGAGGGCAGGCCTTCATCCCCGTCCCAGTTATAGGTCAGCTCAATCGGGCAGTCCTCCTGCCCCGGGGGCGCCATGAAAACAAGGGTGAAACGGCCTTGCTCACTTTCCATGCGGCGCGTCTCATGCAGGCCCAAAAGCTGGTAGAAGGCCATGCTGGCCTCCAGGTCCTTCACCCGGACCATAGTGTGCAGATATGTCAGTCCCATCTATATCTCTCCCTCAATATCAGGGGGAAGCCTAGCGCGGGATTGTGGCAATCACACCCTCTGATCGCGGTAAATTTCCCGTGGGGCGGGGGCAATGGGCGCCCGGTGCAGCGCGTCGCGGGTGACCAGCGTCACCGTTGTGAAGCTGACATAGAGGAGAAGATACCACGATCCGAGCTTCCCCAAAGAGACGAGATCAAACGCCCCTTGCCCGGCATAAGACCAGGTTTGCGTGAAGGTGCCCACGTTTTCCGCCACCCAGATAAAGACGGCGGAGAGGAAGGCGGCAACGGGCAGCGGCATCCAGCGCGGGTGGGTCCCGGCGTAGAACCAGATACGGGTGCGCCAAAAGATCAGCACCGTGGCGGCGAACAGGCCCAACCGAATATCCGGCAGGACATGATGGGCGAAGAAGTTGCCATAGATGAGCGCGGCCAGCAGCACCGTCAGCCAGAACGGCGGATAAGGCGCGAATTGCATGTGAAAGATGCGGATGACGCGCGCCATATAGCTGCCGATGGAGGCATACATGAAGCCCGAGAACAGCGGCACGCCCGCAATCTCCATCACGCCGGTCTCGGGGTAATCCCAACTGCCCATATGGAGCTTGAAGACCTCCATCGCCGTCCCGGTCAGATGGAACAGGAGGATCACCTTCGCCTCATCCAGGCTTTCGAGGCGGAAAATGAGCATCAGCATTTGGGTCGAGATCGCGAAAAGAAAGAGGGCGTCATAGCGGCTGAGCGCCCAATCCTCTTGCCAGATCAGGCGTGTGGCGATGATCGCGATCAGGAACAGAATACCGAACAGCGCCGCCCAGCCCTGTTTCAGGACAAACATGATGAGTTCCGCCAGATGGGGATGTAACCGCGCCCGGGCCCAATCACCCAAGCGGCGTTCCAAGAAAGCGACACCTCGATCCGCCATCCTCGCCCCTTCATCTTGCGTCAGTACCGCGCGCCGGTGCAAAATGTGGTATACCGCGATTCCCCGACACAGAAAGAGCAAAGACATGCCGCTGAGCCCCGATCAATTGGCCGAAATCGAAGAGAGCCGGAGCAACCCTCAGCCAACCTTGCGCGCCGTCGCCCCGGGGATGGAGGCGCATCTTTATAAGGCGGTGCCGGTGCTGGACCACGGCTTTGTGCGGGTCGTGGATTACATGGGCGATGACGCGGCGATTGTGCAGGCGGCGCGGGTCAGCTACGGCGCGGGGACCAAGAAGGCGCGCGATGACAGCGGGCTGATCCGGTACCTCATGCGGCACTGGCATTCGACGCCGTTCGAGATGTGCGAGATCAAGCTGCATGTGAAACTGCCCGTGTTTGTGGCGCGCCAATGGATCCGCCATCGGACAGCCAATGTGAACGAATATTCGGCGCGCTATTCGATCCTGGACCGCGAATTCTACATCCCCGCGCCGGAACACCTGGCCGCGCAATCCAAGGTGAACAACCAGGGCCGGGGCGAGGTGCTGCAAGGGAACGAGGCGGCACGCGTGCTGGAGGTGTTAAAGGCGGATTCGGCCCGCTGTTACGACCATTACGAAGAGATGTTGAGCCAGGAGGGGCAGGAGGGCCTGGCCCGCGAACTCGCCCGCATGAACCTGCCCGCCAATGTCTACACGCAATGGTATTGGAAGGTCGATCTGCACAACCTTTTCCATTTCCTGCGCCTCCGCGCCGACGCCCACGCCCAATACGAAATCCGCGTCTATGCCGAGGCGATTGCCGAGATGGTGAAGGATTGGGTCCCGGCGGCTTATGGGGCGTTTGAGGATTACCGGATGGGGGGCGTGAATTTGAGCGGGAAGGGGGTGGAATGCCTGCGGCGGATGCTTGCCGGTGAGGAGGTCACGCAGGAGACAAGTGGGATGAGCAAGGGGGAATGGCGGGAGTTCGAGGGAGTGATAAATGGATCGCAAACTTAAGCATCTAGATTTTATCCAAGGCGCCATCAATCGCCTTTCGACGAACTCATTCCTCCTAAAGGGTTGGAATATTGTCCTTGTTTCTGCACTCTTTGTAATTGCGGGGAGTAAGTCGGATCAAGAATTCACCTTCTTAGCTCTGTTTCCAGCATTGATCATATGGGGTTTGGACGGCTATTTCCTATGGCAGGAAAGGATGTATCGTCTTCTCTATGATGCGGTTCGGATCAAGGATGAGAATGATGTTGACTTCTCGATGTCAACAAAGAAAATGAGTACAGGTTTCGCCGGTTTCTGCGCGACTTTGTTTTCGAAGACGCTTTTAGTTTTTCACGGCGCAATAGTTGGTGCTATTTTTATCTTCTATCTTTTGGCGAGGTGAGAAATGGCTCGACAGGTATTCTATAGCTTTCACTACAAGCCCGATGTTACGAGAGTTGCGAAGATAAGAAATATTGGGGCAATAGAAGGCAACAAACCAGCGCCAGATAATGACTGGGAGAAGGTCGCTGGTGGTGGAGAGGCTGCGATTAAGAAGTGGATTGCCGCCCAGATGAAAGGCCGCAGCTGCACGTTGGTGTTGGCGGGATCGCAGACAGCAGGCCGAAAGTGGATTACGCACGAGATTGCTGAGTCTTGGAACCAAGGAATGGGCGTGGCAGTGATCTACATCCACGGCATCTCAGACATACAAGGCAATGTCGATGCTAAAGGCAACAATCCGTTGGATAGCGTCACCCTTGGCTCGACAAAGAAGAAGCTCTCCTCGATTGCCAGGGCCTATGATCCGAGCGGTGCCGACAGTAAAGCTCGCTACAACTGGATTTCGAACAATATCGAGGCGATTCTAGAGGAAGCATTGGCGATCAGAAAAGCTAACTGATAACTATAGCAGAGGTAGGTTGGCTGCTCGCGGGCACCATGCCTAGATTACCCGCCCGATCTCTGGTCGCGTCTCGCGCCGCGCCACGTCCAACTCCCACGCCTTCTGCAAATTCATCCAGAACTCCGGCGTTGTCCCAAACGCCGCCGCCAGCCGCAGCGCCGTGTCCCCCGACACCCCACGTTTCCCCGCCACGATCATCGAAATCCGGTTGCCCGGCACGCCGATCCGTTTTGCAAGCGCATTTGCCGACAATCCCATCGGTTTCAGGAACTCCTCCGACAGAATCTCGCCCGGGTGAACCGGGGAAAGCCGGTCATCTGTGGTAGTCGACAATTTCAACGTCATGGGCCCCGTCCTCCTTCCAGACAAAACAGATGCGGTATTGGTCGTTGATCCGGATTGAATGCTGCCCCGCGCGGTCGCCTTTCAAGGCCTCAAGCCGATTCCCGGGCGGGACGCGCAAATCCTCCAACACATGCGCCGCCTCAATCATCGCGAGTTTCCGCAGGGCAACCCGCTCAAAATTGACGAACCTCCGCACCCGCCGGCGTGCCTGAAGCTGCGCGGTGGCTTTGTCGGCGAAGCTCCGGATCATATGCGATACGTATCACGTATCGAGTTGGATTTCAACTACAGTGGCACTCGGGCCCGCTGCCCCCTCCTAGCCCACACCCCCAAACACCTGCTACCCTTCCCCCATGACCACGTTCCCCGCCCCCGACATGGAGCTGACCCGCCTCCTCGTCGTCTCCGACCTCACCCGCTCGGTCACCTGGTACCGCGATGTCCTGGGCGCCGAGTTGGTGCGCGAGTATGGCGGCACCTCGGCGGTTTTCACGCTGCTCGGCAACTGGCTGTTGCTTGTCACCGGCGGTGGGCCGACGGAGGATAAGCCGGGGGTGCGTTTCGCCCCGCCTGATCCCTCCAACGTCTCAGCGCAGCTCATCTTCCGGGTGCCGGATGCGCAGGCGGCGTATGACACGCTCGCCGCCCGCGGCGCCGAGTTCCTCACCCCGCCCAAACACTGGGACCATGGCGAGACCCGCGCGTTTTTCCGCGATCCTGACGGGCATCTTTTTGAGATCAGCGCGCTCGATGGGTAAGCCGTTGCGTGGGGATCTATAGAGCCGTCCCGCTCTGCTGTAACATCCTCCCTGGGCTCCGCCCGTCCGCGGCTTGAATGGTCCCCGTTCGGCAGGGCGACGCCCCACTGGGGCCTCGCCTTCTCTGCCTCACCCATCATCGGCTTCGCCGAACCGCCGCTCACCCACCAATCGCCGGTTCCAGCCCTCTGACCGCCAACCAGGCTCGGGCCTGCATCTCTTCGACGGTGTCGGCATTCGCCTCTTCCCAGTCGAGGAACCCAAGATAGCCCTGTTGCATCTGCGCCGCCCGCTCGGGCGTGCCAATTGGGGCAAGTTCAAATTCGGTGATGAAGTAGCTTTTCACGGTCTCATAGGTGCGCGTGCAGTTCATCATTTCCTGCATCGTCAGATGGCGAGAGACCGCCATGGCGTCGCACAGGTAATAGACCGCCAAGAGGCTCAGAAACTCGGACATCGCACTGCTCCTTTCCCTTATGGGTCGGGCGGTGCGGGGCAGGGGTTCAAGAGGGTGGCGCGGGGAGGAGGCCGCGCCCATCTGCGGCCAGCACCTCCCATATCTGCGTCATGATCCTAGGCAGAAACCGGTGGAGAAAGCATTAACTGGGAGGGGCAGCGCGCCAGCCCCGTGCTGAAGGACCGGGCAATTGCTCAAACTTTCCGCGAGACTGCCGCAGGATCGGGCAGGGTCCGCATCATCGGCAGCATGGGGCGATAGCGGCGCGGCTAAAGCGCCTCGGCGGCGGCGCGCGCCTCTTCGCGCATGTCCTGCACGATCTCTGGATTGGCCTCTTCCCAGGCCCGGAACGCCGTATAGGCGTCGCGCAACTGTTCGGCCCGTTCCGCGGTGTCAGAAGGCGCCGGTGCATCCTCGTCAATGAAATGGCTTTTCACGTTTTCATAGGTGTTAAAACACATCCAGCGCTCTTCGGTCGACAGATCCCGCGTCAGCGCGGCGGCCTCACAGAGGTAGTAGAGGGCCAAGACCGTGAAGAAATCTGGCATACCGCCGCTCCTTTCCTGGCCGGGTGCGGGGCGGAGGCGGGAAAAATGGTGTCCGCGCGCGTGTTGGGATCACCCCTCCAGCTCTGGTCGTGTCACGTTAGCAAGACCTGCCCGGAAAATCCGCTAACCTCTCGGTGAGCGGCGCCGTCAGTGGCGAAAACACGATCAGATGCCCCAAATAGAGGCGGCGCAGCCTTGGAGCGCTGCGCCGCAAATGTCACCCGAGTTTTCCGGGACTAGAGTTTTTGCAACTCCACCGCAGAAGACCGCCCATCGCGGCCTTCGCGCAGCTCATAGCTGATCTTCTCATTATCGGCCAAGCCGGTCATCCCGGCACGCTCCACGGCCGAGATATGGACAAACACGTCACTGCCACCATCGTCGGGCGCGATAAACCCATAGCCCTTGGTGGTGTTGAACCATTTCACAGTTCCCGTCGGCATCGTCGTCGTCTTTCCTTCTGAAGTCCCGCCCGCGGTAGTGCGGCGGCGCGGTGCAGGCTGGCCGTCCTGTTCTTGGGCCTTCTTGAACGGGCGGGTCAGCGGAAACCTGTTGTCACGGGGGGAATGGTGGGGCGAAATGGCAAAAATGCAAGAGGGTCGTGGCGCCCGGCCTCCGAGGGGCAGGGCGTCGCCGGAAGCATCAAGGAGGGAAGGCCGTTGAGCGTGACGGTTTACGGGCTGAAAACCTGCGACACATGCCGGAAAGCAGTGAAAGAGATCGCAGCCGCGGGGCAGGAGGTGATTCTGCGCGATATCCGGGCCGAGCCCCTGGCGGAGGCCGAGCAGGCGCGGTTTTTGGCGGCGTTTGGGGAGGCGTTGGTCAATCGACGCTCCACCACTTGGCGCACGTTGTCCGATGCAGACCGCGCCGAGGCGCCGGAGAGGCTCTTGGCGGCACATCCGGCGCTGATGAAACGCCCGGTGATCGAAAGCGCGGGGCGCCTCTATTTGGGCTGGGATCAGGCGGTCAAAGCGTCGGTCTTGTGACGGCCGCGCAACAGCGCATCAACTGAGATCGGTCCGGCGCCGCGCAAGACGATCACAACAAACAGGAACACCCAGAACGCCCGCTGATCGGCAATCAGTCCATCGGCAAACCGGTCGAACCAGGCGCCGATATCTTCGGCCGCCAGCCCGTGGCCATAGATATCGACCCAGCTTTGCGCAACGACAAACCCGATCATGCCCAAAGCGGCCAGACGGGTGGCCAGGCCAATCAGGATCAGCGCAGGCAAGATGAACTCCATCCATGTGCCTGCATAGACCATGGCATGGGCCATGAAGCCCAACTGGCTGACATCATAGCCCGCGGCCTCAAACATCCGTGGCACGATCTGGCCATAAGCTCCAAAGCCGGGGTTGAGGAAGCCGAACACCCCATCGCCCAGCTTGGTAAGCCCTGAGTTCCAGTAATAGATCATCAGCGTGCCTGCAAAGACCAGGCGCGCCAATGTGGAGATCAGGAACGGGGCCAACGCTTCAAGCGCGCCGAAGATCCGATTGTGAAGCGAAATCAAAGCCGTCATGGGTCTGTCCGATCAAGGGTTAGGGCGCCGGTGGAGATGAACACCGACAAAAGCGCGGATATATCCGCTTTGGGGTTGAGGGCAAGGGCGGGGGCCATGGCCTCCGACAGGGTCATCCGGCCTTTCAGATGGCGCGCCATATCGACCCCGCCAAGCGGCAAGAGATGGGGGCCCGGGTCAAACTCGGGGCGGGTGATCAGCACGTCTTGAGGATCGGTGCCGGGTTTCGGGGCATCGGCTTTGGTGTTCACACGCCAGATATCGTAGATCGGAAAGCGCGAGCGGATGACGAGGCTGGCGGGCGCCAGGATGGGTTTGAGGACCAAGACGGCTTCGGGGGTCAGGCCCGTCACCGACAACCGCACCACATCCGCGGCGTGGTAAGACTGCCGCAATCCCAGCTCCAGCTTCGCAACATCAGCCAGATAGGGCAGGTGGCGGACGGGTTTGAACCCCGCCAGGAAGCCAGGGAAACGGCGGCCATAAAGCTGCAACCGCGGGTCTTCGGGCGGATGGGCGCGCAAGAATACACCGGCCATGGCTTTGAAAAACTCATCGCCCACCAATTTGCGGATCACCGGAAACCCGGTTTCGAGCGCTTGGGTCAGACTGACGGCCACATTGTTGCGGTAGATATCGAAGCGTTTGCCCGCCTTATGGCCAAACGCATCGCTCAACCCCTCCGGCACAGGGTGATCGGCATCCAGAAGCGCGTCGGCAAAGGTGGTCTGGTCGGGCATCAGGCCTCCACGGGGCTCAAGATCGCGGCGGCGCGGGCGGCTTCGGCCTCAAGCTCGGCGAAGGGCGGGACGTCGGTGTCCCATTCGATCAGCGTGGGGCGGGGGCCACTTTGCGTGATCGTATAGCGGTACAGCTCCCAAACCGGGTCCACCACTTCGCGCCCATGGCTGTCGATCAGCACCGGGCGCCCGTGTTCATCTTCATCCTCGTCATGGCCGCCCAGATGGATTTCGCCCACATGGTGGAGCGGGAAGGCATCGATATAGGCGCGCGCATCCCAGCCTTGGTTGTTGGCCGAGACAAAGACGTTATTGACGTCGAGAAGCAGGCCGCAGCCGGTGCGGGTGGCGATTTCGGACAGGAACTCCACCTCCTCCATCGTTGTTTCGTCAAAGGCGAGATAGGTGGAGGGGTTTTCCAGAAGCATCCGGCGGCCAACGGCGTCTTGCACCTGATCGATGTGGTCAGAGACGCGGGCCACGGTGGCCTCAGTATAAGGCAGCGGCAAGAGATCGTTCAGAAACCCGATCTCATGGGTGGACCAGGCGAGATGTTCCGAGAACGATGCCGGGTTCAGCCAGCCGCAGAGATGGGAGAGGCGGCTGAGATGTTCCCGGTCGAGCGGGCCTTCGCCGCCGATTGAGAGGCCCACCCCATGGACGGAAATCGGGAACCGCTCTGCCAAGGCTTTCAACTGCGCAATGGGCCGGCCGCCGTCGCCCATATAGTTCTCGGCGTGGATTTCGAGCCAGCTGACCGCGCCCGGCGCATTCATCACATCCGTGAAATGCTGCGCCTTGTAGCCGATCCCAACCGCGTTCGGCAGGTCGGTACGGGGCGTCACGTCAAGCATGGGTTGAGCCTTTGTGCATCTGGGGCCTGAAAAGCCAAAACGCATGGCCAAGCGCGCCTGGCCATGCGTGATCTGATTAGGGGCCGATCAGCCCGGCAGATCGCGGGCCAGCTCTTCCAGCGAGCCCATGCGGTCGCCCGGCAGCTCGATATCGCCGCAGGTGCCGGCGGGCACGAAGGTCCAGGCATTGCCTTGGTAGTCAACGGTCGAGGTGCCCGCGCAGGTGGTGCCGGGGCCCGCGGCGCAGTCATTTTCACCGGCCAGCGAAATGCCATAGCACTTCTCTTGCTCTTGAGCGTGGGCCTCTTCGGTGCCGTAAGCGGAAACAGCGGCGGCAGCGGCGCCAAGGACGGCCATGGATTTAACAGCAGTGGACATGGGTTTGATCTCTCCGAGTTGGTTTAGGTAGCAAATCGCGACAAGCAGCGATGCCATGGATGTATTGAGCCTAGCGCCCGAACCGCCAATCACAGAAGTGTAGGACACGCGCCCGTGAGCGATTGCGAGCCGATGGTGAGCGGGCAGCAGCCGGGGCTGGCCCTGGAATCCATAGTGTTTCTTATCAAAACCGTCGGCTTCGATAGGAGTTTCCATCGAATTTGTTGCAATCGCCCTATGGGGAAAATTGGCAAATGTTTCACCGCTGAGAGGGCCGTGGCGGTCCTTGGGGATGCGGGAATCCGTGCTTAACTCGAATGTGAACACAGAATAAGGAGCAAAAGACCATGCGAAACGCCGCCCTCACCCTGGGTCTGATCGGCGGGATCTGGGGGATGATCGTGGGGTTCTTTGTGTTTGGGTATGTCGAATTCATCGATTGGTTTGGCGAGGTGCCGGATGTCGCGACCCAGGTGGAGAACCCGGTTCTGTTTCAAGCGGTCTCGATCCTTTCGCCGCTTCTGGCGATCGCCGGTGGCGCGATGGCCCGGGCGCGGGCGTTATGGGGGGGCGTGCTGATGCTGATCTCTGCGGGCGGGATGTATTACGCCTTTGGCTTTAATGTCGGCACGATGTTCCCGATTGCGTTCTGCGGGTTGGGTGGTCTCTTGGCCTTAGCGGCGGGGCGGCCTGATGATGAGGTGGCGCATTTTTGAGGGGGGCGGCTCCTGCCAACCAGAGCCAAGCCGATGCTGTCCCTAGATGATCCGCTGCTCCAATTCGGATGGATCATCGACCTCGACATGCCAAAACGCCATCGCGTCAGGCGGCAACTTCCGCAGAGCGCGCTCAAAGTCCTGGGCATTGGTGCATCGCCGAATAGCCCAAGCCGTCGCCTCGATCGCATTGTCGGGGGTGAGGTTGTGCTGCGCGCGGACCTGCTTCACTTCGTGGGTAAGCGCTGACCGGTCAGGAAAAGGAAGCGGCGGGTGGGTGACATCCCAGTCCTTTAAGAAGATCGCCCTCAGGACCGACGGAAGGACACTGGCAAAGTCGAGGCCCTGTTGAGCGGTCAATCGACGGCGAAAGACCTGGAAAACACCGTCGACGGCCGTGTAGGCCATATTGTCGGACTCAAGGGACATCCGATCTTTGACATCGTCCAGAAACGCACGCCACTCTTTGGACGCGTGCCTGTATGTCCAGGGCATTGGCATTGGTCGTCAGCCTTCGGCGATCATGCTGTCGCCAAAGGCTAACGACAAAGCGCGTTGGATGTCGAGGTGGCGGGCCATCGCCTCACACTGGGCGAATCCGATGGCCCACTATGGCAGATGCCGCTCACCGCAAATCCGGCGGCACCGCCTCACCCGTCAGCGCGTCCACCACCGCCTCGACCGGCTCCACGCTGGTTTGCTTCTCGCCCAAGCGGCGAATCGTGACGGTCCGGTCGTCCACCTCTTTCCGGCCAATGGCCAGGATGACCGGCACTTTACCCACGGAATGCTCGCGGATCTTATAGTTGATCTTTTCGTTGCGGATATCGGGTTCCGCCCGGATGCCCGCCGCTTTCAGCATCTCAACCACCTCCATCACGAAGGAATCGGCTTCGGAGACGATGGAGGCGACCACCACCTGCCGGGGTGCCAGCCAGAAAGGTAATCTGCCTGCATAGTTCTCGATCATGATGCCGATGAAGCGTTCGAGCGACCCGAAAAGTGCGCGGTGCAGCATGATCGGTTCCAGCTTCTCACCCGAGGCCGCGACATAGGTCGTGTTGAACCGCGACGGCAGGTTGTAGTCGACCTGAAGCGTGCCGCATTGCCAGTCACGCCCAATGGCGTCACGCAGCACGTATTCAAGCTTGGGCCCATAAAACGCGCCTTCGCCTTCGAAGATCGTGTAACTCATCCCGGCGGTGTCGAGTGCCGTGCGCAACGCGCCTTCGGATTTGTCCCAGCTTTCATCGCTGCCGATCCGGTTTTCAGGCCGGGTGGACAGTTTCACATGCACATCATCGAAGCCGAAATCGCTGTAGATCGACAGGATCAGGTCATTGACCTTCAGGCATTCCTCGGTGAGCTGTTCCTCCGTGCAATAGATATGCGCGTCGTCCTGGGTGAAGCTGCGCACACGCAACAGGCCGTGGAGCGCGCCTGACGGTTCATAACGGTGGACCTTGCCGAACTCGGCGATCTTCAGGGGCAGGTCGCGATAGCTTTTGATGCCCTGGTTGTAGATCATCATATGGCCGGGGCAGTTCATCGGCTTCAGCGCATATTCCCGGTCATCTTGGGTTTCTGCCAGGAACATATTCTCGCGATAGTTCTGCCAATGGCCCGAGGTTTCCCAAAGCGCCTTGTCCATGATGTCAGGCGAGTTCACCTCGACATAGCCTGCGGCCTCCTGGCGGCGGCGCATATAGCCGATGAGGCTTTGAAAGAGGCTCCACCCCGCTGGGTGCCAAAAGACCGACCCGGGGGCCACCTCTTCGAAATGAAAAAGGTTCATTTCTCGGCCAAGACGGCGGTGGTCGCGTTTCTCTGCTTCCTCAAGGAAATGCAGATGGTCCTTGAGTTGCTGGCGGTTCTGGAAAGCCACGCCATAGATGCGTTGCAGCATCGGGCGATTTGAATCGCCACGCCAATAGGCGCCCGCGACGCTCATCAGTTTGAACGCGTCGGCGGGCACTTGGCCGGTATGCTGGAAATGCGGGCCCCGGCAGAGGTCTTGCCAAGCGCCATGCCAATACATCCGGAGCGGCTCATCCCCCGGGATCGCCTCGATCAGCTCCACCTTATAGGGCTCGTTATTTGCCTTATAGAAGTCGACGACGCGGCCGCGCTCCCAAATCTCGGTGGTCACGGGATCGCGGCGGTTGATGATCTCTTTCATCTTCGCCTCGATCACGCCCAAATCTTCCGGGGTAAACGGCTCCTCCCGGTCGAAATCGTAATAGAAGCCATTCTCGATCACCGGGCCGATGGTGACCTTCACGTCGGGCCAGATCTCCTGCACCGCGCGGGCCATGATATGGGCGCAGTCGTGCCGGATTAGCTCCAGCGCTGGCTCCGCGTCTTTCATCGTGTTGATGGCGATCTCGGCGTTGGCCTCGATGGGCCAGGCAAGATCCCAATGGATGCCGTTCACCTGGGCGGAGATCGCCTTCTTGGCAAGGGATGGCGCGATGCTTTCGGCGACTTCAGCGGGCGTCACGCCAGACGCATAGTCGCGCGAATTGCCATCGGGAAATGTTAGGGAAATCTGGGCCATGGGCCGGTCTCCTCGTCAGTTTGGCGCCTACGGAACGCCCGGTTGCGGGTATGTGGGGGTTATCTGACGATGCCGGGTGGCGTTGTCAACCGGGCGGCCGCAGGCAGAGCGATGTCAGGAGGGATTGGTGACCATCTTGCCAATCGCGCGCGGTCTGCCACCCTGGCTTCAGCGGCAGAGGAGGCGGTCATGCGGTCTTTCGAAGAGATCTTGGATATCGCGGCAGAGCGGAAAGGTGGGCGAAGCGCGGTTTTGGATGGGATCGACCCGCCTGCCGACGACGAGGCCATCGCGGCAATCCCCGATGACCGGTGGCTGGCGGAGATGACGCGGTCGGTCTTTCAGGCGGGCTTCAACTGGACGGTCATCGACAACAAATGGGACGGGTTCGAGGCCGCGTTTCACGGCTTCGATGTGGGACGTTGCGCGATGATGTCCGATGACTGGTTCGACGCATTGGTGGCCGACACGCGGATTGTGCGGAACGGCGCCAAGATCAAATCGGTGCAGGAGAACGCCGTGTTTGTTCAGGAGGTCTCGGCTGAGGCCGGTGGATTTGGGCGCAAGATCGCGGCGTGGCCAGCCGAGGATTTTGCGGGGCTGCTTCTGTGGCTGGGCAAGGAAGGCAACCGGTTGGGCGGCACATCGGGCCAATATCTGATGCGGAAGATGGGGAAGGACAGCTTCATCCTCTCCCGCGATGTGGTGGCGCGATTGGTGGCTGAGGGGGTGATCGACAAAGCCTCGGGCTCGCAAAAGGCGATGCGGGCCGTGCAGGCGGCGTTTAACGACTGGGCCGAGGAGTCGGGTCAGCCGATGAAGGTGATTTCGCGGGTTCTGGCGCAGAGTATTGGGTGAGCGTCACGCCCCGCATAGACCAACAGTCAGTCTGTGCCCCCGCCCGGAACAAGGCCGAAGGCCGCCGGGCGCGCGCCTGCCTGCCCCGGCGGGCTGGCGCGATGGCCATCTTGCGCTTCTTTCATTCGGGGCAATGACCGGGCCGCGATAAAGTGATTGGAACCGCCGTTAGCGGCGCCATCCCACAGGCAGTCGCGCGCCCGGCTTCTGGTGTATCAAGGAGCGTTCTTGGCTCAAAGATGACGCGGCACACCCTCGCCGACAGACTTGCCTCACCCACCCCGGACCGGCAGAAAGGCGCGAGCGTTCTGTGAGCGAGGTCCACCCATGTCCGTGTCTTATCTCGACACCCCGCAAGGCCGACGCCTTGCCTATCACAAGACCGATGGCGCGGGGCCGGGTGTGGTGTTTCTGGGTGGCTTACGGTCGGATATGGAGGGCACCAAGGCGCTCCATCTCGAAGCCTGGGCGAAGGCCCACGGCCGTTCCTTTCTGCGCTTTGACTATTCCGGCCATGGCCAATCCTCAGGTGAGTTCACCGATGGGTCGATTGGTGATTGGGCCGAGGATGCCGCCGCCGCAATCCTGACCTTGACTGATGGCCCGCAGGTCTTGGTCGGCTCCTCCCTTGGCGGGTGGATCTCGCTTCTGATCGCCAAACGGCACTCGGAGAGACTCGCGGGCCTCGTGACCATCGCCGCCGCGCCGGACTTCACCGAAGACAGTATGTGGGCGGGGTTTTCCGACACCGAACGCAGGCAATTGATGGAGGAAGGCCAGGTGGCCCTGCCCTCGGACTACG
The DNA here is from genome assembly GCA_028279315.1 of Rhodophyticola sp. Classification (GTDB taxonomy): domain Bacteria; phylum Pseudomonadota; class Alphaproteobacteria; order Rhodobacterales; family Rhodobacteraceae; genus Rhodophyticola. The sequence goes on along the minus strand of JANQNZ010000328.1, from coordinate 5,404 downwards.
GCGAGCCTTACATCATCACCAAGCGGCTGATCGAGGAGGGGCGGGACAATCTCGTTTTGCGGGAACCGTTGCGGCTCGCAGTGCCCGTGCGGATGCTGCAAGGCACGGCGGATGTGGATGTCGAGATGGCGGTGGCGCTCCGCTTGCTCGATCATCTTGACGGGCCGGATATCCATTTGGAACTGGTCAAAGGCGCGGATCATCGGTTCTCTGATGCCGCGTGCCTGGGCGTGATCACCCGCGCGGTGGAGGAGGTTTTGGCCCATGCGTAGCTTTGGCAAATGGCTCGGGCGGCTGCTTCTGACGCTGATCGTCTTCATCGCGGGCGTCTGGCTTTTCGCACCGGAGGAACCCGTGGCCCGGTCCGGGCCGTTTGCCGGCGATTTGAGCGACCCCGTTGCGCATTACGCGGCGCGGGAGGCGGCGATTGAGGGGATCACCCCCGGTACGGAGGCCCGCATCATCTGGGCCGGGGCCGAGGGGGAGCGGGCGCCGATCACACTCCTCTACATCCACGGCTTCTCGGCCACGTCTGAGGAGATCCGGCCGGTTCCCGACTTGGTTGCCGAGGCACTGGGTGCCAATCTGGTTTATCCCCGGCTGCGAGGCCATGGGCGGAATGGCGACGCTTTGGCCGAAGCGACCGCCGGAGAGTGGGTCGACGATACCGCCGAAGCCTTGGCGGTGGCCCGCGCCGTGGGGGATGAGATCATCATCCTGGCGACCTCAACCGGGGCCACCTTGGCCGCGCTTGCCATGACCGAAGCGGACATGGCCGAGGACGTCGAGGCGATGGTGTTCGTCGCCCCCAATTTCGAGCTCGCCAACCCCGCCGGGCGGCTTCTGAATTGGCCGTTGGCGCGGGTCTGGGTGCCTTGGCTGGTGGGGGCGGAGCGGAGCTTTGCCACCCAGAACGAGGATCACGCGCGCTATTGGACCTGGTCCTACCCTACGGTTGCGGCGATTCCCGTGGCAGCGCTCATGTCCGAAACCGTTTCGCGGGAGTACAGTGGGGTTTCGGTGCCGGTTCTGGCGATTTTCTCGGACGACGATCAGGTGATTTCTGCGCCTGCAATCCGGCGCTTCGCGGAAGGTTGGGGTGGGGTGTTCGCGCTTGCGCCTCAGACCCTGCCCGAGACCGGCGCGGACCCTTACAACCACGTGATTGCGGGCGATATTTTGAGCCCCGCGATGACCGCGCCAATCACAGACCAAATCCTCACCTGGCTGGCAGAGACGCGGCCCTAACCTCCCCTCTCATTTCCGCGCCGCAGCGTCGATTATCGTGATTTTCCCTTGCCGAAACCGGTTTCGGAGGAAAACCTCCCGAGTCGGGAGAGAGGATAAATGCCGCGAGATTTGCCGAAATCCGCCGCAACGGGGCGCGTGACCATCAACGATCTGGCGCGCGCTTTGGGCCTTGCGAAAGGCACCGTCAGCCGGGCGCTCAACGGCTATCCCGATATTGCAGAGACAACGCGGAGCCGGGTGGCCCGCACGGCTGAACGCATGGGGTATCGACCCCTGGCCCAGGCCCAGGCGATCCGCACCGGCCGCGCCCGGGCGCTTGGTCTGGTTCTGAACGCGGGCGGGGACGCGGAACACCGGCCTTTCCTGACCGACTTCCTGGATGGAATTTCGCGGGCGGCGTCGGAAGAGAGCTGGTCGCTAACCGTGGCCACGGCGCGGGATGTGGAGGACGAGGTCGCCACCATGGCCCGCCTGATCGACGAGCGGAAAGTGGATGGCTTCATCCTGCCGCGAACCCGGCTTCATGATGCACGGATCGATCTTTTGCGCACGAAAGGCGTGCCGTTTGTGCTTTTTGGGCGCACGGCGGACCCCACCGATTGCGCCTGGCACGACATTTCGGGCGAGGATGCGATCAAGGCGGCCGTTATTCGCCTTGGCGGGCGGGGGCATCGCCGGATCGGCTTCATCAACGGCGCGGCGGAATACACCTATGCGTCGCTCCGCGAAGGTGGCTATCGCGAGGGGCTGGAGGCGGTCGGCCTACCGTTTGCGCCAGAGCTGATGCGCGTTGGCGCTACCACCATGGCCCAAGGTGAGACCGAAGGGGAGGTGCTGTTAGATTTGGCGGACCGTCCTACGGCAATCATCTGCGCGCTCGACCAAGCGGCCCTAGGGCTTTACCGCGCGGCGCGCCGGCGAGGGCTTCGGATTGGTCCCGATCTGGCGGTGATTGGCTATGACGGCATCCCCGAAGGCGCCCATGCCCACCCGCCGCTGACGACTTATGCGGTGGACAGCCGGGCCGCCGGCGCGCGGCTCGCCAAACTGCTGTTTGCCCGCATCCGCGGAACCGCCCCTGAACATCTGCGCGAATTGGCGCCCGCCCGGCTGATCGCCCGCGGCTCTGACATCGCGGAGTGCTATCCCGATCCGGATGGTCTGCCGGATCGCATGACAACCTAAAGACCAATAAATGGGAGGATGAAAATGACCAAATTCATGAAAGTTAGCCTGCTGGCGGCGGCGTCAAGCTTGGCGCTGGCCACGGTGGCCCAAGCCCAGGACTCGATCCGGTTCTGGACCACGGAAGACCAGCCGGAGCGCCTGGCCCGGCAAGAGGCGATGGCCGCGGACTTCACCGCAGAGACCGGCGTCGAAGTGGAAGTGATCCCGGTCTCGGAAACCGATCTGGGCACCCGTGCCACCGCCGCTTTTGCCGCGGGTGACCTGCCCGATGTGATCTATCACACGCTGCAATATGCGTTGCCTTGGGTCGAAGCGGGGATCCTTGACCCCGACGCCGCGTCGGACGTGATCGAGGATTTGGGCGAAGACACGTTTGCCCCGGGCGCGCTTAGCATGGCCGCGACGCCCGATGGGTTCGCGTCCGTTCCGGTCGATGGCTGGACCCAGATGATCGTCTATCGCGCTGATCTTTTTGAAGAGAACGGGCTGGAGGCGCCCACAACCTATGCCAATGTGCTGGCCGCGATTGAGGCGCTGCACAATCCGCCGGACATGTTTGGCTTTGTCGCCGCGACCAAGGTCGACGAGAACTTCATGTCCCAGGTTCTGGAGCATGTGTTCCTGGCCAATGGCGTCAGCCCGGTGGGCGATGACGGGTTCCAAGAGCTCGATGAGGCCGCCACCACCGAAGTGCTGGAGTTCTACCGCGCAATTGTGGAGGCCTCGCCCGATGGGGAGCTGTTCTGGCAGCAAAGCCGGGAGCTCTACTTCGCAGGCCGCGCGGCGATGATCATCTGGTCGCCCTTCATCCTGGATGAATTGGCGGGCTTGCGCGACAGCGCGCCGCCGACGATCACCGATGATCCGACCTCGGCCGAGCTTGCCTCCCGCACCGGGATTGTGACCAATTTCGCCGGCCCCTCGAACCCCGATGGCGCGGCCTGGGCCGATATCCGCTATTTCGGGATCACGGCGGATGCGGACACCGATGCGGCGATGGATTTTGTGGCCTACTCGATGAACGAGGGCTACACCGCGACCCTGTCGATCGCGCCGGAAGGCAAATTCCCGGTCCGCCGCGGCAATGAAGAGAGCCCGTCTGCCTTCACCGACGCCTGGGCGGCCCTGGATGTCGGCATCGACCGCCGCGCGCCGTTGGGCGACCTCTATCCGCAAGAGATGATCGATGAGATCGTCGGCGGCTTGGACGTCGCACAGCGTTGGGGTGTGAGCGAAGGGCAATTGGCGCTGGCCAGCCGGATCGTGAACAGCCAGGTCATCAACCGCCTGGTGCGCGAGTATATCGACGGGGTGCGCGATGCCTCGGCCACCGTTGCGCTGATGAATGAGGAACTGGCGCGGATCGAGTGATCCGAGCTTAGGTCCTCAAACCGATCTCCTCGGGCGGTGCACAGATCGCCCGAGGGGGCCGCCCCCTTATCCGACTGATCAAGACGAGGCCCGTTTTCCGATGACGACCGCCGTTCCTCCAAAAGGCACCGGCCCGCTTGCCCGCCGCGAGGCGCGGCTGGCCTGGGGCCTGCTTCTGCCGACCTTGGTCAGCGTGATGCTGGTGGTGATCCTGCCGCTTCTGGCGATCTTCTGGATCAGTTTTAAACCGGTGGAATTGGCCGATCTGCGGGCGGCCGAACCGGTGATCCGCGAGGATTTGCGTGATGCCGACGAGGCCGCGCCTTACATCCGCTATCGCATCCGCAATTCCAGCCAGGCGGACCCGATCTTTAATGTGATCTTCACCGATTTGGTACCTGCGAGCGTGGTGATTTCCGAATTGCCCGAAGGGTGCGCGTTGGACGGCGCGGCGCTGCGTTGTGATTTGGGTGATTTAGAGCCGGGTGGACGGATCACGTTGGAACTGCCGGTGACGCTGAGCGGCGATATCGAGGCCGCGGAAGAGGCGATTGAAGACGGAAGTGAACCGGAGATCACAGGTCAGACAGAGAATGTGCTGACCAATGCGGAGTTCACACTGGAGAACTTCATCTCCGTCTTCGATGCGCGCGAGTTCTGGACGGTGATTTGGGCGACATTGTTCTACACCGTCTTCGGGACCTTCGGGGCGCTGATCGTCGGGCTTTTTGCGGCGCTGTTGCTCAATAAAAGCTTCCGGGGCCAGGGTTTCTTACGCGGGCTGTATCTCTTCCCTTACGTGGCCCCGGTGATCGCCGTGGCGTTTTCCTGGGTGATCCTGTTCGACCCATTCTCAGGCTCCGTCAACGCGTTGTTGGTGCAGATGGGGGTGACGGACCAGGCGATCAATTTCTTTGGCGAACGCCCACTGGCGCTGATCATGGTGACGGTGTTCGAGATCTGGCGGTACTTCCCGCTATCGTTCCTCTTCATCCTCGCGCGGATGCAGTCGATCGATACGGATATGTATGAGGCGGCGGATGTGGACGGGGCCTCGCCCTTCCAGAAATTCCGCTATCTCAGCCTGCCGATGCTGATGGGGATCTTGAGCGTCCTCTTCCTGCTCCGCTTCATTTGGACCTTCAACAAATTCGACGACATTTTCCTTTTGACCGGGGGCAATGCGGGCACGCGGACGCTGACGGTGAATGTCTATGAACAGGCCTTTGCGTTGTCGAATATCGGCGCGGGTGCGGCGGTGGCGGTGGTGATCCTACTATGCCTCCTCACCTTCTCCTGGTTCTTCTTCCGCTTCATGTCGAAGGAGGAGGGGTTGTGAGCGGTTCAGCGCAGCTGATGAAACGTCCAGTGGACGTTTCAAGCGAACAACGGGCGGAGCCCCGGCATGGCAGCTTTGCGAAGCAAATGATCGCTCCAGTGGACCTTTCAAGCGAACAGCGGGCGGAGCCCTGTAGGTTTGCGTATTTCGCTGCGCTGTGCGCATCGATCCGGGCGAGGGGGCAAGCCCCCTCGCGCTCCCCCATGCGTATTTGGGGAAAGATGAAGGTGGGGGAGATGTCATGAAGGTCTTCTG
>JANQNZ010000323.1 GCA_028279315.1 Rhodophyticola sp. | reverse complement strand
AATTCGAGGACCTGCCCAAACGCCTCCGCCGCCACCGGATCCTGGTCCAGCTTTGCGGCGTTGTCTTCATCTTCCTGACCGCCTTCTGGGGCATGTGGGTGAATGTGAATGTCGGGCCTTGGGGCCAGTGAGCCGCGGCGCTTGACACCAAGCCAGGGCAGGGTAGGTGACAGGCCGGCCATGACCTCATCCCCGACCCATATCCTGACCGGCGGCGTGCCAGAAGGCTTTGACGCCCAACTGGTCTTGTCCGAGCTGATGTCGGGTGAGGGTCCGGTCTGCCATATTGCCCGCGATGACAAACGTTTGGCGGCCATGGCCCGCGCGCTGACCTTCTTCGACCCAAGTGTGCCTGTGTTGCGTTTTCCCGGATGGGATTGCCTGCCCTTTGACCGGATGTCGCCAAATGCAGAGATCTCAGCAGCGCGGATGGCGACGCTGGCCGCGCTGGCAGGCGGGCTGTCAGGGCGTTTCATCCTTCTGACAACCTTGAGTGCGGCCACCCAATACGTGCCGCCACGGGATCTTCTCCGCGCCTCGGCCTTCACGGCGGAGGTGGGCGGACGGATCGACGAAGACGCACTCCGCGCCTTCCTGGTCCGCATGGGGTTTGTGCAAAGCCCGACGGTGACCGAGCCGGGCGATTACGCGGTGCGGGGCGGGATCATCGACGTCTGGCCCCCGGGGGAGGCGACGCCGGTGCGCCTGGATTTGTTTGGCGATGTCCTGGATGGCGCTCGGCGTTTCGATCCGGCGACGCAGCGGACCACCGAGACGTTGGAGCGGATCGAATTGGCGCCCGTTTCCGAGGTCATCCTGGATGAAGCCGCAATCACCCGGTTCCGGCAAAACTACCGGGTCGAGTTCGGTGCAGCCGGCAGTGATGACCCGCTCTATGAGGCGGTTAGCGCGGGTCGGAAACATGCCGGCGCCGAGCATTGGCTGCCGTTCTTCCATGAGCGGTTGGAGACGCTGTTCGATTACATCCCCGATGCGGTGCTGACGCTTGACGATCAGAACACGGCGCAGCGGCTGGCCAGGTGGGAGAGCATCGAGGATCAGTATCAGACGCGGGTCGAGGCGATGACCCAAAAGGGCCGCCTCGACACGGTCTATAAGCCATGCCCGCCCGAACAGCTCTATCTCGACGATGCGGCTTGGACCGGGGCGATTGCGGATCATCGGGTCGTGCAGTTTTCCCCGCTGCCGCAAGCAAGCGGCCCCGGCGTGACCGATGCAGGTGGGCGCGTCGGGCGCAGCTTCGCGCCAGAGCGTCAGCAGGAGAGTATCAGCCTTTTCAAAGCATTGGCGGATCATCTTGAGGTAGAACGGAAAACCAAATCTGTCGTCATCGCCTCCTGGTCCGAAGGCGCACGGGACCGGTTGCAGACACTTCTGGAGGATGAGGCGGTCAGCGGTTTGCGGCTGATCGACAATGCAAGTGAGATCGCCGAGACCAGCGTCCCATCCCCCATCTACCTGACCGTCTGGCCGCTGGAGGAGGGCTTCACAGGCGGTGGGCTCACGGTGATCTCCGAACAGGATGTGTTGGGCGATCGTCTGATCCGCCCCAAACGTCGAACCCGCCGGGCCGAGAATTACCTGACGGAGGCGCAGACCCTCTCTGCCGGGGATCTGGTGGTGCATGTGGACCATGGGGTCGGGCGCTACAACGGCCTTGAAACCGTGACCGCCATGGGCGCGCCTCATGAATGCCTCGCGCTGGAATATGCCGGCGGTGACCGTCTGTTCCTGCCCGTTGAGAATATCGAGCTGCTCAGCCGCTACGGCCATGACGAAGGGTTGCTCGACAAGCTTGGTGGTGGGGCCTGGCAGGCGAAGAAAGCGAAGCTGAAAGAACGCATTCGCCAGATCGCCGACAAGCTGATCCGCGTCGCCGCCGAACGGGAGCTTCGCTCCGCCCCGCTGATCGAGGCGCCCGGCGATATGTGGGAGGCCTTCGCCGCCCGCTTCGCCTATGAGGAGACCGACGATCAACTCTCAGCCATTGCCGATGTGATGGAGGATTTGGCACGCGGCCGGCCCATGGACCGGCTGGTGGTCGGCGAT
>JANQNZ010000310.1 GCA_028279315.1 Rhodophyticola sp. | reverse complement strand
ACCCGCCCCCACCCCTGTCGCGCCCGAAGCCGTCAACGCCTTCTTCGCCGAAGCCGACAGCGACGATGACGCCGAGATCCTGGATGAAGCGGAAAGCTTCGAAAGCGCGCCCATCGCCGATGGGGAAAGCGTTGCTGCAAAACTCGCGCGCCTGCGCATGGCCGCAACCGATGCCGAAGAGGTGACGGTTGAGGAACATCAAGAGGCGGCCGAAGAGGCGGAAGCCCCTGCCGAGCCGGCCTTAGAAGAGGAAACGCCTGAGGTTGAGGCAGAAGCCGACGCAGGCGAAGACGCCGAAGCTGAGGATGAGCCCGCCGCTGAGGTCGAAGAAGCCCCGGAGGCTGCGGCGGAAGACGTCGCGCCGATTGAAGCCGCGGCGGAAATCGAAGAGGCGCCGGAAGCTACGCGCGAAGAGGAAGCCCCGATTGAAGCCGAGGCTGAGATCGAGGAAGCGACGGAAGCTGAAGCCGTCGAGGACGCTGTCGACGAAATGCTCGCCGAGCCAGTGGCTGAGGCTGAGGCTGAGGCTGAGGCTGAGGCCGAGGCTGAGGCTGAGGCTGAGGCTGAGGCTGAGGCTGAGGAAGACATCGCAACGGATGCGGAGCCTGTCGAGGCCGAGAGCAACGAGGCCGAAGACCAGGAGCCGTCGGACGAAACCGCGGCTGATGAAGATTTCTCCGACATTCTGCGGGCCGCCGCCGAGGAAGAGGATTACAACGCCAGCTATGAGGAGGCCGATGCCGACCTCGCGCCGGTTGAGCCGGAGGAAGACACCGACCTCTCCGCCATCCTCGCCGCTGGCGCGCTGACCGATGAGCCGGAAGCCGAAGCCGAGGTTGAGGACAGCCTTGAAGGCCCGTCTGAGCCGGAGCCGGAAGTGGAGCCCGAAGCGGACGACCTCGCCGCTGAGGATGACGATCAGGTTGAGGATGAAGCCGCCGAGAGCGACGTCGACGCAGCCGATGACATCACCGCTGAGGACGATGACCTCGCCGCTGAGATCGTTGAAGCCTCTGACGAAGCCGACACCCCCGAAGATGAGACCGCTGATGAGATCTCCGCGGAGCATCATGAGGATGCGGCGGATGACGACGCCGTTGCTGCGGCGCTTGATGACATCGACGCTTCGGATGAGGATGACACCGCAGACGCTGAGGCGGAGGCCGACACGGCTGCGCCGGATACCGGGCTCAGCCCCGAGGATGAGGCAGAGCTTCAGGCGGAACTCGCCGCAATCGACGCAGAGCGTCAAGCCAAGCAGACCATGCGCGAGGCCCGGAAGCAGCAATTTGTCGATGGCGCCGATCCTGAGGAGGCCGAGGCCGATGTCAGCCGTCTGTTCGAGGCGACCGACAGCCGTCTGTCCACCGATGAGACCAGCCGCCGCCGCGCCAATATCGAACATCTGAAAGCCGCGGTTGCCGCGCGCAGCGCCGAGGAAGAGCTTGGCGAAGGCGGCGCCCGCGACGAGGATGACGAAACCGCGGAATATAGGGACGATCTGGCCCGGGTGATGCGCCCGCGCCGGGTGCGGGTTGATATGACCCGCCGGTCCGACCGGGGCAGCAGCGATGGCCGCCCGGCACCTCTGGTTCTTGTCTCGGAACAACGCATCGACCGGGATGAACCCCGCACGGCAGAGGCAGCCGCAGCACCGGTTCGCCCGCGCCGCGTGACCTCAGGCAGCCTTGCGCTTGCCGCCGAGGAGGAGACAACGCCTGAGGCGCCTCTGCAACTGGGCGAGGACTCCCGGCTTGAGACCGAAGAGACCGCCGAAGCCGTTAGCGAGTTTGAAGACACCGCCTTCGACAGCGATGCTGAGCCCGATCGGGCCGCCCCGCGCAAGGTGATCTCAAGCCTTGCCGATCTCGCGGCCCGCGCCGGGCAGATCATGCGCGTTGGGCGTCGGGGCGACGAGGCCGACAGCGATGACGGGGTCGACGCTTTGCAAGACGCAAGCGCGCCGCGCACGGACACCGACCGCCGCGCGGAACTCAGCGAAGAGCTGAGCGCCATGGCCGCCGCTGAGCCTGTTGCGGAAGATGAAGACCTCGCCGAGGTTGCCTTGCGCAAGATCGCCGCCTCGTCCTCCAGCCAGACCCGTCTTGACGACGACCTGGCCGAGGAGATGGTAGAGGAAAGCGCCTTTGAAGACGCCGCGGGCGACATCGACGCGGCGGCGGAAGAGGCCGAAGACGACGTCGCCGAGATGATGGAAGACGAGGTCTTGGAAAGCCCCGCTGAGGCACTCGACGCCGACGCCATTGAGGCCGAGGAGGAGCAGATCGCCGCGGAGCCCCAACCCGCGCCCGAGCAACCGCTCGCTGGTTTCCCTGCCTATCTGGCCCAGCATGACCACAGCACCACCGAAGACCGGATGGAGCTGGCCGCGGCCTATGCCACCCATGTGGATGGCAGCCCGGTCTTCAGCCGCCGCCATGTGATGCGCCTTTTGGACGAAAGCGCGGAGGGTGAGTTCGACCGGGAAGACGGGTTGCGCGCCTTCGGCATCCTGCTGCGCGAAGGGACGATCGAAAAGATCGCACGGGGTGAGTTCAAGCTGACCCGCCGGTCGCCGCATTTCCGCGGCTGACCAGCCGAAAGATCACTTTACATGGCCGTGCCGGAGACCCCCGGCGCGGCTATGTCTCATTCTTGGGGCGGGTCCGACGGGCGGTCTTGGCCCGGCGTCGGCGCATCCGGATCGGCCTGGCCCACGCCGCGAAACACCGCGCGGAACGGCAGCGCCCAAATGACGCCAAGGGCCACATAGATCGCCAATTCGACAAAGACCGAGGGCCGCTCAAACAGGCTGACCAAGAACCACGCCGCGCCGATATAGATCGGCAAACCGACCAGCAGGATCAGAAGCGACAGCCGCCGCCGGGTTTTGTAGCTGAGCGCCAAGGCTGGCCTCCCTTCAGGGCGTTTTGCGTTTAGGCTGCATCGAAATTCACTGCCCCTCGATCAACAAGGTGCTGATCTCGAACGGGAATTTCGATACGCCAGGTCTCATGAAAAACGCAAAACCCTTTAATCCGCGAACGGGTCGGTGACCAGGATCGTGTCATCCCGCTCGGGCGAGGTGGAGAGTAGGGCGACGGGGCATTGGATCAACTCCTCGATCCGCCGCACGTATTTCACCGCCTCACCCGGCAGATCGGCCCAAGACCGAGCGCCTGCGGTGGAGTCCGACCAGCCCTTCATGGTCTCATAAATCGGCGTCACGCGCGCCTGTTGATCCGCGGCCGTTGGAAGGTAATCAAGGCGGGCGCCATCCAACTCATAGCCGGTGCAGATCTTCAACTCCTCAAACCCGTCGAGCACGTCGAGCTTGGTCAGCGAAATCCCGTTCACGCCCGAGGTCGCGCAGGTCTGTCGCACCAGAACCGCATCAAACCAGCCGCAGCGGCGTTTGCGGCCCGTGGTGGTGCCGAACTCATGGCCCCGCTCGCCCAAACGCTGGCCATCGGCGTCGTGCAGCTCGGTGGGGAAGGGCCCCTCCCCCACGCGAGTTGTGTAGGCCTTCACGATCCCCAGCACAAAATCGATCCCGCCCGGCCCCACGCCGACACCGGTCGCCGCCTGGCCCGCGATGACGTTGGAGGAAGTCACAAAGGGATACGTCCCGAAATCAATATCCAGAAGCGCGCCCTGGGCGCCTTCAAAGAGGATGCGTTTCCCGGCTTTCCGCTTTTCGTTCAACACTTTCCAGACCGGTGCGGCATAGGCGAGGATCTTCGGCGCCACCTCCCGCAGCTGCGCCAAAAGCGCGTCGCGGTCCACCGATTCCAACCCCAAACCCCGACGGAGCGCATCGTGATGAACCAGCGCGCGGTCGACGCGCGTCTCCAACGTCGCGGCGTCGCCCAGATCGGCCACGCGGACCGACCGGCGGCCCACCTTGTCCTCATAAGCCGGGCCGATGCCGCGGCCCGTTGTGCCGATCTTGGCAACGGAATTCTGTGCCTCCCGCGCGCGGTCCAACTCTCCGTGGATCGGCAGGATCAGGGGTGTGTTCTCGGCAATCATCAGCGTCTCGGGCGTGATCTCCACCCCTTGGGCGCGCACCGTCTCGATCTCATCGATCAGGTGCCAGGGGTCCAGCACCACCCCATTGCCGATCACAGAGAGCTTTCCGCCCCGCACTACGCCCGAGGGCAGCGCATGAAGCTTATAAACGGCCCCATCGATCACCAGCGTGTGGCCCGCATTATGCCCGCCTTGGAAGCGCGCAATCACATCGGCCCGCTCGCTCAACCAATCGACGATCTTGCCTTTGCCCTCGTCGCCCCATTGCGCGCCGACCACCACCACATTGGCCATGCCCTCACCGCCCCCTTTTGTCTCATTCAGACGCAAACCCGCGCCGGTATAGCGACAGGCGCGCGGGCGTGAAACCGATTTGTCACTGCGCGCCCGAGGTTCGGGCGGATGTCGTCACACGTCACTCGCCAAAAAATGATTGCGCAAACGGGGGCATTTCGCCTTAAAGTTGTGTGATCCGCCCTTGCGGCGGCCTGTCGCATCTCATAAGTAAGCGGCGATCAAAAGCTAGGTGGTCTCCAGCCCATGGAAAACATCATCCTCGTCGTCCATCTGATCCTCGCGATTTGCCTGATTGGCGTTGTGCTTTTGCAGCGCTCCGAAGGTGGCGGTTTGGGGATCGGCGGCGGTGGCGGTGTGATGACCGGGCGGCAGGCGGCGACGGCCTTGGGCAAGCTTACTTGGGCTTTTGCAATTGCGTTTCTCGCCACCTCGATCACGCTGACGATCATTGCCGCACAGAACTCCGCCTCGGACTCGGTTCTTGACCAGTTGGGCATCGAAAGCTCCACGACCAATGAGGACGATCCCTCAGGTCTTCTGCCACCTGCACCGGCCACACCTTCGGGCGCCGATCTTCTGCCGCCAAGCACCGGTGATGCCCCCGCCCTGCCGCCCCGCGCGGACGAGTAAATCTGGGGGGTTCCCCCTAATCCTCAACATCATCTAGCGGGTCTCTTGCCCTTCCCGGGCGAATCCGGTTATTCTTAAATCCCGTGATATTGGGATTCGGATTGGCGTTGATCGGCAGGATCGACGGGGTCCTCACGGGGAGTTTCTGGCAAAGATGGCGCGGTTCATTTTCATCACCGGCGGTGTGGTTTCTTCGCTTGGCAAAGGCCTGGCCTCAGCCGCCCTTGGGGCGCTGTTGCAGGCCCGCGGCTATACCGTGCGTCTGCGCAAGCTTGACCCTTATCTGAACGTCGATCCCGGCACGATGAGCCCCTTCGAACATGGCGAGGTGTTTGTCACCGATGACGGTGCCGAGACGGACCTGGACCTTGGCCATTACGAACGCTTCACCGGCGTTGCCGCGCGGAAGACCGACAGCGTGTCCTCAGGCCGGATTTACTCCAATGTTTTGGAGAAGGAACGCCGCGGCGATTACCTGGGCAAGACCATCCAGGTGATTCCCCATGTGACAAATGAGATCAAAGATTTCATCGCCATTGGCGAGGATGAGGTCGATTTCATGCTCTGTGAGATCGGCGGCACCGTGGGTGATATCGAAGGCCTGCCGTTTTTCGAAGCGATCCGCCAATTTGGCCAGGAACGCCCGCGCGGGCAGTGCATCTTCATGCATCTGACGCTTCTGCCTTTCATCAAAGCCTCGGGCGAGTTGAAGACCAAACCGACCCAGCACTCGGTCAAGGAACTCCGCTCCATCGGCCTGGCACCCGACATCCTTGTCTGCCGCTCCGAAGGGCCGATCCCGGAGAAAGAACGGGAGAAGCTGGCGCTCTTTTGTAACGTCCGCCCCGACAGTGTGATCGCCGCCCAAGACCTTGCCTCAATCTATGAGGCCCCCCTTGCCTATCACCGCGAAGGGCTGGACCAGGCGGTGCTGGACGCCTTTGGCATCTCACCCGCGCCCAAGCCGAACCTGACGGTCTGGGAGGATGTGGCCGACCGCATCCACAACCCCGAAGGCGAGGTGCGCGTCGCCATCGTTGGCAAATACACGCAGTTGGAAGACGCCTATAAGTCCATCGCCGAGGCGCTGACCCATGGTGGTATGGCGAACCGCGTGAAGGTGGTGGCGGAGTGGATCGACGCGGAGATTTTTGAGCGCGAAGATCCCGCGCCTTACCTGGAAGGGTTCCACGCAATCCTCGTTCCCGGCGGGTTTGGCGAACGTGGGACTGAGGGGAAGATCAACGCCGCCGAATTCGCGCGCACCCGGGGCGTGCCTTATCTGGGCATTTGTCTGGGGATGCAGATGGCGGTGATCGAAGCGGCTCGAAACCTGGCCGATCTGGGTGATGCGGGGTCGGAAGAATTCGACCACGAGGCGGGCAAGAAGCGCTTCACGCCCGTGGTCTATCACCTGAAGGAATGGGTCCAGGGCAACTACAAAGTCACCCGCACTGCCGATGATGACAAAGGCGGGACGATGCGGCTTGGGGCCTATGACGCGGTTCTGAAAGACGGCTCCCGCGTCGCAGAAGCCTACGGCAATCTCGCCATCGAGGAGCGGCACCGCCACCGCTATGAGGTCGATATCAAATACCGCGAGGCGCTGGAGGAGCAGGGGCTGATCTTCTCAGGCATGTCCCCCGACGGCCGCTTGCCCGAAATTGTCGAAGTGAAAGACCACCCCTGGTTCATCGGCGTTCAGTTCCATCCCGAGCTGAAATCGAAACCCTTCGACCCGCACCCGCTGTTCCGCGATTTTGTGCGCGCGGCGAAAGACAACTCCCGCCTGGTGTGACTTGATCGCAACAGGTTAACCGCGGCCTTCTCCGCTTAGTGAACCCATCCTCTCCTCGGCTCGACCGACCCTTGAGACGCGGCAATCAGGCCGGTCCAGTTCAGGAGAGTTTAACATGTTCACTTCATTGAAAAATTTCGCATCCGCCGCGGCTATTTCTGCCGTGACCGCCGGGGCCGCCGCGGCCCAAGACGCTACCGACTGGCAGGGTTTTTATGGCGGTTTCCAATTCGACATCGCCAGCCCAGAGGTTGACGGCGCTCCGGTCCAACTTGGCACCGGCCATGGCGGCTCCCTCTTTGTCGGCTACAACCACGCGATTGACGCGAATTGGGTTGTCGGTGGTGAACTCAGCTATGGCCAAGTCTCTGGCATCCCGATTGTTCCGGGCATCGAGCTCGATATGGAAGATGTCATCACCCTCCGCGGTCGCGCCGGCTATGCCCTTGGCAACAGCCTGATCTACGGCAGCTTGGGGTATCAGCAGGCCGATCTGACGATCCTGGGCACAACCGTCGACGCCGATGGCGTGGTCTTTGGCCTGGGTTTTGAGACGATGCTGACCGAGACCGTCTCGGCCCGGATCGAATACAACCGCTCCGACCTTGATCTTGACGGCGTGCCCGCGGGGATCGAAGGCAACACGGTTTCGATCGGTGTTGCCATGCATTTCTGAACCCATTGTCAGAATGTGACGGGGGCGCCTCAAGGGGGCGCCCCTTTTTTGCATTGTGGGGCGCCTAGGCGCGGGATTAAAGCCGCCAGTTCGCAACCCGGGCTGCGCCCACTCCGGGTCAAATCGCCGATCTCGATCTGCCGGGCGGACCCCGTCTTCTTTTGAACCCAGTGGCTTTCGCACCCGACCCATCAACATAGACACCGCATTCAAGGATTTGAGCTATGACTTCGATGAAAGCCATTCTCGCTGGTTTGACCCTGACCGCCGCTCTTGCCGGTAGCGCCGGGGCGCAAAGCGCCGCTGATCTGTGGCACGGCGCCTATGGCGGCCTGAGCTTCCACTATGTGAACCCCAACAGCGACACGCCCGTCGATCCCGATCAGGGCACCGCCGTGGGCCTTTTTGCAGGCTATAATCACGCGCTCGACAACAATTGGGTTGTTGGCGGTGAGATCGCGTTTACCGGTCGGAGTGAACACGCCGTTCCGGGCGACACGTTTGGGATCGAAAACACCATCTCGGCCCGGCTGCGTGCCGGATATGCCTTCGACAATGTCTTGGTCTACGGCCTTGTCGGCTATTCCTCATCGAATGGGAATTTGAGCAGCCTGCCAATTGATCTGGTGATGGACGGCCCCGTTTTCGGCATCGGCGGCGAAATGATGCTGTCGGAAAACGTCTCGGCCCGGCTGGAATATACCAGAGGCGATCTGACGCTTCAGGCGCCTGGCGGCGATATTGGCGTGACCACGGACAACATCTCTCTTGGCGTGGCCTTCCATTTCTGAGCCTCTTGTCAGCCCCCCCTTGCCGCGCCAATCTTGGGCTGCGGCAAGGGGGCGACGATGAAACCATTCCACACTTACGATGTCTTCACAGACCGGCCTTTCGCCGGGAACCCTTTGGCCATTGTCGAAGAGGCCGGCGATCTGACCACAGCGCAAATGCAGACCATCGCGCGGGAGTTCAATCTGTCCGAGACGATCTTCGTGCAGCAGCCCGATGACCCGGCCCATACCGCGAAGGTCCGGATCTTCTTTCCCACCGACGAAATCCCCTTCGCCGGTCACCCGACAATCGGCTGCGCCATCCATCTGGCGCTGAAAGACGCGCCCGACGGCGATTTTCAGACAGAGATCACGCTCGAAGAGGTCGCAGGCCTGGTGCCCGTCTCTGTCGCACGGAAAGGCGCGGAAATCGCGGCGGAGTTCACCGCCCCGAAATTGCCAATACCCCTCGCCGGAGAGATCACACCCACCTCCCTCGCCGCCGCGCTTGGGCTATCAGAGGCACAGATCGGCCCCCACGCGCCCGGCGCGTTCGAAGGTGGCCCCTCCTTCATCTACGCACCGATGCAAGACCTTGCGGCGCTGGCGGCGGCGCGGGTGACCGAACCGGGGTGGAGCGCCTTGGCCAAAGCCGCGGGGTGTGAGGCGGTTTATCTTTATACGCCCGGCCGGACCACGGACTACCAAGCGCGGATGTTCGACCCGGGCGCCGGTATCCCCGAAGACCCGGCAACCGGCTCCGCCAGTGCGATTTTTGCGGGCCAACTGCTGGCCAATGGCGCGCTTGGGCCAGGCACAACCCGCCTGACCCTGACCCAAGGGGTAGAAATGGGGCGGCCAAGCGACATTGGTCTGAGCGCCGATGTGTCGGACGGCGTACTGACCGCGATCCGTATTGCAGGCAGCGCCGTCCCGATCTCCTCAGGCCACATCCGGGTGCCCAACGCCTGACCGGGCCAGATCGCGGCCACCGTTGTGCCCTTCCCGCCCCCGGCCTATATCAAGGCCCATGTTTGGTGATCTCCTCCGCCGTA
>JANQNZ010000296.1 GCA_028279315.1 Rhodophyticola sp. | reverse complement strand
GGGCGGGGGTTGGGCAGAACCTGCAGGATCATTTGGACTACGTCATCTCCTACCGGTCGCGCCGGCGCGATGTGGTGGGGTTGAACCCGCGGGGGCTCGGGCGCTTGGGCACGGCGGGGTTGCGGTGGCGGAAGAGCGGGGAGGGGCTGTTCGCCTCCCCCATGGCCGAGGGGGGGGCGTTTCTGAAGACCGACCCAAGCCTCGACCGGCCCGATGTGCAGCTGCATTTCGTGGTGGGGATTGTCGATGACCATATGCGGAAGATCCGTCTGAGTGACGGGTATTCCTGCCATGTCTGCATCTTGCGCCCGAAATCGGCGGGGCATGTGGGCCTTGTCAGTGCGGACCCGGCAAAACCACCGCGGATCGATCCGAATTTCCTGAGCGCGCCGGAGGACCTTGAGGGTCTGATGAAAGGCGCCCGGGTGATGGAACAAATCCTGGAGGCCGAGCCGCTTGCCCCGTGGCGGGGGGCGAAGCTTTATCCTCATGATGGGAGCGATCAAGCGCTAGAGGCCGATATCCGCGCCCGCGCCGACACGATCTATCACCCGGTTGGCACCTGCCGGATGGGCGGTGATGCCGATGCGGTGGTGGACACGGAGTTGCGGGTGCGCGGGGTTGAGGGGCTGCGGGTCGTGGATGCGTCGGTGATGCCAAAGCTCATTGGCGGGAACACGAATGCGCCCACCATGATGATTGCTGAGAAGGCGGCGGATATGATTCAGCCGGACGTGCGGGAAATATCAGTCTAGGTTCGGGGCCCATCAAAGCCGCCCTGGCTCTTGATTCTGATCGCACTGAGCCACTGTCTTTCTACACCCCCACCCGGAATCAAGCCGAAGGCGCCGGGCATCGCCAGGCCGCCCGGGCGGTCTGGCGATTTGGTTGAGTCTGGGCGCTGAGATTGGAACGAGGCCGGATTTGGTTGGCATAAAGTGCTGTCGCTCAACCGTTGGATCGCCAGCCCTCGGCCTGTCGATGCCCGGCTACCGCGTGTCGGGGGGGCCTGGCAAGCTGGCAGATTGGTGAAGCCTGGTGCCGAGAGCCGCCCTATTGCGTAGACCGGGCCTTGGCCCGGGAAGACGAACGGAGGGGCCACCGGGCCAAGGCCCGGTCTACGAGTAAGTGTCGCCGTAGCCCTAATCCCGCGGCGGCGTTACCAGACCCTTCTGCACCGCCGGGCGGTCCAGAAACCGGTCGAGATAGGCGACGACATGTTTATGGTCGTCCCAGCCCACGACCTCCTTCGCCTCATAGAAATCAAGCCCGCCCAGCCAGGGCGCGATGGCGATATCGGCGATGGAATAGCTGCCGGTGATCCAGTCTTTGTCCGCAAGTTCTCCGTTCAATACGTTCAGGAGGCGCTTGGCTTCGCCAATATAGCGCTCACGCGGACGGGGGTCTTCGATCTCTGCGCCCGCAAACTTGTAGAAGAAGCCAAGCTGACCAAACATCGGCCCTATCCCGCCCATCTGGAACATGAGCCATTGGATCGTTTTGTATTTTTCGGCCGGGCTGTCCCCGATCAGCTTGCCCGACTTCTCGGCCAGGTAGATGAGGATCGCGCCGGATTCGAACAGGCCGATCGGTGCGCCATCGGGTCCGTTTGGATCGATGATCGCGGGGATCTTGTTGTTGGGGTTGAGGGAGAGGAAGGCATCGCTTTTGACATCCGCATCGGCCAGCGTGACCTTATGCGCCTCATAGGCCAGCCCCATCTCCTCCAACGCGATGGAGGCCTTCACCCCATTGGGCGTCGGGAACGAATAGAGCTGGATCACGTCCGTGTTCGAGGCGGGCCAGCGTTGGGTGATCGGAAAGGCGGAGAGGTCGGCCATGGCATGTCCTTTGGGGTCAGAGGTCCGGTGAAAGGTAGGGAATCTTTCCCATTGGGCCAGAGGCAGTTTTGTATCAGTCTGCGCCACAGACTGTGCGTGAAAGCACCAAGGCCGCTAGAGGCCGCATAAGCGCATGGTGGGACAGGATAATTTAGGAACAACACATGCTAAGCGAATTCAGAGAATTCATTGCCAAGGGCAATGTCATGGATATGGCCGTGGGGATCATCATCGGGGCGGCCTTCACGGCAATCGTCTCGTCACTGGTGGCGGATTTGATCAACCCGCTCATCGGGCTTTTCACCGGGGGGTTGGACTTCACCAATAACTACGTCGTCCTGGCGGGTGAGGTGCCGGTGGGCGCCTCCCTTGAGGCGGCGCGCGAGGCGGGCGCCTCGGTCTTCGCCTGGGGGGCCTTTGTCATGGCGATCATCAACTTTCTGATCATCGCCTTCGTGGTCTTCATGCTGGTGCGGTACGTGAACAAGGTGAAGGCCGCGGCGGAGACGCCCGAGGAAGAGGCGCCCGTGGAAGACCCTGGTCCAAGCGAATTGGACATCCTGATGGAGATCCGGGACGCGTTGAAGCGGGGCTGAGGCGCGTCGTACCGGTTGTGAAGGGCTCGCCTGTCATGGGGCGGGTCTTTGCATCTTTTGAGTGGGCCGCTTAGCTTTCGCGGCAGTCGTCTTGTCTTGGAGGAAAAACCCATGGCCGCCACCCCACCTGTTTGCGATTTCGGCTGGAAAGCGCCGGGGTTCGATCTGCCCGCGACGGATGGGCAGCGTTATACGCTGAGCGATGTGATGGGGGAGAACGGCACCGTCATCGCCTTTATCTGCAACCATTGCCCATATGTTCTGGCGGTGATTGATCGGATCGTCCGGGACGCGCGGGACTTGGCCCCGCTTGGGGTTGGGTTTGCGGCGATCTGCTCCAACGATGCGGTGCAGTATCCGGTGGATGGGTTCGAAGGGATGGTCGCGATGGCAGAGAAACATGGGTTCCCATTTCCGTATCTTCACGATGCCGATCAGTCGGTTGCGCGGGCCTGGGATGCGGCCTGCACGCCGGATTTCTTTGGGTTGAATGCGGCCGGAGAGCTGCAATATCGCGGCCGGCTTGATGCGAGCCGCGCGCAGGCCGGACCTGCCGATTTGCGCCGGGATCTGTTCGAGGCGATGAAACTGGTGGCCGAGACCGGGCGGGGGCCAGAAGATCAGATCCCGTCGATGGGCTGTTCGATCAAATGGGTGGCGTGAGGGAGTGACGTGAATTCTACGCCTCCGGCCCGGAATCAAGCCGAAGGCGCCGGGCATCGACAGGCCGCCCGGGCGGTCTGGCGATTTGGCTGAGTCTGGGTGCTGAGATTGGAGCGAGGCCGGATTTGGCGGGGATAAAGCGCGTCGGCTTAGACGTTGGATCGCCAGCCCTCGGCCTGTCGATGCCCGGCTTGTCGTTGCGCAGCCTAGTCCGAGGAAGCTGAATGGCGCCGGATCAGCCTCAGCCCTAAACCTTCAACGCCAACGCAGGCGACAATACGTCGATCTCCAACGCCTTCCCAACCGCGTAATTGGTCAGCTTGCCCGCATGGACATTCAGCCCTTCCAACAGATGCGGATCGTCCTCGCAGGCTTGCTTCCAGCCCTTATCGGCCAGCGCAATCAGAAACGGCATCGTCGCATTGCCAAGCGCGATGGTGGAGGTGCGGGCGACGGCGCCGGGCATATTGGCGACGCAATAATGCATGATCCCGTCCACCTCATAGATCGGGTCTTCATGGGTGGTGGGTTTGGAGGTCTCGAAACAGCCGCCTTGGTCGATGGCCACATCGACGATGGCCGCACCGGGCTTCATCTCTGAAAGCTGCGCGCGGGTGACAAGCTTGGGCGCCGCGGCCCCGGGGATCAGGACCGCGCCCACAACCATATCGGCCTCGGCCACCAATTCGGCGGTGTTCCCGGCGCTGGCATAGCGGGTGCGGAAGACCGCGCCGAAGACATCATCCAGATAACGCATCCGGGGAAGCGAGCGGTCGAGCACCGTGACCTCTGCCCCCATGCCCGCGGCCACGCGCGCCGCATGGGTGCCGACCACACCGCCGCCGATGATCACGACTTTCGCAGGCCCCACGCCCGGGACGCCGCCCATCAACACGCCGCGCCCGCCATTGGCCTTTTGCAGCGTCCAGGCGCCCACTTGCGGCGCCAGCTTCCCCGCGACCTCTGACATCGGCGCCAGAAGCGGCAGGCCGCCTGAGGCATCGGTGACGGTCTCATAAGCAATCGCGGTGCAGCCCGAGGCAATCAGATCATGGGTTTGGTCCGGGTCTGGAGCGAGGTGGAGATAGGTGAAGAGCACTTGGCCTTCGCGCAGCATCTTCCGCTCAGCGGCCTGGGGTTCCTTGACCTTCACGATCAGATCGACAGCGGCGAAGATCTCGGTCGCCGTGCCTGCGATCTTGGCACCCACGGCCAGATAATCCTCATCGGGGAAGCCCGCGCCCACACCTGCGCCCGTCTCCACCGTTACGTCATGGCCATGGGCCACCGCCTCCCGCGCCGCGACGGGGGTCAGCCCGACACGGAATTCCTGCGGTTTGATCTCTTTCGGGCAGCCGATATGCATCCCGTTCTCCTCCCAATCCTTCGCGTCCTCTCTGCCACAAAGCGCACGGCAAAGGGTTGAATTCTACTTGAGTGCTTTGCGGATTTGCGCAAGGACCTTCGATCAGATGGCCGCAACGTGAGAGAGTTTTGCGCGATGGTTGAGATCGATGAGATGGACGCGCGGATTTTGCGCCTGCTGCAACGGAATGGCCGGATGACCAATGCGGACCTGTCCGAGGCCGTGCATCTCTCGCCCTCGGCCTGCCACCGGCGGGTGCAGCGGCTGGAGCAGACGGGCGTGATCCGCGACTATATCGCCCGGCTGGACGCCCGCGCCGTGGGCCGGGTGACCACGGTCTTTGTGGAGATCGGGTTGAGCGGCCAGGCTGATGAGTTGCTGGATGCGTTTGAGCGGGAGGTGGCGAAGATCCCCGATGTGCTGGAATGCCATCTGATGGCAGGCAGCGCGGATTACCTCTTGAAGGTGGTGGCGCGCGATAGCGAGGATTTTGCGCGCATTCACCGGACGTCTCTGGCGCGTTTGCCCGGCGTGGCGCGGATGCAGTCGAGTTTCGCGCTGAAAACGGTGGTGGAGACGACGGCGCTGCCGGTCTAGGCGGGGCCGGAAAAGCCGGCTTTTCCGGACGGATTTGCCGGCAAATCCGGGCTTCGATGGCGGTGCGCGCCAGGTCCTTTTCGGGCAGCGCCAATGTAGCTGATGGGGTTTGCGTATTTGGGGAAAGATGAAGGCCAGAGCGGACAGAGTCCTGGACGGGCGAATGGCGCCTTCGTCGCAGTATTCGGACAGGGGACGGGGAAGGACGGGGGATCGGGGCGCGCAGACGACCTAGCCAATCAAATAGAGCAGCAGATAGAGCGCCCCCAATCCGCTCAGAATCGCCCAGATCGGGTTTTTTGTTAGATAGCCCACGGCAAGCGCCGCCGCCGCGGCCCCAAGGCGCGCGGGGTCGGTTTCCCCGCCCGTTGCCTGCGGCCACAGCACCAGCGGCGTGATCAGCGCGGGCAGGATCGCCACGGCGGTATAGCGGAGGTGGCGGAGCAGCCAATCGGGCAGGGGGCGGTCACCCAGAAGGCCCAAGAACGAATACCGGATCAGGAAGGTCCCGATCCCGAGCAAGAGGATGATCCGCCAAATCTCGGCGCCGGAATACTCCATCACCGCGCCCCCATCCGCCGTTCCACCTCGGCCCCTGCCATCATCGCGCCGATGGCCGCCAAGAGAAGCCCGAGATTGTAGGGGATGCCCGCAAAAAGGATCGCAAGCGCCACCGACACCCCCGCCGCCACCATATGGGCCGGGGTCCGCAGCGCCGGACCAATCATGGCGAGGAAGGTGATCGGCACCGCGAAATCGAGGGCCATTTCCGGCGGGACCGTCTCCCCCAGAACCGCACCAATCAGCGTCGCGAAATACCAGGTGGGGGCAAAGACCGTGGCGGCGCCCAGGAAGAAACCCACTCGCTCACCAATGCTAAGCTCTGGCTTCGTCTCATATTCCTGGACCCCAATCGCATAGGTCTGATCGAAATTCAGATACCCGACCAGGATGCGCTGCCAGGTCGGCGCGGCCCCCAGATGCGGGGCCAGGGCCGCGGAATACATCGCCATCCGCAGGTTCACGGCGAGCGCCGAGGCCAGGACAACGATGGTCGGCGCATTCTCCGTCATCAGTTGCAACGCGGCGAATTGCGAGGCCCCGCCAATCACCAGGATCGAGAACCCCATCACCTGGGCCAGGTTCAGCCCCGCCTCAGTGCCAACAACGCCGAAGAGCAGGCCAAACGGGAACACCATCAAGAGGAACGGCAGCGCCGTGCGCAGGCCGCGCCAATAGGCGCTTTTGGAACTGGTCGCGGGCATGGGGGACCTTTAGGGTGCGTCTGAACCCGCCATATCGACCGCTTGCCGGAGATGCAATTGAGCGTTCTTGATGACCCATATCACAACTATCTGATTGCGCCCGATCCGGGCCGCGCGGGCCTCTCGCGCCGGGTTCAAGGCTTTGATGAGGCGGGGCAGCCGGTTGAAACCTCCGTGGTCGAAGAACGGCCTTTGACGATCTATCTGAACACGCGCGAGATCGTGACCGCAATGACGATTGGCGATTACCCGGAATACCTGGCGCTTGGGTTTCTGGCCAATCAGGGCATGTTGGCGCCGGAGGATGAGGTGACCGGCATTGATTTTGACGAAGAACTTGAGGTTGTCGTGGTCCGCACCGCGGTCGAGACGGATCACGAAGCCAAGTTGGAGAAAAAGACCCGCACCAGTGGTTGCGCGGTGGGCACCGTCTTTGGCGATATGATGGCGGGGTTGGAGGGGCTGACCCTGCCCAAGGCGGAGCTGCGCACAAGCTGGCTTTATGCGCTTTCCCACAAGATCAACCGGACGCCGAGCCTCTATCTGGAGGCGGGCGCGATCCATGGCACCGTTCTCTGCCAAGGTGACCGCCCGCTGGTCTATATGGAAGATGTCGGCCGCCACAATGCGGTGGATAAGATCGCCGGGTGGATGCGGGCCGAGGGGGCCGGGCCGGAGGATAAGATCCTCTACACAACCGGACGGCTGACCTCGGAAATGGTGATCAAAACCGCGCTCATGGGCATCCCAGTTTTGGCCTCGCGGTCGGGATTCACCGCTTGGGGTGTGGAGATCGCTCAGGAGGTCGGGCTGACGCTGATCGGGCGGCTTCGGGGGAAACGGTTTGTCTGTCTCGCGGGCGAGGAGCGGTTGATCCGCGATAGCGATCTCGGCGCGGTGCCGGAAGAGGATCGCAAGCACCGCCGGAAAGGGGCGGGGCCGTGAGCTCGGAGCCGATCGAATTCACCTATCGCGAAGACCCGGCGTTATTGGCGGCGGCGATGACCTCTTGGTCCCGGGCCGAGGCGACCGAGCGGTCGCCGCTCAAATCGGCCCTCCTCTGGCTCGCGATTTCGCTGGTGTTCGGCGCGGCTCTCGGCTTTGGCGCTGCGTTCCTTGATATCCAGAATGCCGGCGCGGTTCTGATGGCGCTTGGCATCGGGTTTTTGGCCGGTCTGGTGGTTTGGATGGTGACCCATCGGATGCAAGTCCGGAAGCTCATCGCGATGGGGATCGACACCGCAAATGACCGGGGCGAGATTTCCATGCGCTTCGATGACGAAGGGGTGCATGTCCGCTCAGGCCTTGGCACGTCGCTGACCAAATGGGCCGCCTACGCGGCGGTCTTCGCGATCCCAGGGGGCACGGTGTTGCGCGCAGGCTCAACGGTCTTGCCGTTCCCCGACAGTGCGTTGCCGGAGGACCTCACGCCTGACATGTTTCGCGACCGCCTGAACACCTGGATGGATGCCGCATGAGCCAGTGGCGCCTAGACTTCAAGCTGGAGCGGAAAGGCACGCTTAAAGCCATGACAACCGCGGGCAGCCATTTCTTCCCTGGGCTCTGGCAGGGCCTGCCGATCCTTCTTGCCATTGTGATCGGCCTGCTGGCGCCGCTTGGCGTGATTGCGATCATTCTGGCCTATATCGCGTATCGCGGTGGAGAGGTGGAGGTCGCGATTCTTCTGCCCGTCTGTTTGCTTGGGTTTGGGGGGCTCTTCATCCTGCTTCACAATGCAATCTACAGGCGGCTGGCGGCAGTGGCCGTGGGCTCGCGGTTCAACGCCCGGACG
>JANQNZ010000292.1 GCA_028279315.1 Rhodophyticola sp. | reverse complement strand
CTCGACACCTGTGTCGGCTGCCATGCCTGCGTGATTTCCTGCAAGGAGTGGAATACCGGCGGCTACGGCGCGCCTTTGGGCGACCAAGATGCTTATGGCGAGGCCCCCCTGGGCGCCTTCCTCAACCGCGTCCACACCTATGAGGCCAAGCCCGAGGATGGCCCGGCGGCGGTGGTCCATTTCCCCAAATCCTGCCTGCATTGCGAAGACGCGCCTTGCGTGACGGTCTGCCCCACCGGCGCCAGCTACAAACGCGCTGAAGACGGGATTGTGCTGGTGAACGAGACCGCCTGTATCGGCTGCGGGTTATGTGCTTGGGCTTGCCCCTATGGCGCGCGCGAAATGGACCCGGTGGAGAAGGTGATGAAGAAATGCACCCTCTGTGTCGACCGGATCTATAACGAGAATATCGCCGAGGAGGACCGAGTCCCGTCCTGCGTCCGCACTTGCCCCGCAGGCGCGCGGCATTTTGGCGATCTGGGTGATCCCAACTCCGACGTGTCGCAATTGGTGGACGAGCGCGGTGGCATGGACCTGATGCCGGAACAGGGTACGAAACCCGTCAACAAATACCTCCCGCCACGCCCCAAGACGCCGGAACCGGTGCCGCAATTGCCCGATCTGACTGATTTAGCGAAAGACCTGGCAGCGGATCGGGGCGAGGCGCGCGCTGAAGGCTTCTTCGGCTGGCTCGACCGGACGTTGGAGAAGCTCTGAATGCATCCGGCCTATTCCATCATCTTCTTCACGGTCTCCTCGGGCGCGGGGTTTGGGTTGTTGGCGGCGCTTGGCCTCGCCGCCTTTCTCGGCAGCCCGCCGATTGGCGCCTTCTATTGGGCGGCGTTTGTTCTTGGCTTCGGGCTGTCGGGCGCGGGGCTGATCTCCTCAACCTTCCATCTGGGCCATCCCGAACGGGCCTTACGCGCGTTCAGCCAATGGCGGAGTTCCTGGTTGTCGCGAGAGGGGGTCTTGGCCGTCGTCACGCTTGCCATCGCGGGGGCGTTTGCGCTGGTTCTGCTGATGGGCGGGGCAGGGCGCGTCCTTGGGCTCATGACCGCGATCCTGTCACTGATCACGGTCTATTCAACCTCTATGATCTATGGCCAGCTCAAGACCGTGCAGCGCTGGCATCAGCCGTTGACCCCAGTGGCCTTTCTGGCTTTTGCGCTGGCCAGTGGGGCGCTCCTCTACGCCGCCCTTCGCGTGGTGGTCTTCGGTGGTGGCGGCGCTTTGCCCACCCTTGCCGCGATCCTGGTCTTTGTCGCCTGGGGTGTGAAGCTTGCTTGGTGGCGGCAAGGTGATGAGGCGCCGCCGCTCTCCACCACGGAAAGCGCCACCGGACTGGGCAACCTGGGCCGGGTGCGGATGTTGGAGGCGCCGCATACGGGCGGGAACTATTTGCTGAAAGAGATGGGCTATCAGGTCGGGCGGAAGCACCAGGCGAAGCTGAGGCAGATCTCCATTGGCTTGGGTGGCGCGGTGCCGCTTGTGGCGACCTTGCTGGCGTCCTGGGGCCTCTTGCCGGGGTTTTTCATGGCGCTGGCGGTCTTGGCGTTCCTGGCGGGGCTGCTGGCCGAGCGCTGGCTGTTCTTCGCGGAAGCCGAGCACAGCGTGATGACCTATTACAATCGTGGCTGAGCAGACGCTCGACCGACCCCCGCATGTTCTCCTTCCCCTGCCCGAATAGTGCGGCGAAGCCGCCGGGCATCGCCAGGCCGTCCCGCGGCCTGGCGATTTGATGAGGCTGGGTGCTTAGTTCGGATTGAGGCCGGATCTGGCTGCTGTAAATCGCTGTCGAATATCGTCTGGATCGCCAGTCCCCGGCCTGCCGATGCCCGGCTCCGGTCAGGTTTACGACGACCGCATTGACGCCAATCTCACAAATCAATCTCCACCACGCCACCCGCCTCCGCCGCCCGCGATTGGCAGAGGATCATCGCGTGTTCCCGCTGCGCCTTCGACAGCACAAAATCCCGGTGCTCAACCTCGCCCGAGATCACCCCGCACTTACACACCCCGCAAATCCCGTCGGAGCATTTCACATCCACATGCACCCCGTTCTCAGCCAGCACATCCGTCGCCGATTTCTCCTCTGGAACCAGGAACTCCCGCCCATCCTTCAGGCGCAGCGTGAAGTCATGGTTCACATAATCCGGCACCTCGGGGACGGAGAAATACTCCAAATGCCGCGCCTCCTCAGGCACGCCGTGGCGTTCGGCGCTCTCCATCACCGCCCCCATAAAGACTTCGGGCCCGCAGGTATAAACATGGGTGCCCTCGGGCGCCGCTTTCATGATCTGATCGAGATCGGCCCGGGTGCCTTCGTCGGAGATGTGTAGATGCAGGTGATCCACCCAAGGCACTGCCGCCAAATCCTCCAAGAACCCCGCAGACCCCCTTGATTTCACGCAATAATGCAGATCGAAGGGTTTGCCCAAGGCGTGCAGCCGATGGCCCATGGCGATCATCGGCGTGATCCCGATCCCGCCCCCCATGAGAAGCGAATGTGGGGCGTCCTCGACCAGGGGAAAATGGTTAATCGGCGGAGAGATGAAAATCCGCCGCCCCTCACTGAAAATCCGGTGCATGAGTTTCGAGCCACCGCGTCCCTCATCCTCCCGCAGCACCCCGATCTGATATTTCGACCGGTCCGAAGGGTCGCCCGACATCGAGTATTGCCGCAGGAATTCCGGCGCCACGACGATGTCGAGATGCGCGCCCGCGCTCCACTCCGGCAGGTCGGCGCCATCGGGGCGGCGGAATTCGTACTTCGTGACGTCCGCCGCCATCGCCTCGGCCTTCTCGACCACCACTTGGATCACCGGGGCGTCGCCATCATTGGTGTAGCGGTGGATGACGCTGTCATCACCTTTGGCCAGCCGGTCGCGGTATTCTTCCGCCGTCACCATGGCCTGATACGCCTCAATCCCCGCTTCGCGATCCATCGGGAAGGGATAAGGATAGGGATGCGGGGCCAAAGGCGCGGGGTAGACGGCCAGGGTCTGATCCTCATATTTCAGGTCCAACTCGCGCTGCAAATCCCGGGCATTCACCTTGTGGCGGGTCGGGCGATAGCCGCCGTCTTCCTCCAACTCCAGATCCCACCACCATTTCTTCACCGGGTTCAGCCCGCCATTGCCGACCATATCGTCGAGCTTCGCCAGCATCGGGGCGGCGGAAGGCATATTCATCGCCGCCCATCGCAACGGTTTCTCGGCAAAAAGCCCCTCCAGGTTCCATGGGCAGGTTTTCATGCAACGCCCGCACATGGCCCCGCCAAGGGTTGTGATCCGATAACTGGCGCAGCGTTCGCTGTCGGATTTCCAGATCTCATAGCCGTTGAACATCAGCTTCGGGCCCGCGGTGATGGCGCCGGAGGGGCATTCGCGGGCGCATTTATTGCAAGCCTCGCAAAACCGCTGCATCCCGAAATCAATCGGCTTGTCATGGGCGAGCGGCATGTCGGTCGTCACCACGCCCGATTTCAGGCGCGGCCCAAGGAACGGGTTCAGGATGACCTCACCAATGCGGGAGACCTCGCCCAAGCCGGAGAGCAGCAAAAGCGGCGGTTGCAACACCTCCCCATCCATCACCGTATGAGCTTTGGCCGAATAACCCAGATTGCGGATTTGTTTGGCAATCACTCCGCCCAGAAGCGAGAACCGCAAATAGGCGCGCATCGACTGAGCAACGGAAATCCAATCGTCGCCGCTGGCGCCTTCCATGGTCTCATAACCCTGGTCGATGATCATGGAGATCGCCTGGTCATGGGGCGGGTCGATGGACTCGCCGCGCGCATCATGGGAATACCAGGTCCAATCCGGGCAGCGGCTGATCCCCACGGCATCGACACCCAGGAAATAGCTGGCCGCCTTCACGGCAAGGGCATTGGCCTCCGCATCCGTCTGCTGCTCCACCGCCTCCGGCGCGCCGTCTTGCAAGAGCACAAAGGCCCCGAGCATCCGCCGCTGCGCCATCGACGGCGCGGCTTTGCGGACGTAATAGCCGCCTTTCGCCGCCTCCTGGTTCGCCTTGCCCATATCGCCGAACTGGGCGCGGGCGAACATGTCGGTGCGTTTGGGCACACGGGCGACATTCGGCTCGTCGATATAGGTGGTGGGGTTCTCGACCCGTTTCAGGGTCTCAAAGGGATGCGGGCCATTCATGAAATCCCGCTTGGCAAACGGGTCACCGTTTAACGCGGATTTGGCAAACCCTTTGCCCAGCCACCAGGCCGGGCCTTTGGTTTTGAACCAGGGCTGGTCCGACAACGGCACAAGCGGCGCATCATGGGCCAGCTCAAAATCCGTGGTCACCACCGCCACGCCGAACCGGTCCCCCAGATACGGATTGGTCAGCTTGCCATCCTCTACCGTCGCCAGCCCCGCCGCCACGGTCAGGCGGCTCAGATCGACATCAGAGGTGGTCGCGGTATGGGCTTTCGCGTCCCACCCCAGAAGCCGGATGTAGTTCGCGATGACCACGGCGGTTTCCGTGGCGCGAAGGGCGGCGCGATGGGCTTGCGCATCGGTCAGCCAGTCCGTCCCCGGTTCATCGGGCCGGGGATCGCGCGGCATCTCATAGAGATAGACAATTGCGGTGTGATGGCTGTCGATTGTGCCGGGCGGCGCCTCCGCCGCCTCTTTCAGATCGGCCATGATCATGTCGATGCCCGAGGCGAGCGTCTTGGTCTGTTTGGTCCTCAAATCATGGACCAGCGCGTCGATCCCGGGGTTGCGGTAAGGCTGCTCCAGCCGGGCGGCGTCGGGGACGGGTCCAATGCCCACCATCGAGGCGTCGGAGAAATATCCGAAGGCTTTCAGATGGTTGGCGCGCTCGGATGGGTCGTCAGGGCAGCCGGCGCGTGCTTTATTGACCAGCCCATCGCGGATCGCATCCATCATCGCCTGATACTCGGTCATCGCATTGACGATGGAGGTCGGCATGTTAGGCCGCGCGAAATTGAGTGGCTCGAACGGCGGCACCGCCTCCAAATCGGGCATCGCCCCCCGCGACAGGCGCTCAAGCGGGTAGGGGCCAAGATGCACGGGCCGTTTGGCGTCGGAAAAGAACCGGATCGTCATCTTGGAAAACGCGCGCCTCCCCGCACTCGTTGCGGTTGCAACAATAACAGCCAAACCTGGGAGGTCCAGAGGCGAAGGGTGATCTGGCGGAGCAATCCCGTCCAGTGGTATGGCCTGGGGACCACGCCCTGGAATGAGCGGAGAGGCTATGACGCCAGAGACCCTTTTGCGAACCCTCTTTGACCGCGCCGTCGAGGTCGCCGATCCGATGCGCAGCTTGCCTGCGTTCCTGCCTGAGAAACCCACGGGCCGGGTGGTTGTTGTGGGGGCCGGAAAAGCCTCGGCGCGGATGGCCGAAGCGGTTGAGGCGGAATGGGGCTCGTGTGAGGGGTTGGTCATCACACGCTATGGATATGCGCGCCCCTGCCAAGGCATCGAGATTGTCGAGGCCGCCCATCCGGTGCCGGATCGCGCCGGGCTGGAGGCGACGGCGCGGATGTTGGCATTGCTCGACGGATTGGGTGAGGAGGATTTTGTCCTGGCGCTGATCTCAGGCGGCGCCTCGGCTCTGTTGGTCCAGCCCGCGGGCGCGATTACCCTGGAAGAGAAACAGGCGGTGAATGCCGCGCTTCTCGCTTCCGGCGCGCCGATCGACCAGATGAACACGGTGCGGAAACATCTCAGCCGTGTGAAAGGCGGGCAATTGGCGGCGGCGGCCTATCCGGCGCGGATGTTGTCGCTGATGATCTCGGATGTGGCGGGTGACGATCCGGCCTTCATCGGGTCTGGCCCAACCGTGGGCGATGCCAGCACATCAGAGATGGCGGAGGCGGTGCTAGCTTCCTGGAAGATCGACACACCAGCTTCGGTGCAGGAGGTCTTGGCGGCCGCAACCGGTGTGGTTCCACCTGGCGATCCACGCCTGACCCGGGTGGAGAACCGCATCTATGCCGCCCCCTCCCAATCGCTCGCCGCTGCCGCCGCATTGGCGGAGGCCGACGGGCTGGCGGTGGAAATCCTGGGCGATGCCATCGAGGGCGAGGCCCGTGACGTGGCCGCAGCCCATGCCGATCTGGCGAAAGCGGCGCAGGCCCGGATGGCGGCAGGCGATGCGCCCAGGCTGATCCTCTCAGGCGGGGAGCTGACCGTCACCCGGCGGGGCGACGGCGTGGGCGGGCCCAATGCGGAATATGCGCTTGCCTTGGCGCTGGCCTTGAACGGGGCGCCCGGCATCCATGCGCTGGCCTGTGACACAGACGGGGTGGACGGCGCGGCAGAGGTCGCGGGCGCGGTGATCGGCCCGGAGACGCTGATCAAAGCCAAAACAGCAGGGCTGGACCCCGCCG
>JANQNZ010000275.1 GCA_028279315.1 Rhodophyticola sp. | reverse complement strand
GCGAAGCCGCGGGGCATCGCCAGACCGTCCCGCGGGCTGGCGATTGGGTTGGGCTGGGCGAGTCGATCTGATTGAGGAGGTATTTGGCAGCCATAAAGCGATGCCAATCAGAGGTTGGATCGCCATCCCCCGGTCTGGCGATGCCCGGCTCATCGTTGTGAAGATTAGTTGCCGGTCGTCTCAGCCGTTTCCGGATCGGCGGAATTGATCAGCTCTTCATAGCGCTCCAGGATCCAACCGGGCGCGTCATCGGGGATCTGCGCCTCGATCCGCTCCTGCAATTGCGCGAAGATCTGGGCGGTGCGGCTGTCATCGACCATGGGCACGGCTTGGTCGCCCGCAACCCGGTCATAAACGATGAGCGCCACAACGACGAGAAGGACGCCACGGGCCACGCCGAAGAGAAACCCAAGCCCTGCATCCACCCCGCCCAGGACCGAGCGCTGCACAGCTGTCGAAAAGAGCGGCGTGAAAAGCGAGATCACCACAAGCGCCACAGCAAAGACGGCGGCGAAGGCGGTAATGATGCCAAGCTCGGTGCTATCGCCGATGAAATCGCCCAGATAAGGGATTTCGCGGACGAGCGGAAAGGCGGTGGGGGCGAAGATGAAGGCGACGATGGCGGCGATGACCCATCCGGCGATGGCCATCACCTCACGCACGAAGCCCCGGGAATAGGCCAGAATCGCGGAAATCACGATCACCGCGGCGACAATGCCATCGACTATGGTGAAGCCTTCCATCGCTGTCCTCATGTTTCGGGCGCGCTGGCCCTGCCGTCCTTACGCGGCGCCGAAAACCTCGCCCACGAAGCGGGTCAGATCGGGCATTGGCGTCAGCGTCAGACCCGCCGCATCGCCGATTTTACACCCGTCCGGCGCAATCGCGGAGGTGAAACCAAGTTTCCGGGCTTCTTTCAACCTGTTTTCGGCCTGGGCGACGGGGCGGAGCGCTCCGGAGAGACTCAGTTCCCCGAAAACCACACAATGTGGCGGAATTGCGGCATCTTCCCGGGCCGACAGGAGGGCCGCGGCCACCGCGAGGTCGGCGGCGGGTTCCGAGATACGGATGCCGCCGGCAATGTTGAGATAGACGTCGAGGCCCTGGAAAGAGATGCCGACACGCGCCTCCAGGACCGCGAGGATCATCGACAGGCGCCCGCCATCCCAACCCACAACCGCGCGCCGCGGCTGGCTGAGGGAGGAGGGGGCCACAAGCGCTTGAATTTCCACAAGAACGGGCCGTGTCCCTTCGATCCCGGCAAAGACGACGGAGCCGGGCGCAGGCGTATCGCGATCGCTGAGGAAAAGCGCCGAGGGGTTGGCAACCTCAGAAAGGCCCGCGCCGGTCATCTCAAATACCCCGATTTCGTCGGCGGGGCCGAAACGGTTCTTCACGCTGCGGAGGATGCGGAATTGATGCCCGCGCTCGCCTTCAAAATAGAGGACCGTGTCGACCATATGCTCGACCACGCGGGGGCCTGCGATCTGGCCGTCTTTGGTGACATGGCCAACAAGCATCACCGCCACACCGCGGCGTTTGGCGAATGTCACCAACTCATGGGCGGCGGCGCGGACTTGGGAGACGGAGCCGGGGGCGCTTTCGACGGTGTCGAGCCACATGGTTTGGACCGAATCGATGATCACGAGGTCCGGGCGCTCGGTGTCGAGGGTCGTCAGGATATCGCGGAGATTGGTCTCCGCGGCCAAATGCACCGCCGCATCGGTCAGGCCCAAACGCGCCGCGCGCATCCGCACTTGGGCCGTTGCCTCCTCTCCCGAGACATAAATGACGCTAAGGCCCCCTCGGGCGAAACTGGCCGCAGCTTGCAAGAGTAGCGTGGATTTACCGATCCCGGGATCGCCGCCCACCAATGTGGCCGAGGCCGGGACAAGGCCGCCGCCCAAGACCCGATCCAATTCGGCAATGCCGGAGCTTTGGCGGGGCGGCGGCGCTTCTTCGGTGGTCAGATCGCTGAGCGCCATCGCCCGGCCTTTCGCGCCGCCAAGGCCTTTGCCTGGCCCTGTCGACAGGGGCACCTCCTCCTGAATGCTGTTCCAGGCCCCACAGGCATCGCAGCGCCCTGCCCATTTCTTATGGGTGGCGCCGCAATTGGTGCAGACAAATTGGGGGGAGGATTTGGCCATGAGTTTCGCTTAGAACATGATGAGGTGCGATGGAACCTGTGAAAGTGCGGTCGCGCCCTCCCTTCGACGCGCTGGTGGGGCGCGGAACAAGGCGAAGCCGCCGCGCCAGCGCATGGCCGTCCGAGCGGCCAGGCGCTTTGTCACCTTCGCGCACCGATCATTTGGAGCAATGACTGGGCGAAGATAAAGCGCGCCGATCAAGTGTAGCGTTCGCCTGTCCCCGGCCATGCGCTGGCGCGGCTGTGGGTGGCGCCATTGGCGACCGCCTCGTGTTGGCACTGGCACCTACCTAGCCTTTGCCAGATGCGTCGTGGCCAAGCTGATCACAAGCGAGGCCAGGATACAGGCGGTGAACAGCCAGAGACCCCAAGCGGTCTCAACCCGGCCCACACCCAGGCCTTTCGCGATGGTGATATAAAGCGCGATCAGGAAGATATCGGCCATCGCCAATTTCCCAAGCGTGGCGGTCAGGCCCAAGAACCGGCTTGGCAGGCGGCCCAGATGGATCAGCACCAAAAGCACGGTCTTGGCCATCGGCGCGATGAGGGCGAAGAGGATCACGATCAGCGCCAAGAGCCATTCATCCTCCCACAGCGCCGCAATGCCGGAGAGGACCGAGATCTCGTCCAGCCCGAACAGCGGCAACAGCCCCGCCCGCATCAAGGGCGCCACCCAGGAGAGTGGAAAGAGGACCAGAAGGGAAAGATTGGCGATCAGGAGCAGGCGCAAATTAGGCGGTCCCCGGCGAGGTTTGGTGTCCGTGCCGTCTCAGATGGCGCGAAACCGCTCAGGCCACAAGCCCTGGCGATCTGGCGGCTTGCTTCGATGTTCGCTTTATGTTCTCATCTAGGCAAAGGTAAAGAGGGATCCGATGCCAAATCAAGCCGAGACTCTGGAAATCGACATTCGCCCTGCAACTTGGGCGGGGTTCACGGCGGTAATGGGCGAAAACGGCGGCTGTGGCGGATGCTGGTGCATGCTCTGGCGGCAGTCGAAGGCGGAGATGGATGCAGGTATGGGCGCAGGCAACCGCGCCGCGATGAAGGCGATTTTTGCAGGTGGCGAGGGGCCGGGCCTCGTCGCTTATCACAACACCCATGCGGTTGGTTGGATTCATGTGGCGCCGCGGAGTGAGTTTCCCCGGCTGGACAATTCCCGCGTCCTGAAACCCATTGACGATCTGCCGGTGTGGAGCGTCGCCTGTTTTCTGGTCGACAAAGCCTATCGACGGAGTGGGCTCTCCGCCCGTCTGCTGAATGCGGGATGTGACTATGCCCGCGAGCGGGGGGCGGCGGTGATTGAGGGCTATCCGATCGACACGCCGAAGAAGAGCTATCCGGGCCTTTACGCCTGGACCGGGTTTCTGGGCACGTTTCGAGAGGCGGGGTTCAGGGAGGTCGCGCGGCGGTCCCCCACGCGGCCGATCATGCGGCGGGATCTGGCCTAGGCGCTAATTCCGCCCTAGGCGCTTCGGCACTTCCAGTTAATGTTGAATCGCCGATACCCTGCCGCGCGTCGCGCTCTCGGGACATCGGCGATGACCTGAATTTCAATGAAAACTGGAAGCGCTTTACTCCGCGATGGTTGGCGTGGGCGGATGCATTTGGATCACCCGGCGCGTCTCCTCCGGGCGATAGCGGAGATCGAAGCCAAGCTCGGTCAGCGCTTGGCGCAATTCGCGCTCCACCGCACGGCGCTTTTCCCCAAGCCGGATTTCCCCATCCTCGACCTGCTCGGCCATGACGGTCAGTTCGGCGCAGGCCGCGCGGGCGCGTTCGAGATGTTCCTCCATGCCCGCGATCTCATGCTGGCGCTGTTGCAGGAAGCGGCGGGCGCGGTCGACTTTCTCGATACTGAAATTCTGCGCCAGCTGCGCGCTTTCCACGCTCATCTGGGCAGCGAGTTCCAGAATTTCGGGCTGCAACGCGTCCAATTCCGGGTGTTCGCGCAGGAAGGCATAGCGTTCCCGGACCGCGTCAAATTCGCGTTCCAGCTGGAAGAACCCCTCGCGATCCGCCTTGTGGCAGGCGGCGTAAGCGCGGGCGACATCCTCCATCGCCACGCGGAAGTCGCGATGGCTTTGCTCCAGCTTGAGAACGCGTGCATTGGCCGGCAGGTAGATGCTGAGCATCAGCATGAGCGCGGTGAGCCCAAGCTGCACATAGACGCCGCCCTCGGGCACGGTCACGTCGCCAAATTGCAGGGGAAGGTGCAGCCAGGGGAGCAGCCCAAACACCGCGCCCAACGTCACCGTCAAAAGCGCCGCGCCAACCAAAAGCACCAGCGCCATAGACAGACGTTGGAGGAGGGTCGCGACCCCCATCATAACAGTCCCACTTGTCACAGCTTTCACAGTCCCAATGAAAACAGCGTGTTAACGAAAGGTTAACCACATTTTCGCCACAAGATGCGCAAAATCTTGCCGAAATCTCCAAAAGCCTGCGGGATGACGAGACCAAGGGGTTTGGGACAAGCGGGGACCCATATGATGTGTGGCAGGCTTCGACAGTTCCAGGGTCGGATGCGCATTGTTCAGGATTTAGAGACAATGGCGGGCGCTTGAGCGGCCAGGTCAGCCCGTGAATTGCCGCCGCCAAATCGTGAATCCGGCGATCAAGAGAATCACACTCAGTTTTATCGCTTCGGCGCGCCAGGTCGCCTCTCGCAGCTCATTCAGCGATTGGTGGACACCAAAGGCCAGACCCGCGGGGAAGAGGACCGCGATGATCACCACAACGGACGGCAGGCCAATCATCGCCCCCGCCATCACCACCACGATCAGCGCGATCATCACCGGCACCAGATTGCCGAGAAGGTCGGTCACATGGGGGATGTGATGGCGCCGCTCGGTCCGGGCGACGCGCCATAGCCATTCCAGCCCGGCGACAATCGCATAGACCCACAGCACGGTCGCAATCGCCTCCATGACGGCAAGCGGGGTCATGGCAGGACCCGCATGGCGGTGAGTGAGATCGGCACGGCCAAGCCGGCGATGACGATGGATATGGCCAGCCAGCGGGGCTGAAACGCCGCCACTTGGGCGCCGCGCCAAAGGTCGAGCAGGGTCCAGACATAGAGAAAGAGGAGCGTGAAGCCGAGGATGCCCATATCCTCTAGGCTTCGTGGCAAGAGCCACGGCGCGACGGCGACGGCCAAGAACGTCAAAGCGGTGATACCTGAGGAGAGGATTGCGGTCAGAAACAGGACCCGGTGGTCGGGATGCCGCTTGAGGTTGAGGGCGGCGAAGAGGCAGGCCAGCAGCGGAATAAGGACGAGTGCGACGGCAAGGGCCGTGCCGGCAAGCTGCACGGCGGGTGACGATGCAGCCCCCGCGCCATCAACTAGGCGCGTTATGGCCACGCCGCTATCGGCGCCATCCAGTGTTGGCGCATCGCCTTCCATCTAACGCACCGCCTCGATCGGGCCCTCCGCCGATCCGGTGACAAACTGGTGCAGATAGGGGTCTTCCGCCGCATCCATCTTCGCAACCGGCCCGGCCCATTTGATCACCCCGTCATGGAGCATCGCAACCTGATCGGCGATGGCCCGGACGCTCGACATATCATGGGTGATCGTCATCGCGGTTGCCCCCATCTCAACCACAATCTCGCGGATCAGATCGTTGATGACGCCGGCCATGATCGGGTCGAGCCCGGTGGTGGGTTCATCGAAAAAGATCACGTCGGGCTCGGCGGCGATGGCGCGGGCCAGGCCGACGCGTTTCTGCATGCCGCCCGAGAGTTCCGCCGGAAACAGGTCGGCGACATCGGGCTTCAGGCCCACACGGCGGAGTTTCTCTATCGCGATCTCTCGCGCCTCGGCGGGCGGGCGTTTCAGCGATCCGCGCAAAAGGCGGAAGGCCACATTCTGCCAGACATTGAGCGAGTCGAAGAGGGCCGCGCCCTGAAACAGCATCCCGAAGCGCGCCAGGAATGCGTCGCGTTCAGCGGTGCGCACATCCTCACCCTCCAGCGTGATTGTGCCCGCGTCATGGCGCAGAAGCCCAAGAATGCACTTCAGAAGCACCGATTTGCCGGTGCCAGAGCCGCCGATCACCACCAGGCTTTCGCCTTTGGCAATCGTCAGATCGACGCCCGCCAGCACATGCTTTGACCCAAAGCTCTTATGGACATCCCGAAGCTCAATCATGCGGTGAAAAACAGCTCCGTCAGCAGGTAATTGGCGGCAAGGATCAGGATGGAAGCGGAGACAACCGCGTTGGTTGTGGCGCGCCCCACGCCGCGGGCACCCCGGCCTGAATGCATCCCGTGATAACAGCCCATCAGCGCCACCAGGAAGCCAAAGACCGCGCCTTTGATGAGGCCAGAGAGCACGTCCCATAACTCCAAGAAATCGGCGGTGTTTTGTAGATAGGTCGCGGGGTTGAAGCCAAGCCGCGTGGTGCCCACCAGAT
>JANQNZ010000255.1 GCA_028279315.1 Rhodophyticola sp. | reverse complement strand
AAAGCTCGATCTGGTTGGTGTCGAGATGGGGGAGTTTCAGCCAAGCGGCCAAGGGCGGCAAATCGGGCGCCTCACCCTGCTGACGGGTCAGATGGGTGTGGCGGGTCTCGGACGGCAGGTTCAGCGCCAGGATGTGGAGGTGGTGGCTCACACCATCACCCCTTGCGGCGCCCGCGCGACGCGGAGGTTCTGCGCCAGCAAATCCATCGCCGCCATGCGCACGGCCACGCCCATCTCTACCTGCTCCTGGATCACCGAGCGGTTGATGTCGTCGGCCAGCGTCCCGTCGATCTCCACCCCGCGGTTCATCGGCCCGGGATGCATGACAATCGCGTCCGGTTTGGCATGGGCGAGCTTTTCGGCATCGAGCCCGAAACGGTGGTAATACTCGCGTTCAGACGGAATGAACCCGCCATCCATGCGTTCCTTCTGGAGCCGCAGCATCATCACGACGTCGCAGCCCATGAGCCCCTCTTCCATATCGCCATAGACCTCCACCCCCCAATCGGCGGCGCCGGAGGGGATCAGTGTCGGCGGGCCGATCAGGCGGATGCGATTTTCCAGCTTGCCCAGAAGCAGGATGTTTGACCGCGCCACGCGGGAATGGGCGATATCCCCACAGATCGCGATGTTGAGGCGGTGGAGCCGCCCTTTCGCGCGGCGGATCGTCAGCGCGTCGAGCAGCGCTTGGGTCGGGTGTTCATGGCGTCCGTCACCTGCGTTCAGAACCGCGCAATTCACCTTTTCCGCCAACAGGTTCACGGCACCCGAATGCGGGTGACGGACCACCAGAAGATCGGGGTGCATCGCGTTTAGGGTCAGCGCCGTGTCGATCAGCGTCTCGCCCTTCTTCACGCTAGAGGCCGCCATCGCCATGTTCATCACATCGGCGCCAAGGCGTTTGCCTGCGATCTCGAAACTCGCCTGGGTCCGCGTCGAGGCCTCGAAGAACATATTGACCTGGGTCAGCCCTTGCAGCGCGTCGCCATGTTTGTCCGAGCCACGCTCCATCTCCGCGTAACGGTCGGCCAGGTCCAGAAGGGTATAAATCTCGTCCGGTGCCAAATGCTCGATGCCCAAAAGATGGCGCGCGCGGAAGGTCATGGCAGCTCCGTACAGATTGGCCGGGTTATAGCAGAGTGAAACCGCGCGGCAATGTCCGGTGGCGCCCCGGTGTTAATCCGCCAGAAACGCCCGAACCGGCGTGCAGGGCAGATCGGCTTCGTCAAGGCGCCCGGCCCTTGAGCCGCCCCGAGAGAATCGCTGGTTGCGAATAGACCAGTAATGTCCGAACAGGCCGTCCTCGGCCTGAATCAGAAGGGTCAGGTGCCGCTCACGGCCCAATGTAGTCTTTGCCATGGAAAACAGGGTGAGTTGGTCGCGACTGGTGATCGGCGCCGCGTCGGGGGGCGGAAAAAGACAGAACGGGTTCCCATCGGCATAGGAGGCCGCCTGACGCAGAATACGGTCGGGCTGTGTGGCGCCGAGACCGGCGAGTACCGCGAAAGATAGACACGTCGCCAAGAGGAAGAGAGCGATTGGGGATCGCCATCTACGGAGCAAGAAACCCATACCAATGCTGACGACGCCCGCGGCGATGGCGAGGCTGCTGTCCAAGGCGGCCGTTCCAGACAACGCCCATGCCAGCTCGATCACAACCGCAAGGCTCAGAATGCACCCGGCCGCTATGGCCACTAGCGCATCCAGGTCCTTCCTGATGCGGTCGCCAGCGTGATTGATCACATCGGCCTCTAAGGCGCCTTGTTTTGCGGCAAACAGGAACCTGGCCAGTGCAATTAACGCGATAACCCACCAGAAGAGCACTATCATAGACTCTACAACACCGTCGAACATGCCAGCCGCCCAGGCCGGGACCGGGTTGTCGAGCAGGTGGTAGGCTGCAAGTGCGAGCAGAGACAGGGGAAGAAGCCGCAACATCCAAGCGAACGGCATCAAGACCCCGAACATGGCCAGCACCATCGAGAGGAAGATTGCTAAGGTTTCGAGTGATTCAGCCATGAGGTAGTACCGCGAAACTGGGTAATGCACTGGTTAGGGGCAGAACAGGTAATTGTGGCGGTCTTATGGATGATCTAGCCTGGGCGCCATGGATCAGGCCTTGGGTTTTCACACAGCGAAGGCGCTTTTGGAATGGCAGGTGGAACTGGGCGCTGACGAGGCGATCGGGGATGCGCCGGTCGACCGCTATGCGCTTGAGGAGGCCGCGCCGAAACCCGCCCGCGCGACGGCGCCGCAGCCTGCTGCCCCTGTTCAGCAATCCGCACCGCAGTCTTCGCCTGGATCGGCCATCGATCCGGTGGCGGACGCCACCCGACTGGCCGCTGGTGCAAGCGATCTCGCCGGTTTGCGCGCGGTGATGGAGGGCTTCCCCCATTGCGATCTGCGCCAAGGGGCCAAGAACTTCGTCTTCTCGGACGGGCATCCGGGGGCGCGGGTCATGGTGATCGGAGAGGCGCCCGGGCGAGATGAGGATATCCAGGGCAAACCCTTCGTGGGCCGCGCCGGGCAGCTCTTGGACAAGATGTTCGCCGCCATCGAGATGGGGCGGGAGCGGGAGGGTGATCAGGCGCTCTACATCACCAATATCCTCCCCTGGCGCCCGCCGCAGAACCGCGATCCGAAGCCGGATGAGATGGCGATGATGTTGCCATTCGTGAAACGGCATGTGGAGATTGCCAACCCGGATGTCCTTGTTTTGATGGGCAATATCTCCTGCCAAGGCATCCTCGGGCGGCGCGGGATCACACGGCTGAGGGGGCAGTGGACCGAGGCGCTTGGCAAGCCAGTTCTGCCAATGTTTCACCCGGCTTATCTGCTCCGAAGCCCGATCATGAAACGGGAGGCTTGGGCGGATCTGCTGTCGCTCAAAACCCGATTGCAGGAGAGCGCCTAATGGTTGAGCCTCTGATGCTTCTGGCCTTCCTGCCTGCCGCGCTGGCGCTGAACCTGACGCCGGGCGCGGATATGATGTTCTGCCTGGCGCAAGGTATGAAAGGCGGCGCGCGGCCCGCGCTTGCGGCGTCAGCAGGGATTTCAACCGGGGCGATGATCCATGTGCTTTTGGCGGGCCTTGGGCTTGGCGCGCTGGTTGCGGCTTTCCCTTGGCTTTTTGGCGCGATCCGCTGGGTCGGGGCGACCTATCTATTATGGCTGGCCTGGAAAACACTCCGGACACCGCTCGCCAAAGGCGGCGCCGCCGTGGCGCCCAGGCGCGCGTTTCGCGACGGGCTGATCGTGAATCTGTCGAACCCGAAGGTGATCCTCTTCATCCTGGCCTTCGTGCCGCAATTCGTGGACCCAAGCCGCGCCGTCCTCCCGCAATTCCTGATTTTTGGGGCGATCCTGGCTTTGGGCGGCTTTGTCATCAACGGGCTGGTCGGGGCCTTCGCTGGCCGGGTCGGCGCAACGCTCACCGGAAACCCACGGGCGGAGCGGGGCTTGCGCTATCTCTCCGCCTCCGTCTTTGGCGGGCTGGCGCTCCGCATTGGGTGGGAGGCCGCGCGGCCATGAGCCGGATCGACGACACCAAAGACTTCATTCCCGTCCGGATCGCCATTCTCGCGGTCTCGGACACCCGCAGCCTGGCCGAGGATCGCTCGGGCGGGCTGTTGGTTCAGCGGTTAACCGATGCGGGCCATGTCCTCGCCGCCCGACATATTCTGCCGGATGAACGTGCGGAGATCGCCGAGCAACTGCGAACCTGGTGCGCGGACCCGGAGATTGATGTGATTATCTCGACCGGCGGCACCGGGCTTACGGGCCGCGATGTGACGGTGGAGGCCCATCGCGATGTCTATGAGAAGGAGATTGAGGCCTTCGGCACCGTCTTCACCCATGTCTCGATGCAAAAGATCGGCACCTCTGCCGTTCAGTCCCGCGCCACGGGTGGCGTGGCGAACGGCACCTACCTCTTCGCGCTCCCCGGCTCCACCGGTGCCTGCAAGGATGCCTGGGATGAGATTTTGGCGTTTCAGCTCGATTTTCGGCACCGCCCCTGCAACTTTGTGGAGATTTTCCCAAGGCTCGACGAACATCAGCGACGGAAATAACGTTTGCCCCCGTGTAAGCGTTAGACTTGGACCTCAACCCGCCTGAGACTATCTTTTGGGCGGCATAGGCACCCGTGAAAGGCACCTTGATGCGCTTTTTCAGCCGCTCCCTTGTGGGGCTTTTCCTGATCGCGCTGACCGTCGGCCTCCTGGCGATGGCGGGGCAGACCGTCTATTCGGCCCTGCAAGCGCGCTGGTCCGAGGAGGGGCGGCCACCGCCGAGTCGGGAGCGAGTGTTCTCTGCCGAGGTCATGACGCTGACGCCTGAGACGATTACCCCGATCCTCACCGCTTTCGGCGAGATTGAAAGCCGCCGGATGCTGGAATTGCGCGCGCCCGCGGCGGGGGCCGTGGTCGAGTTAGCCGAAGGGTTCGAAGATGGCGGCGCGGTGGAAGCGGGGCAACTCCTCCTTCGCATCGACCCGGCGGAGGCGCAATCGGCCCGCGCCACAGCCGCCACCGATCTCCGAGAGGCAGAGGCGGAACTGCGGGAGGCGGAGCGCGCACTCGCGCTTGCGGGCGAAGATGTCGCCGCGGCGGAGGTTCAGGCGGAGTTGCGCGCCCGCGCCTTGACGCGGCAGCAGGATTTGCAGGCCCGCGGCGTCGGCAGCGCGGCGGCGGTTGAGACCGCCGAATTGGCGGCGGCCACGGCGGACCAGGCGGTGCTG
>JANQNZ010000240.1 GCA_028279315.1 Rhodophyticola sp. | reverse complement strand
CCTTAAAGCGGCATCCCCTCCGACCGCGCAAGCCCCGCCAAAACCCGGAGCGACCGGCGCAGCACGGCCAGATCCTCCACACTCAACGCCGCCGCGAATTCGGCATCAAACCGCTCTGCCTCCGCAACCAAGGCTTCAAACACCGCCGCCCCATGCGCCGTCAGTTCCAGCCGTTCCTGCCGGCGGTCGTGATCCAGCACCCTCCGGCTCAAGAACCGTTTCTGCACCAGCGCCGCCACCGCGCGGCTAACCTTGGTTTTGTGGATATGGGCGCGCGTACAAATCTCCGTCGCCGTCATCGGCCCATACCGCCCCAAATGGAACAGCACCCGCCACTCGGTCCGCAACATGCCGAATTGGGTTTTGTAGAAGCGCTGAAACTCCAGGCTCGACCGCTCCGCCGCTTGGGTCAGCAGATAAGGCAGGAAATCTTCTAGATCGAAAGGGGGCGCCTCAGACATTTCCCCAAGCTAGGGCTTGTTAGTTACAAAACCAACTAATATCCCAGTGGGAGGAGTTGGGGGGCTCCGACACCCCACCCCCATGGCGCCAGACCCAAGGATGACAGATGCCCCTGATAAGAAGCTGGGTGGCCTCGGCCAATGACCCGGAGACTGCGTTTCCTCTGAATAACCTGCCTTATGGCGTCTTCTCGGTCGGTGATGACGCGCCGCGCTGCGGGGTGGCGATTGGGGATATGATCCTCGACATGGCCGCGGTGGAGGAGGCCGGGTTGGTCGATCTGGGAGAGCCTGCGCTTTTCGTGATGCCGTTCTGGAACGAGGTCATGGAGCTGGGGCCGGAGGCCTGGGCGGATTTGCGCGCGCGGCTGACCGCGCTTCTGGCCGAGGGCGCGGCGGGAGAGGCTGAGCTTCAGCCGATGCTGGTGCCCATGGCGGAGGCCGATCTGCACCTGCCTTTCGTTGTCGCCGAATATACCGATTTCTATGCCGGACGGCATCATGCGACCAATGTGGGCACCATGTTCCGCGGGGCCGAAAACGCGCTGCCGCCGAACTGGCTGCATATTCCGATTGGCTATAACGGACGCGCGTCCTCGGTGGTCGTCTCAGGCACCGATATCCGGCGGCCCTGGGGCCAGCTGAAAGGCCCGAATGACGATCTGCCCCGCTTCGCCCCCTCCGCTCGGTTTGATCTGGAATTGGAGATGGGCGCTATTGTCGGTCGGGCCAGCGACGGGCCGATCACGGTGACGGAGGCTGATGACGCGATCTTTGGCTATGTCCTCTTGAACGATTGGTCCGCCCGCGACATCCAAGCCTGGGAATACCAGCCGCTTGGGCCGTTCCAGGCCAAAGCCACGGCCACCACGATCAGCCCTTGGATCGTCACCAAAGCGGCGCTGGAGCCGTTCCGGGTGAAAGCCCCTGCGCGGGAATTCGCGTTGCTCGACCACCTGAAAGATGCGGGGCCGATGCTTTATGACATCGCGTTGGAGGTGACGCTGGCGCCCGAGGGCCAAGCACCCAGCACCATCGCGCGGACGAATTATCGGGAGATGTATTACTCCGCCGCCCAGCAATTAGCCCATCACAGCACGGCAGGTTGCCCGATGAGTGTGGGGGACCTCTTGGGGTCGGGCACGATTTCTGGGCCAGAGAAAGATCAGCGGGGGTCGCTTCTGGAACTGTCCTGGGGTGGAAAAGAGCCGCTCACACTTGAGACCGGCGAGACACGGTCTTTCCTGGCAGACGGCGACACGCTGGCGCTCTCGGGTCACGCGCAAGGTGACGGATATCGGATTGGGTTTGGGCCATGTTCGGGCACGCTTTTGCCCGCGCTGGACGACCCCTACGCCCGCTAAATCAGCCAAGAAGGACCAGACCATGGCCAAAGCCTTCGCCTCTCAAGGCGATATGACCGAAAAGACGATCTCCTTCACCGAAGTGGGCGAGGGGCTTTGGGCCTTCACCGCCGAGGGCGACCCGAATTCCGGCGTCATTATCGGCG
The DNA here is from genome assembly GCA_028279315.1 of Rhodophyticola sp. Taxonomy (GTDB): domain Bacteria; phylum Pseudomonadota; class Alphaproteobacteria; order Rhodobacterales; family Rhodobacteraceae; genus Rhodophyticola. The sequence continues at coordinate 3,649 of JANQNZ010000240.1, read as the reverse complement.
ATGACAGCGTGATGATTGTGGAGGCACAGGCCACCCCACGCCTGGCCCAAAAGGTGATCGAGAAGGTGCGTGAGGTCACCGACAAACCCATCACCCATCTTGTCCTCACCCATTACCACGCCGTCCGCGTCCTTGGCGCCTCAGCCTATGGCGCCGATCAGATCATCATGTCGGCCAAGACACGCGCGATGGTCGCCGAGCGGGGGCAAGAGGATTGGGATAGCGAGTTCCAACGTTTCCCGCGCCTTTTCGAAGGCCATGAGAGCATCCCGGGTCTCACCTGGCCCACCACCACTTTCGACACCGGGATGACCGTCTTCCTCGGCAATCGCCGCGTCGATATCCGCCATCTGGGCCGCGCCCATACCGCGGGCGACGCGGTGATCTATGTGCCGGACCAGAACGTCATGTTCACAGGCGATATCGTCGAATACCACTCGGCCTGTTATTGCGGCGATGGGCATTTCGGCGATTGGGGCGGGACGCTTGATGCGATCAAAGCCTATGATGTGGATGCCATCGCGCCGGGCCGGGGTGACGCGCTGGTCGGCAAAGAGATGGTGGGAAAAGCCATCGAAAACACCCGCGATTTCGTAGCCAGCACCTACCGGCCCGCGGCCAAGGTCGCCGCCCGCGGCGGGACGCTGAAAGAGGCCTGGGACGCGGTCCGCGCAGAATGTGACCCCAAATTCGCCGATTACGCGATCTATGAGCACTGCCTGCCCTTCAACGTCGCCCGCGCCTATGATGAGGCTCGCGGGATCGACACGCCACGCATCTGGACGGCCGAGCGGGATATCGAGATGTGGGAGGCGTTGCAGACATGACCACCCGGGCTTTCCTGAAACAGGCCGAGAACAACGCCTGGGCAAATGCCACGCTTTACGCGGCGGTGACGGAGATCCCCGCCGAGGCGTATCGCGCGGATTACCCAAGTTTCTTCGGCTCCATCCCCCGGACGCTGAACCATATCTACGAGGTCGATCTTTTTTATGTCGACGCGCTGACCCGAGGCGGGAGAGGCCGGGGCGTGTTCGACCGGGAAGATATCGCGGACCCGGCGGTGCTCGCCACTGCTCAGGCCAAATCCGACAACGCTCTGATCGCCCATTGCGCCGCCCTCACCGCCGCCGATCTGGACCGCCGCGTGACGGTTGAGCGTCAGGACGGCCCCACGCATGAGCGCCATGACGACCTGCTGCAACATCTCTTTCAGCACCAGGTGCACCATCGCGGCCAGGTGCATGGGATGTTGAGCCAGGCCGGCGTCGACCCGCCGCAACTGGACGATTTCTTCCTGGAATTCGGCCGGGTCGACAGCGCCAAACCCTATTGGGAGCAGCACCCATGAATATGGAACCGCGTTATCGCCTCGCCTTCCAGCTTTATCCCTATGAGAAAGTCCCAGCCCAGGACGCCGGTGCACCCATCCGCCACCCGATTGTCATCGTCGGCGCCGGCCCCATCGGCGTCGCGACCGCCCTTGATCTCGGCCAGCGCGGGCAGCCCGTTCTCGTCCTCGACGATCATGAGGGGATCGGCGAAGGCTCCCGCGCGATTTGTTTCTCGCAGCGCTGTCTGGAGATCGCCGACCGGCTTGGTTGCGGCGAAGCGATGGTCGAAAAAGGCGTGGTGTGGAACCTGGGCAAGGTGTTTCACGGGCCCCAGAAAGTGTTCGAATTCAACCTCTTGCCCGAAGAAGGGCACAAAAACCCGGCCTTCATCAACCTGCAACAGCCTTATTTCGAGAGGTTCCTGGTCGATCAGGTCCGCGCCGAACAAGCGAAGGGAACGCCGATCGAAATCCGCGGCCGCAACCGCGTGACGGCCATCGAAGACAAGGGCAGCCATGTCCTCCTCTCCATCGAGACGCCCGATGGCCCCTATCAAATCGAGGCCGATTGGCTGATCGCCTGTGACGGCGCCCGCTCCCCCCTCCGCGACATGCTGGGCCTGGGCTTTGATGGGCGGGTGTTTGAGGACAATTTCCTCATCGCCGATGTCAAAATGACCGCCGATTTCCCCACCGAACGCTGGTTCTGGTTCGAACCGCCCTTCAAGGATGCCGGGCAATCCGCCCTCCTCCACAAACAGCCAGACGATATCTGGCGCATCGATTTTCAGCTTGGCTGGGATATCGACCGCGAGAGGGAATTGAAGGAGGAAAACGTCCGCGCCCGGGTCGATGCGATGCTGGGCCCCGACGCGCGTTACGAGTTGGAATGGACGTCGATCTACACCTTCCAATGCCGCCGGATGGAGCGCTTCCGCCATGGAAGGGTGATGTTTGCCGGCGACGCGGCGCATCAGGTCTCCCCCTTCGGGGCGCGCGGGGCCAATTCGGGCATGCAGGATGCCGAAAATCTGGCCTGGAAGCTGGATCTGGTGATCGGGGGGGTGGCGCCCGAAAACCTGCTCGACAGCTATTCCGAGGAACGGGTCTATGGCGCCGACGAGAACATCCTGAACTCCACCCGGGCCACGGATTTCATCACGCCGAAATCCGAGATGAGCACGATTTTCCGCAATGCCGTTCTGACGCTGGCCCATGACCATGCGTTCGCCCGGCCGCTGGTCAATTCCGGCCGCCTGTCGGTGCCTTGCACCTATGACGGCCTCAGCCTGACAGGTGACGATGCCCTACCCGGTGCGCCGACCCGCAGCCGCCCCGGCGCGCCCTCCCCCGATACGCCTTACGGCAATGGCTTCCTGTTGAACGCGCTTGGCGCGGATTTCACCCTTCTGACCGTGAACACCGATGCGCCCGAAAGCGTGACCGAAGCAGGTGTCACCGCCACCCGGCTTGCGCTCACGACAGCCGACGACCCAACCGGCCTGATCGCGGACCGGTATCTTGGTCAGGCATCGGTCGCCGTCTATCTGATCCGCCCCGACCAGCATGTCGTCGCCCGCTGGCCCGATTTCGACGAACCCGCCATCCGCCGCGCGCTGCGCCACGCCATCGGATTGGAGTGACCCCGATGCCCCTGACCCTCACCCCCAACATGCCGGACCAAGACGCGATCTATCAGGACCTCATCGCCGCCCATGAGGGGCTCAGCAAAGACGACAGCGATGCGCTGAACGCGCGGCTCATCCTGATCCTGATGAACCATATCGGCGACCGAGAGGTTCTGGTCGAAGCGCTAAGGGCGGCGAAATGACCGGCGCGGTCCTTTACGACTACCCCAAATCCTCGGCCAGCTACCGGGTGCGGATTGCGCTGAACCTGGCAGGCATCCCTTACCGGGCGGTTCATGTGAACCTCCTGGAAAAGCAGCATAAATCCCCGAAGCACCTGACGCTGAACCCGCAAGGCCTGGTGCCGGTCTTAGAGATCGACGGCCGGCGCTTCACCCAATCGCTCGCCATCCTTGAATATCTGGATCAAACCCGCGCCATGGGGCTTCTGCCGAAAGACCCAGCCCTGCGCGCCAAAGCCCAGGCGCTCGCCTACACCCTGGCGGTGGACGTGCATCCGGTCTGCAACCTCTCGGTTGTCACTTTTGCCACCGGCGGCACGGACCCGGCCCGCACCCAATGGATGCAGCATTTCATCCGCCCCGGCCTTCTGGCCTTCGAGGCGCTGCTTGGCGACTGGCCCCCCGAGGCGCCTTTCACCCTTGGCGACACCCCCGGCCTGCCCGAT
>JANQNZ010000239.1 GCA_028279315.1 Rhodophyticola sp. | reverse complement strand
GCCGTGTATCGCTGATGTCCCGAACACGCTATAGAGCCCGATGAGATCAGGTTAAAACAAGAACCCCAACCGAACCGGTTTTGCCGCCAGTCGAAACATAAGCCGGGCAGCGGCAGGCCGAGGGCTGGCGATCCGACCTTCGAATGGCAGCGCTTTATGGCAGCCAGACCCCTCTTCGCTCTGATCTCGGCAACTCCAAGCTCCATAGATGGTCTCCGACCCGTGGTTTCATCGGCGACGGTCGGCTCAGATGCCTTTTGCCACCACAGCAAACTCGGAGTGCCGCTCTGAAAACGGGCCGCCCGACACATCGCTATAGCGGTCCGTCATAACAAACCCCGCCGCCGAAAGCTCTTCGGTCAGGCGTTCCGCGCTGAAATACTGCAGCCAGTTATAGACCGTCTGAGGCGCCCCGCGTTTCGGGAAGATGTCGTACTTGTCCAACACAACAGCCTCCGCATCGTATTTGAACGTATTCACAAAGCAGTAATAATCCTCTTCGCACCAGAACTGATTGAGTTGGTTCTTCTCATAGAAACTGGCTTCCGTGCGCTCAGAATATGCCGCCATGGAATAGGCATCCAGAAGGACGGTGCCCCCATCTTTGAGGCTGCGATGGAAGATGGCCAGCAGGTGCCGTCTCTGCGCCGGGCTCAAGACGCAGAAATCGCACATGATCATGGTGATCAGGTCATAGCGGTCGTCCGGCTCGAATTCGAGATAGTTCAGATGGCGGTAGGTGATCCTCTGACCGGCCTGTTTGGCTTGCCCTCGGGCGTAGTGAATGGAGTTCTCCGAGAAATCCAGACCCGTCACCTCCGCGCCTGATTTGGCGAACCGGGAGGTGTAAAGCCCAGGGCCACAGCCGAAATCGCAAACCGATTTGCCCGGTCCAAGCTGAAATCTGTCTATGATCCAGGACGACGAGCGATCGATAAACGCGATGTTCCTGGAGGAGAGATCCACGTCTTCGTTCAAATGGTAGGTCAGCATCTGCTTTGACCGGTATGGATCGGCCCACAACGCTTCGGCGGTGTAGTGTTCAAAGACGCCAGGTTTGGCGTTGATCTCTTCAAGCTGATGAAACATGGCCCCTCCTGCTGTCTCAATCCGGGCATCCATCTGTCAGGCGCCTGCATGCCCCGCTTGAACGGCAAAAACGGCGGCTCAGCAAGTGGTGATGGGTGCAAGCTGCGCAAACGCGCAAATCTGGGTACAGGCGCGTTCAAACGATGCGGGCCCTTTATCGCCGCGCTCCACATCTTACCACAGCAAAGAAAAGGAGCGCCCGCTTGGGCGCCCCGTCTTTCCTCACCTAAACCCGATCAGCCGAGCGACCACCAGCCCCGGCGTTTCGGCTTCGGCGGCCCGTCATCCGCCTCGGCGGCCACGGGTTCGGGTGTTGGTTCTGGCTGCGGCTCTGGCGCAGCCTCGGCCATAACAGGTTCCGGCGTGGGCTCGGGCGCAGGCTCTGGAGCGACCTCGGGCGTCTCCGCGGCTGGCTCGGGCGCGGGGTCTGAGGCTGGTTCCTCAGCAACAGGCGTCGCCTCTTCCGGTGCAGGATCGGCTTTCTTCTTCCGGCGGGTCCGCTTTGGTTTTGGCTTCGGCGCCTCCTCAGCGGCAGGAGCTTCCGCCTCGGCTTCAGGTGCAGGGTCCGCCGCCTCGGGTGGTGCGTCTGCCTCCGTCGCGGCCTCCGCGCCGCCGATCTCCGCCTCGGCGCTGCTGGTTTCGGCCTCCGCGCCGCTCTCGGCACCCTCTTGCACCGCGCCGTTGGCCCCGGATTTGCGGCGCCCGCGCCCGCCCCTCCGGCGGCGGCGCTTGCGCTTCGAGCCGCCGTCCTCGCCATCGGGCGTGTCCGCAATGGCCTCGGCGGGGGTTTCGTCCTCCTCCACCTCATCCATCAGGGCTGTGTCCATCGACATCACCGGCGCGGCCTCGGGCACCCGACGGGTCGCGGTTTTGAACTTCTCGATCTTGTAGTCCGGCGGGATCAGATGCGGATCGGCCTCCACCCGGATCGACAGACCATAGCGCGCCTCGATCTCAGCGAGATATTCGCGCTTGTTGTTCATGATGAAATTCACGATCCCCACCGGCGCCGTCAAAAGCACCTCGCGAGAGCGGCGGCGCGTCCCCTCCTCTTCCAACTGACGCAGGATCGAGAGCGCCAGGCTGTCGTCGGAGCGGATGATGCCGGTGCCGTGGCAGACCGGGCAAGGCTGGGTTGTCGCCTCCAACATACCCGGACGAAGCCGCTGACGGCTCATCTCCAACAGACCAAAGGCGGAAATCCGACCCACCTGGATGCGCGCCCGGTCGGTCTTCAGCTTCTCTTTCAAGCGCTTCTCAACCGCCGAATTGTTCCGGCGCTCATCCATATCGATGAAGTCGATCACGATCAGGCCCGCCAGATCGCGCAACCGCAATTGCCGCGCGACCTCTTCCGCTGCTTCCAGATTGGTCTTGGTCGCGGTTTCCTCGATCGAGCCTTCTTTGGTCGCCCGGCCCGAGTTCACATCGATTGCCACCAAGGCTTCGGTCACGCCAATCACGATATAGCCACCCGATTTCAACTGCACCGTCGGGTTGAACATATCACCCAGATAGCCTTCGACCTTGTGCTTGGCGAAGATCGGCATCGGGTCGGTGTAGTGTTTCACGTTTTTGGCGTGGGACGGCATGATCATCTTCATGAAGTCCTTGGCGTGGCGGTACCCCGCCTCACCTTCCACCAGGACCTCATCGATATCGCGGTTATAGAGATCGCGGATCGAGCGGTGGATCAGGTCCCCTTCCTGATAGATCGGCGCGGGCGCGATGGATTTCATCGTCAACTCGCGGATCTGCTCCCACTGGCGTTGCAGATATTCATAGTCGCGCTTGATCTCGGTCTTGGTGCGTTTTGCGCCAGCGGTCCGGATGATCAGCCCCGCGCCTTGCGGTACGTCGAGCCCCGTTGCGATCTCTTTCAGCTTCTTCCGGTCCGGCGCATTGGTGATCTTCCGTGAAATCCCGCCGCCGCGGGCGGTGTTAGGCATCAGCACGCAATAGCGGCCCGCGAGGCTTAGATAGGTGGTCAGTGCCGCGCCTTTATTGCCGCGCTCTTCTTTCACAACCTGGACCAGCATGATCTGCCGGACCTTCACCACCTCTTGGATTTTGTATTTCCGGGGCCGGGGCTTGCGGGCCGGGCGGATTTCATCCTGGTCGTCATCATCAGCGACGGTATCCACATCGTCGGCGGGTTTCTCGGACGCGTCATCGTCAGTAGCCTCCGGCGCGTCAGTGTCGTTGTCGGCGCTGTCCGCTGCCTCGGCGGCGTCCTGAGGCGCATCCGCTTCAACCGCCTCCTCCGCGGGCGCCGCGTCGGCGTCCACCACCTCAGGTGCTTCACTGACACTCTCAGCGCCATCTGTGGCCACAAGCCCGGCGTCAGCGCTGTCATCGTCAAGCTCAACAACATCCATGCCGGAGGGTGCCGATGCATCCCCCGTCGCAACCGCGTCCGTCGCAGCCGCCTCGGCCTTCACGTCATTTGATTTCCGCCGGCGCCCGCGGCTCCGGCGTTTGGGCTTTGACTGCTCCTCCTCAGACGCGGCCATCGCCTCGGCATATTCCCGTTCCTCGGCCAGAAGCGCTTCGCGATCGGCGACCGGGATTTGGTAATAATCGGGGTGGATCTCTGAGAAGGCCAGGAAACCGTGGCGGTTGCCGCCATAATCCACAAAAGCCGCTTGCAGCGAGGGTTCGACCCGCGTGACCTTTGCCAGATAGATATTTCCTGCCAGTTGCCGCTTGTTCAGCGACTCGAAGTCGAACTCCTCAACCTTCGATCCGTCGGCCACAACCACGCGGGTTTCTTCCGCGTGGGTGGCATCGATAAGCATTTTCTTTGCCATGTTATCCTTGCGCATGTGCTGAATGCCGCCCCAGGGGGCGCGGCGGGCACATGTTGTCCTGAAAATGCGAGGCCACGGGCTGAAAACAGCAAGGCGAGAGATCGGACCAGGGCCGTCCCTTCAAATGCCAGGGTTTGTCGCGCGCGTGTCATCGCGGTTTATCTCCGGCAGCGCGGCATTTGGCGCGCGCCACCCGTTCGTCAGCCTTGCTCTCACAAGGCAATCTCTAAAGGCCGCGTTCGGCCCGGTGGTCCACCCGGCGGAGGCGCATCTTGAGCGGGCGCGTCCGGGGGGCGGAGAAACTATCTGCCGCGCCACAATAACAGTGACCGGTTCTTAGGACATTAATGGTAGGACGATAGGGATTACAATGGTGGATTTGCCCTGGCGCGAATTGATTTCGTTAAGAACTACGCCCTAATGTCCTGGAATCTTTGAAGTAATCCAGCCAATTCCCGATCTCACGGAATTTCAGATTTCGAAATCGAGGATCAGCGGCCGGTGATCGGAAACCTCGGGTTCGGCCGGGGCGTCAAAGCTCAGAACCTCCACCTCGTCGGTCACCAAAGCATAATCCGCATAGCGCTGTGGCTTGGTGTAAAGCGAAGTGCGCGTGTCCGTGATGCCAAAAGCGGTGATCAGATCGCGCAGGCCCAATTCCGCAAGCAGCGGGAAGGTCTCGCTCTCCGGCAGAAGGTTGAAGTCACCTGCCAGGATCAGTGCCTCCCCTGGTTCGATGAACGCCCGCAGCGCCCCTAGCACGGCCTCGGCCTGCGCCCGCCGCGCAGGCGTGTCGCCTTTGCCGGAGGGGTCGCGCATCCCATGGAAATGGGCGAAGACCACCTGGCTGCCCTCCGCAGGGTCACACAGCCTCATGATCTGCATCACGCGGGAAACCGGTTCCGGCCCCCACCCATCGGGCCGGAACTGATCATGGATGAAGCCCTGCCAAAGCCCGGTCACCGCCAGATGCGGTGCAACCCAGACCGCTTGTCCATGCTCCGAGGCGACGGGCTGCCCGGTTTTGTCATGCAGCACCCCCCGCGTGGCCGGGGCAAAATAGGATTGATGCTGGGGCAACAGCGCGGAGATGTCCGCGAAAAGGTCGGCACGCTGGTCCAACGCGCGGTTGGGATCGACATAGCGGAGCCAGTCAGGGCTCGGCACCGGCGCGCGGGTCACCTCTTGCAGGCACAGGATATCCGCGCCGACCGCAGGCACCCATTGGGCCAACGCGGGCCAAACCTGTCCGCCCCACGCGTTCAAACTGACAAACCGCATCATCCCCTCAGAAATAGGCCGGGCAGTCGGGCCCGGGCGGTGTCTCGCCACAGACCCAATCCGCCAAGACGCTGTTAAAGACTGCGGTTGGCGGGGCACGCCTTTGCTCGCGCGCAAACCACAAGACCGGGGGACTGTAGTCCATGATTGCCAGCACCATGCGGGCCTCCGGCAGGTCACCGACAACCCAGGCCGTTCCGTCAAAGAGGTAGACCGCGCCACCAACCTCCGCTGCGTCCTCAGGCGACAGGCCAACCATGGTCGGATGGGTCTGAGAAAACCAGCCGAGATTGTCGACGACAAAGACCAGATCGGGAAGGGGCATGGT
>JANQNZ010000231.1 GCA_028279315.1 Rhodophyticola sp. | reverse complement strand
GGTCACGCAGCAATCGATGACACGGATCGCCGATTTCTCTCCACCGGGGCCGGACAAAGGCCATGTGGAGGGGATGTTCAACCAGCCTTACGCGATCCCGAACTACCGGGTGGCCGGGCATTTGGCCGATCTCTCCGTGCCGATTGGGTTCTGGCGGTCGGTGGGGAATTCCTTCAACGGGTTCTTCATGGAAAGCTTCATCGATGAGATGGCCCATGCGGCGGGCCGCGATCCGCTGGCCTTCCGGTTGGAATTGGCCCGCGGCGAACACGCGCCCTCGGCGGGGGTGTTGGAGGCGGTGGCCGATATGTCGAACTGGTCAGGTGAGACGCCGGACGGTGTTGGCCGGGGCGTGGCGATGACGTTTTCGTTCCACACGCCCACAGCTGTTGCGATTGAGGTCAGCGATCAAGATGGTGCAATCTCCCTCGATCGGGCTTGGATCGCGTGTGATGTGGGCACCGCGCTTGATCCGGGCATCATCGAGCAACAGATGGTCTCTGGGCTTGTCTATGGCCTGTCTGCCGCCGTGATGGGCGAGATCAGCTTCTCAGGCGGCGAGGTCGATCAGTACAACTTCCCCGATTACGACGCGCTCAGGATCAGCCAGGTGCCGACAACCGAGGTGCGAATTTTGGAGACGCAGCACCATCTGGGCGGGGTCGGGGAGCCCTCGACGCCCCCCTCCATGCCCGCGCTTGCCAATGCGATCTATGATCTGATGGGCGAACGGGTCCGCGACCTGCCGCTGAACCGCCGCTTCAGCTTTGTCTACTAGGTGATTTGCGCCGTCCTTGGCTGATCAAGCTGGGCGGCGCACCATCTCCCAATGGAGCGCGATGGGTGGGATGAAGAGCAGCACAAAGCCCAGTGAGAAGAAGCTGACGATCATCATCGGGACCCAGGCGAGCGCCACGATCAGGCCCACGGCGCCCGCAACCCGCATCGCCCAATCGGGGCGCATCAGCCGCAGCATCATCAGATGGAAGAGCTTACCACCATCCAGCGGCATGACCGGCATCAGGTTGAAGACCAGAAGGAAGAAGTTGATCATCCCGAGCATCTCTACGGCCCAAGCGACACCGCCCTCAGGCAAGAGCGGCCCGATCAGGACGGCAAGCGCCCAGATGACGGCATTCACGATGGGGCCCATGGCGACCAACAGCTCTTCCTCGTAAGGCGTCGCAGCGGACGACCGTTCGCAGAAGCCGCCGCCGCCATAAAGCATGATGCGCTTGACCGGGAGGCCTTGGATCAGGCTGCCCCACGCATGGCCCAACTCATGCAGGTAGATCGAGACGAGAACCAGGATCAGGAAGGCCACGTCATAAGCCAGTTCCTGCGGGCTGGCACCGAAGGACACGAAGACCAAGACCAGGAACAGAATGCTGGACCCGATCTGAACCGGCACGCCCCAGGGCCCCCGGAACTCAAACAGTGCTACGTCATCGCGGAACATGTCTCTTCCCTCGTCCGTCTTTTTTGTTGAGGACGGGGTCTAACGCGGTCTCAAGGCGGATTTTGTGCAAGCTTGAGGCAAAAGAAAGGCGTCCACCGGGGTGTCGATATTTTGCACCGGCGGGGCGTCACGCGTTGAACCATTGATGGATTGGGCCTTGATCCCGTGGTTCCCGGCCCACCCCTTTCTTTCCCCAATCCCGCCGCAATGCGCCGCAGGATAATCCCGGTTCCGCTCAAGAATTGCCACAAAGCCGGTCCAGCGTGCCCTTGCTCGCAAAACACGTCTGCAAGACGGAAAGAAAGGGAGAGCTGCCATGTTTTCCGACCGCACCGCGATCGAATTTGGAGGCCTGATGGGCATCCCGGTTCGAGTGAACCTCAGCCTTCTGCTGTTGGCCGCTCTTTTGGTCCATTTCAACGGCAGCGGTGCGGAATTTGCGGCGGAACTAGTCGCGTTCACCCTTCTGACCGCCTCGCTTTACATCCACGCCTTGGGTCAAGCCCTGGGCGCGCGGGCCGCGGGGCTAACCGTGACCCGGATCACGCTTTTCGGCGGCGGTGGCCGTATCGACCATGACGGTCGCGAGGCTGATGAGACCGCGCGGATGGTGATCCTCGGGCCGCTGGCCAATCTGTCGGTTTGGGCTGTGGCCACGCTGCTTCTGCCTTTCACAAGCGGGCATTTGGCCTGGGGCTTGCAAGCGCTGGCCTTTATCAATCTCTTCATCGGGCTGGTGAGCCTGCTTCCGGTTCGTCCACTTCCGGGTGGCAAGCTGTTCGCGATGGCGCTTGGCGGTCTGTCCCCCGTTTTTGCGGCCCGGATCGCGGGTGTGGTTGGCCTTGTGACGGGCGTTGCGCTTCTGGCGGGCATGGCGCTTAGCTTCATGCTGTTCGGCCTGGTCCTCTTTATCATCCCCGCATTCGCCGCGCATTGGCAGATGCTGAACGCACGGGGCGCTGGCCGGGTTGCGAGCGCCTGAGGGCGAGGCGCGACGGCGGACGACACCTCAAGCGCAACCTAAGCCGGGCATCGACAGGCCGTGGGCTGGCGATCTGACCGTCGAGCGGGCGCGATTTATGGCAACCAAGCCCCTCCTCGCTTCGATCTCAGCACCCAGACTCAGCTAAATCGCCAGACCGCCCGGGCGGCCTGTCGATGCCCGGCGCCTTCGGCTTGATTCCGGGCGCGGGTGTAGAAAGACGGGTGTTCGACTCAGATGTGTTTGATGGGTGGCGCTCGCCTGCCAGATGCCTTTAGGCGCTAATCTTCATCAAATAGATTGCCCTGGCTTGGCCCGGATGATTTAGTCGGGCTCCTGCGGCTTGGTTTTGGCCGGGGTTTTGTCCCATCCGGGGTGACGCCTAATTTCCCGTCCGAAAACTCGATCTCCAGCGCCTGTTCCTTTGCCGCCACCGCTTGCGAGGTCACAAGCCCACCTTCCCCTCGCACGACCGCATAACCCCGGCGCAAGGTTTCCGTATAGCCAAGCGTTTGGCGCAGCCGTTCCAGGCTCTCTAACCGATCCCGCCGCGCGGTGACGGAGCTTTGGGCCACGCGGCGGAATTGCTGCGCCACCCCGTCGAAGCGGGCCCGGGCTTGGGCGACACGGT
>JANQNZ010000221.1 GCA_028279315.1 Rhodophyticola sp. | reverse complement strand
CCCGTGAACTGTGGCCCGCATTCGCAATATCCGGTGTCGCCCAGATATGGTCCAACCGCCGGCCCTTATCCGCGGCATCCCAATCCCGCGCCCGATAGGACCACCAGGAATAAAGCTGCCCCTCGGGGATATCCTTCCGGGTGATATCGACCCAGGTCGCGCTGTCTTGCACCTGGCCCAGATGATCAACCTCAATTGGCGTGTGGCTGACCACTTTCAGAAGCTGTTTGTGGGACCAGACATCATCTTCCCGGGGCGCGATGTTCAGGTCACCCACCAGGATGCTTTTCTCCGGCGGCTCGCCGTGAAACCAATCCCGCATCTCGGTCAGAAAATCGAGCTTATGGCCGAATTTCTCATTCACGTCCCGATCCGGCACATCGCCGCCCGCGGGAACATAGAAATTATGCACCGTGACCCCGTTTTCCAGCCGCGCCGCCACATGCCGCGCATCACCTTTCCCAACGAAATCCCGATGCCCGATGTCCTCCATCGGCAGCTTCGACAGGATCGCGACACCGTTATAGCCCTTCTGCCCGCGTGCAACGACATGGGTGTAGCCTTGGGCGGCAAAGACCTCGACCGGGATCTTCTCCACCGGTGATTTGCATTCCTGGAGGCAGAGAACGTCTGGCCCCTCCTCCCGCAGCAGCTTCGCGACCAGATCGGCGCGCAGGCGGACAGAGTTGATGTTCCAAGTGGCAATCGTGACGGGCATGGGCGGCAATCCTTGTTGTACCTCCCCGGTCTAAGTGTCAGCGTGCGGCCATGCAAACCGAATGCTGCCATTTCCGATGACCACAGCGCTTCTCAGACGGAACCGGAACTTCCGGCTGCTCTTCTCGGGCAGTGCAGCATCGAATCTGGGCGACGGCGTTGCGGCCTTGGCCTTCCCCTGGCTCGCCACGCTGATCAGCCGCGACCCATTGGATATCGCGCTGGTCGCCTTTGCCACTCGGCTGCCTTGGTTCCTGTTTTCCTTGCCTGCGGGCGTCATCACCGACCGGGCCGACCGTCAGAAACTCATGGTCCGTGCCGATCTGATGCGGGTGGTGCTGTCCTTTGGGGTTGTCGCTCTGATTCTCTCAGGGCCTGCGCTTCCGGCCGAAGGGAATGCAGCTTGGATGATCTATGGGCTGTCCGGGCTCGCCTTTCTTCTGGGCTGCGCCGAGGTTGTCCGGGACAATGCCGCACAAACAGTTCTGCCGAGCCTTGTCGAGAAAGATGCGCTGGAACGGGCCAATGGTCAGCTTTGGAGCATCGAGCAGATCATGGGCTCCTTCATCGGACCGCCCATTGCGGGGCTGCTGATTGCGCTCGCCGTCCCCGCGCCGTTCCTGTTCGACGCGGTGGCTTTTGCGCTGGCGGCCTTCGCGGTCTGGTCAATCGCCTTCCCGCCGCGATTAAGCCAACCCATGCGCCGCAGCTTCTGGGATGAGTTCCGCGAAGGCGCGGCGTGGATTCTGGGGCACCGGCTGATTCTGCAGCTGGCCATCATGCTGGGGCTTTTGAACGCCCTGCACATGGCGGGCTTCACGCTTCTGGTGCTTTATTCCCAGGAAATCCTCGGCTTCGGGGCTTTCGGCCATGCTGTACTGATGACCGCAGGCGCCGCGGGCGGCGTGTTGGGCGGGCTTCTTTGCCCAATGGTCGCCGCGCGGCTTGGCCCGCTTTGGAGTTTACGAGTCGCGCTTCTGCTCTTCCCGCTGCCGTTTCTGGTGCTCTATGCCACCTCCTCGCCCGTCGTCGCGGCGCTGGTTTTGTTTGTCGAGATGCTCGCCGCCGTCCTTTGGAACGTCGTCACCGTCTCGTACCGGCAGCGCGCAATCCCCGAAGAGATCTTAGGACGGGTGAATGCGATCTACCGGTTCTTTGGATGGGGGATGATGCCGCTTGGGGCGCTGGCGGGGGGCTGGATCATGGCGATGGTCGAACCCGATCTGGGGCGAGAGGCCGCGTTGCGCCTGCCTTATCTCCTTGCTGCGCTTGGGATGGTTGGGTTGCTGGTCTACGGCTTTGCCAGGCTGCGCTTTCCTGAGACAGATGGCCCGACCCGCTAGGGGCCGGGCCAATCAACCGGGGCAGAAAGACAGCCCAGCTCAATCGTACTCAACCACCTCAAACTCGATATTGTTGTCGTCGCGGAAGTAGAACCGGCGCCCGGGTTCGTAGTCGTAATGCTCACCAGGCGTGAACCCGGCGGCTTTCACCCGCTCCTCCACTGCCTGAAGATCGTCGACCACCACAGCGATATGGTTCAGCCCGCCTCGTGTGCGATAGCTGTTCTTGGCCACCTCCGTTCCAGTGCTCGGCGCATAGACAGCCACATAGCTGTCGGTCTCGCCCACATGGATCGAGCGGCCTTTGTCGATCGCCTCGCCTTGCCAGCGGATATGCCAGTCAAACACATCGCACAGCCAAGCGGCTGTTTCATCGGGGTTTTTCACGGTGACATTCACATGTTCCAGTCTCACGGCGGACATTTTGGACCCTCCTAATGACAGTTGAGTTTGCCGTTGCGACTCAGGGTGTAATTCCTCAACCTAACTTGAGGTAAAGCAGTTTCTTTGTGAGGGGCGGGCCATGCCGATTGATCCTGAGATTACAATTGGCACTTTGGCCCGGCGCACCGGCCTCGCCGTCTCCGCGATCCGGTATTATGAAACCCGCGGGCTGGTCCGCGCGGAACGCACCGCGGCGGGGCAGCGGCGGTTCCTACGCTCCGATATCCGGCGGCTGTCTTTTGTGATGATTGCCCAGAAGCTCGGCTTCACAATTACGCAGATCGCGGAGGCGCTTGCCTCCCTCCCGCAAGAGCGCACGCCAACCGAGGCCGATTGGGCCGCGCTATCCACAGAGTTCCGCGCCGATCTCGACGCGCGCATCGACACACTGACCAAGCTACGCGATCAGCTTGACGGTTGTATCGGCTGCGGTTGCCTCTCGCTCAAGCGCTGCGGGATCTACAACCCCGCGGACCGCGCCGCACAGAATGGGCCCGGACCGCGCTACCTGATGGGGGATCGCCCGCCATAAAAAGCGGCCCGAACCACGAAAGGTCCGGGCCAGTCCAACAGGGAGGTAATGAACTCTGTATATGACTCAACCAAAGGTTGCACTTTGATCTGCGTCAACTCGTTAAGCGGTGGTCAAAGCGTTCTGCCAAAAACCTGATTCACAGCTTTTGGCAGGGCGCCGTGCAAGATACGAGCGTTGCGCGCGCCCCGCCTTTAGCTGATGTCTCAGGTTAAAGGCGGGACGCTTTAGGATACCAGACGATACCCTCCACTCTCGGTCACCAGAAGCCGTGCATTCGACGGATCGGGTTCGATCTTTTGGCGCAGCCGATAGATATGCGTTTCCAGCGTGTGAGTGGTCACACCGGCGTTATAGCCCCAGACCTCATGCAAAAGGATATCCCGCGCCACCACGCCATCCTGGGCGCGGTAGAGGAATTTCAGGATGTTAGTTTCCTTCTCGGTCAGGCGGATCTTCTTGCTGTCCTCAGTCTCCAACAGCTTCATCGCGGGTTTGAACGTGTAGGGGCCAAGCTGGAACACGGCGTCTTCGGACTGCTCATGCTGGCGCAGCTGCGCGCGGATCCGTGCCAGAAGCACCGGGAACTTGAACGGCTTTGTCACATAGTCATTGGCGCCTGCATCCAGGCCCAGAATGGTGTCGGCGTCACTGTCATGGCCCGTCAGCATTAGGATCGGGCATTTCACGCCTTGCTTCCGCATCAACCGGCACAGTTCCCGCCCATCAGTGTCGGGCAGGCCCACATCCAGGATCACCAGATCATAGATCGCCTCTTTCGCGCGCTCCATCGCGCCAGAGCCATTGCCTGCCTCAAAGACGTCGAACTCTTCCGTCATGACCAATTGTTCAGACAGCGCCTCGCGCAGGTCTTCGTCGTCATCCACCAGTAGGATCTTTCGCAAATTGGCCATAACCGGGTCCTCGATACGTGTGTGTTCGTCGACACTTGCGCGGAGATCACGCAGTTGGCAAGCCACTCGAAAAAAAGCTCACGCAGCCGTGTCGGTGTGGGAGGATTGTTTCAAATCTTGTAATCAAGGGATAAGTAGCGGGGCACTGCACCTTCTAATGGCCCCCTGACACCCGATATGAGCCTTCTGCCGACGCCCACCGAACTTGTCGCCCGCGCCCGCGCGGACATTCGGGTTGGGTTGCCGGTTGTGCTGGGCCAGGCGGATGGGACGGGTCTGTTGGCCCTGGCGGCGGAGCGGATCAGCGAGGCCCGGCTGGCGGACCTGCGCGGGCTCAGCGCCGATGTCACCTTGGCCGTGACCGCACGGCGCGCCGACACGTTGAAGGCGCGGGCCTATGACGGCGATCTGGCGCGGATTGCGTTGCCGGCAGAGGCAGACGCCGCTTGGGTCCGCGCCGTTGCCGACCCCGCCGACGATCTGCGCGCGCCGATGAAAGGCCCGCTTTTGAGCCAGAGAGAGGGCGACGCGGGGCTGCACCGCCTGGCCTTACTTTTGGCGAAATCGGCGCAGCTTCTGCCCGCGGCCCTAACCATGCCAGTCGATGATGCGCACCAGTTTGCCAGTCAAGACAACCTGACCCATCTCGACGCGGAAACCGCCGCCCCCGATCTGGCGGCGCACCACCCCCTTCACCCCGTGGCCGCCGCGCGCCTGCCAATCGAGGCCGCAGATCAGGGCCGGTTGCATATCTTCCGCCCGGAGAATGGCGGGATCGAGCATTACGCTGTGGAGATCGGCCGCCCCGACCGATCCAAGCCGGTTCTGGCGCGGCTGCATTCGGCCTGCTTCACAGGCGATGTCCTGGGCTCCCTCAAATGCGATTGCGGGCCGCAGCTTCGCACCGCGCTCAATGAGATGGGCAAGGTCGGGGCCGGCGTGCTCCTCTACCTCAATCAAGAGGGGCGCGGGATTGGGCTCGCCAATAAGATGCGGGCCTATTCTTTGCAGGATCAGGGCTTCGACACGGTGGAGGCGAACCACCGGCTCGGCTTTGAGGATGATGAGCGCGATTTCCGGATCGGGGCGGAGCTTCTGAAATCCATGGGCTTTGGCGCGGTGCGGCTGATGACAAACAACCCAAACAAAGTTGAGATGTTGACCAGCCAAGGGATCGACGTGGTCGAACGGGTGCCGCTCATCACCGGCACCAATCGCC
>JANQNZ010000203.1 GCA_028279315.1 Rhodophyticola sp. | reverse complement strand
GCCGTTCATCAGGAAGGTCATGAATTCCTCAGCGATCACCCGCTCGGCATGGTAATCCATCGTCAGATACGGATCGTCCCAATTCCCGGTCACGCCGAGCCGTTTGAACTCGTCCCGCTGGACGTCGATCCAGCCCTCGGCAAACCGGCGGCATTCTTGGCGGAAATCGACGACGTCGATCTTGTCCTTATCCTGGCCCTTGGCGCGATACGCCTCCTCGATCTTCCATTCGATCGGCAGGCCGTGACAATCCCACCCGGGGATATAGCGCGCATCGAACCCCATCATCTGCTGGCTGCGCACCACCATATCCTTCAGGATCTTATTCAGCGCATGGCCGATATGGAGGTTGCCATTGGCATAAGGCGGGCCGTCATGGAGCGTGAAGGGTTTCCGACCCTCCTTCTCGTGAAGGCGGTCGTAAACGCCGATCCGCTCCCATCTTGCCAGCCAGTCAGGCTCGCGTTTGGGCAGGCCCGCGCGCATCGGGAAATCGGTTTTGGGCAGGTTCAGCGTGTCTTTGTAGTCGACGCTTTGATCGGTGGTGTCGGCGCACATGGGGCGGGCGTCCTTCGGGTCTTAGGTCTGTCGAAAATCGTGAATGATGCGAGGGGTCAAACACCTCTGTCCCGGCGTCTCGTCTGTTCAGAGAGCCGGGGTCGTAATTCGAATGATGATGCCGGTTATGCGCGTCGTCATGGGGCGCGTTATAGGCCCGGGGTGAGGCGGGGTAAAGGCGCCGATGCTGCTCCCGCCCCGCTTCGGCCCATCGTGTCGCATGGGAGGGGGGCGGTGCCGGGTTAGAGTGCGAGGGATGGGAGCGGAGACGGACGGCAGATGAAGATCGGAATCGCAGGGGCGGGGATCGGCGGGCTGTCGGCGGCGGCGCTTCTTGCCGATGATGGGCATCAGGTCACCCTCTTCGATCAATTCGCGGCACCTGGCCCGGTGGGCTCCGGACTGATCCTGCAGCCGGTGGGGCTTGAGGTGCTCGACGCCTTTGAGGCCGGGGAGGTTGCGCGAGGCTTGGGCCAGCCGATCCTCCGGATGGAGGGGTATGAGGCGCAAAACGGCATCCGTGTGCTTGATGTGAGCTATGGCGCCACCCCGGAACGCCAAGGCCTCGGCATCCACCGCGCGGCACTTTTTGACACGCTCTATGAAGCGGCCAAGACGCGGGCCATTCCGGTCGAGACGGATGCGCGGGTCACGGGCCGAGAAGGCCCGTATCTTCTGATCGCCGACCGCAAGGCCGGGCCGTTTGATCTGATCATCGATGCCTGCGGTGCGGGATCACTGCTCTCCCCGCTTCGCGCCCGACCGCTCCCCTATGGCGCGGTTTGGGCGACGGTGCCTTGGCCCGAAGGGACACCGCTGAAGCTCGATCAGCTAAGCCAGGTCTATCGCCAGGCCGACAGGATGTTGGGGGTGCTGCCCGTGGGGCAGATGTCAGAGGGTGGAGAGGCTTTGGCGGCCGTCTTCTACTCCCTCCGCACCGATCAGGTTGAGGCGTGGACGGCGCAGGACTTCGAGGCGTGGAAAGACGCGGCAACAGCGCTTTGGCCCGAACTCGGCCCCTTCCTGGCGCCGCTCACCAACCATGACGCCTTCACCGTCGCAAGCTACACCCATGGGACGATGCGCCAGCCCTGGGCCAGCGGCATCGCCCATATCGGCGACGCCGCCCACCGGACCAGCCCGCAATTGGGCCAGGGGGCAAATATGGCGCTGCTTGACGCCCGCGCGCTGCAATTGGCGCTCAGGCGCGACCGGGGGGACGACGCGCTCCGCCACTATGCCGCGGCCCGGTGGGGCCATGTCCGGGCCTATCAAGCGATGAGTGCCGCCTTCACCCCGCAATATCAATCCGACAGCCGGGTCTTGCCGATCCTGCGCGACCGGCTGCTGGCACCTTTGTCGAGGACTTGGCCCACAAGGCGGGTGCTGACCCGGCTGGTCTGTGGCGATCTCTTGCCGCCTTTGGGGGGTCTGACGCCGCGGCCTCCCCGGACTCCGCGCGCTCGGGCGTGAAACCGACCACGGGAGGTTTTCGAGACGGCCCCAGCCTTCATCTTTCCCCAAATACGCAAACTCCGTGGGCAACACCCGCGCCTCCATCAGAAGACCGGGTGCGTGCCGCTCCAGAGCCCCGGATTTGCCGGCAAATCCGTCCGGAAAAGCCGGCTTTTCCGACCCACGGCCTGGCTCAACTCAACCTGATGCCACCCGCGCCGCGCCGCGCGCCAAGGCCCGCTCCCGAAACACAATGTAAAGCCCCGCGGCGATCGTCACGCAAATTCCCAAAAGCGCGAGCCCATTGGGGAAATCCCGGAAGAACATCCACCCCACCAGTACCGCAAACGGGATCTCCAGATACTGCATCGGCGCCAGCGTGGCCGAGGGCGCAAACCGCAGCGACCAGGTCATCAGAAGATGTCCGAATACCCCTGTGATCCCGAAAAGAACGAGAAGCCCCAAAAACGGCCCCGGCGCGACCCAGGCATTCATCGGCGGCGAGGCTCCGATCTCTGGCAAAAGCAGCAGCGGGAACAAGACTGGCAACGCGAGCAACCCCGACAACCCTTGCATCCCCACCGGGTCCACCTCTTTCGCGATCTGCCGGGTGATAAGCATGAAAAGCGCAAAGACCACTGCGACCCCAAGCGGCAACAGCGCCAAGGCCCCCACGGCCACAAAGCTCGGCTGCACCACCATCAACGTGCCGATGAACCCCACGGCGCAGGCGGCCAGGCGGCGGGGCCCGACCTCCTCATCCAGCACATACCGGCCCAGGATCAACATGATGAACGGCATGACAAAGGCAATCGCCACCGCATCAGCCAGCGGCAGGAACCTCAGCGCCGTGAACATCATCCCGATCCCGGCAATCTGCAACAACGTCCTGAGCGCGATCATCCCCGTCACCCACCGCCCCGGAAACAGCGCCGAGGGGCGCAGCCAGAGGACTGGCAAGATCAGAAGCGATTGGAACAGGAACCGGATCAGGATGAGTTGCAACAGCGGGATGTCGTCGCCCATAAGCTTCGCCAGCGCATCCGAGAACGGGATGACGGCACAAAAGCCCAGCATCAGAAGGATACCAAGCAGGGGGCGATCTGTGGTGGCGGCGCTCATGCGCCCGTCTTGGCATGTTCAGGGGGGATTGTCAGGGGTGTGGGGAGCGCGGGGTCGACGGATGAATTGCCGGACAAAGCGCGCTTTCGCTACTGCTGTTCTAACATCCGCTTTGAGGCAAGCGGGAGTGAGTCCAGCTCACCAAAGGTATTGTGCGGGGTGGGAGCAATGTCGATGTTGCAAACATGGCCACAGAAACAGAGTTTTCCTTCGCAGCGCTGACCGGTCCGGCGAGACGGCACATCCGGGTGTTTCAGGTCCACCAGTTCCTCGATCGGTTTGCGATGGGTCTGACGGTTGCCGTTGTTGCGCTGGCGTTGACCGACCGGGGCATGGACCTCTTTCAAATCTCGCTTCTCTTCGGGGTTTATTCGCTCACAACCATGGTGATGGAACTCCCGTTCGGCGGATTGGCCGACAGCATTGGACGCAAGCCGGTTTTTCTGGCCGCGGTCGTCTCCAGCGTGATCTCGCTCGCCCTCTTTCTCTCAACCAGCGATTTCTATGTTCTCGCGCTCTCCTTTGCGTTCATTGGTTTTGGACGTGCGCTTAGGTCAGGGACGCTTGATGCGTGGTTTGTCGAAACGTTCAAGGCAGCCGCGCCAAATGTGGATGTCCAGCCCGCGCTGGCCAAAGCACAATGGGCCAATGCCATGGGCTTGGCGGTTGGCGCTGTGTTGGGGGGCCTTCTGCCCGATCTCTTTGGCGCGGCGGCAGAGAGATTGGGTGTCAGTGTCTATGATGTGTCTTACGCGGCAAGCTTAGCCGTGATGCTTGGGGTGTTCGTCTACACCCTGTTCTACATCGTGGAAAACCCGCGCCCGCTGACCCCCCAAGCTCTGAAACAGGGGGTCGCAACAGTCCCGCGGGTGATCAAAGACGCGAGCCTTCTCGCCCTAAGACATCCGGCGTTGTCGGTGCTTTTGGCCGCGCTGGCGTTTTTCCTCATGGCGACAAACCCGGTCGAGGTGATCTGGCCGAC
>JANQNZ010000200.1 GCA_028279315.1 Rhodophyticola sp. | reverse complement strand
GAAGCTTGGCCTCGTCGGAGGGGTTTGTAGGCAGGCTGGTCACGTCCACTCCTCCCCATAGGTCAGATCGCCCTGCCCCGCCCCAACCGGGCTTTTCTGCGCGTCAAAACGTGGCTCGGGCGGGCCGGCTTCGGCCGGTTCGATCCGGACCCGCAGGTCATACCAGGCCGCCTGGCCCGTCACCGGGTCGGAGTTGGACCAGCGGAGGCCGTCGCCTTTGGGCGGCAGGAGTTCCGAGATCAGATGGTTGAGGAGGAAGCCTTTGGTCGCCTCCGGCGCGCCGGGCGAGAGCGCCCAAGCGCCTTTGCGTTTGCCAATTGCATTCCAGGTCCAAAGCGTTTTGCCATTGGCCGCATCCGTGCGCCGGATCGGCACTTTGATCTTCCCGTGATGGGAGATCACCCAGGCCCAGCCGCCTTCGGTCAGGCTCGCGGCCTCCATCACCTCACCCGGGACGTAAAGCGGGTTGGTGCCGTGGATCTGCCGCAGCCAGGCGTTTTGCGACCCCCAGGAGTGATACATCGCCGCCGGGCGTTGGGTGATGGCGTGAAGCGGGTAGTCTTCGGCCTGGATCATCTCGCCTTCAAAGGGCGGATACCAGACGGGGAGCGGGTCGAAGGCCTCGGAGATACGCACGCGGAGGTGATCGGGGGGTTGGCGGTCGCCATGACCTTCCGCCGCCAATTGGAATTTGCGCAGGGTTTCCACATAGATGTCAAAGACATAAGGCTGCGGCGCATCGTAGAAGCCCATCCCCACAGCCCAATCCTGATAGCTCTGATTGGCCATCTTATAGAACTGCGCGTCCTCGGGGATGTGGCTGAGGAAAAACCCGCCATTCTCAATATAGCGCTGGAGTTGGTCGGGGTTCGGCGCACCGCGCCCCGTCTCTGTCCCATCGCCGCGCCATCCGGCCAGGGGGCCAACCCCGGGCTTCCGCTGATGGTTGACGATATAATCGGCATAGTCGGCATAGGCCGCGCTGCCGTCGTCTGTCACGAACCCCGGCAGGGCCAGCCGGGCGCCGAGATCAATCAGCACCGATTGGAAGCCCCGTACCTCGCGATCCGGCTCCACCACCGGCCAGCGGATCGCGTCCGCCGCGGCCTCAGGCTCGCAGATCGGGCGGTCGAGAAGGGAGATACAGTCATGCCGCTCCAGATAGGTGGTGTCGGGCAGGATCAGATCGGCATAAGCCACCATCTCAGACGAATAGGCGTCGGAATAGATGATATGCGGGATTTTGTAGGAGCCGTCATCGTTTGTGGCCTCCAGCATCTCCATCACGCCGCGGGTGTTCATGGACGAGTTCCACGACATATTCGCCATGTAGAGGAAGAGCGTGTCGATCTCATACGGGTCGCCCGCCACGGCGTTTGAGATCACCATATGCATCAGCCCGTGGACCGATAGCGGCGCGTCCCAAGAGAAGGCTTTGTCGATCCGTTGCGGGGTGCCGTCGGCGTCAAGCAGCAGGTCTTCCGGCCCCCGGGGATACCCCAGATGCGGGCCGGAGAGCGGCGCATTCGGGTGGTATTCGGCGTGCGGCGTGGGGTGGGCTGCGACGGGTTTCGGATAAGGTGGTTTGAAGCGGAAGCCACCGGGGGCTTCAACCGAGCCAAGCAGGATTTGCAGAAGGTGCAGCGCGCGGGCCGTCTGGAAGCCGTTGGAATGGGCGGAGATGCCGCGCATGGCATGGAAACTGACCGGGCGGCCTTTCATCTTCTCGTGCCGCTCACCGCGCATATCGGTCCAGGGGATGTTGAGTGTGATCTCGTCTTCAAAGGCGGTGCGGGCCAGTTCGGCGGCCAGGCGGCGGATGGTGTCGGCGGGCACGCCGGTTTGCTCCGCCACAGCGTCGGGCGCGTAGTTCGGGTCTAGGTAGCGACGGGCCAAAAGATCGAAAGACGGGACGGCTTTGCGGCCATCGGGCAGGGTCACCTCACCATGGAGCGCGGCGCCGGTGGCGATTTCGCGCCAGTTGCGGGCGCGGCCCTCGGCGCGGTCCCAGACAAGGGGTTCGCCATCGTCGCCCCGGGCGATCAGTCCGTGATCCGGGCCGCCTTCGTTCTGGACCACCAAATGCGGGGCGTTGGTGTAGCGGAGGAGGTAATTCAGATCGACCTTGCCCGACCGCAGCAGCTCATGGATCAGCGCTAGGATGAACAACCCATCGGTCCCAGGTGTGATCCCCACCCATTCATCGGCCACCGCGTTATAACCGGTCCGGACCGGATTCACGGCCACAACCTTGGCGCCGCGCGCCTTCAACCGACCCAGGCCCATCTTGATCGGGTTTGAGTCATGATCCTCGGCCACACCGAAGATCATGAACATCTTTGTCCGCTCCCAATCCGGCGATCCGAATTCCCAAAACGCGCCACCCATCGTGTAGATGCCGGCCGCCGCCATATTGACCGAGCAGAACCCGCCATGGGCGGCATAGTTCGGTGTCCCGAATTGCTGCGCCCACCAGCCGGTGAAGCTTTGGCTTTGGTCGCGGCCCGTGAAGAAGGCGAGCTTCTTGGGATCGGCCTCCCGGATCGGTTTCAGCCAGGAGACCGCGGTCTCCAACGCCTCCTCCCAGGAAATCTCCTCAAACTGGCCGGATCCGCGCGGGCCGACCCGCTTCAAGGGCGCTTTCAGCCGGGCGGGAGAATAATGCTGCATGATCCCGGCGGAGCCTTTGGCGCAAAGCACGCCCCGGTTCACCGGATGGTCGCGGTTGCCCTCGATATAGCGGACCTTGGGCGTGCCATCCTCATCCGCGCGCAGATGCACGTCGATCCCGCAGCGGCAGGCGCACATATAGCAGGTGGTCTTGCGCACCTCGTCAGAGACCTTGGGCGAGGTGTCGAGCACAGGCTGAGTTTGGGTCATGGCCGGGGCCGGTGGGTACGGAGGCGCGGGTGATCCGCTGATCTCCGGCGTGCATGATGGCTGGCCATGGTCCCTCCCTGAAAAGCCGGGGGCCAGGCGCTTGGCCGCCGGTTCTGGCCTATCTTCTTGGCCTCACGCGGTTTTTACAAGGCCGCAAGGGGGGAAGACAACCGCTGGACCGATGTGTTTTTGGGTTTGGCCTTGGCGGCGTCAGGTTGGGCGGAGCTTTAACGTTTGCGCCAACCGGAAAACGCGCGTTTTCCGGCATGGAATTCTCGAGAATTCCGGCGCTTGGCCGACGGGTGGGAGGCCCCGCTAAACAGTGCCGCCAAGCGAGTCCTCAAGCGCCACCAATTCCTGACCACCGGCCATCATGTCCTGAAGCTCCTCGGGCGTGATCTGCCCGCGCTGCGCCGTGCCAAGCGTCTGGCCACGATTGAGAACGGTGAATCGGTCCCCAACGGCCAGCGCGTGGCGCACATTGTGCGTGATGAAGACCACCGCGATCCCCTGTTTGCGGACCTTATCGACCGTTGCCAGAACATTCGCGGTCTGGCGCACCCCAAGGGCGGAGGTCGGCTCATCCAGGATCAACACCTTTGCCCCAAAATGCACGGCGCGCGCGATGGCGACCGTCTGCCGCTCACCCCCCGAAAGTGTGCCCACCGCCTGATCGGGACCCCGCAGGTTGATGCCCATCTTGCGCATCTCCTCCATGGTTATGCGATTGGCATAATCATGATCGAAGAAGCGCAAAGGCCCGCGCTTGCGGATCGGCTCATTCCCCATGAAGAAGTTCCGGGTAACCGACATCAGCGGGATCATCGCAAGGTCTTGATAAACCGTCGCAATCCCGGCTGAGATCGCATCGCGAGGATCGGCGAAATTCATCGGCTGGCCTTCGAAGATGATCTCGCCTTTGGTGGGTTTATGGACCCCCGACATGGTTTTGATGAAGGTGGATTTCCCAGCGCCGTTATCGCCCAGAAGGCAATGGCATTCGCCCGGATAGACCTCCAGCGAGACCCCGGCCAGCGCGATGACGCTGCCGAAATGCTTCTCGATATCCTTCATCTCAATGATGGGGGCGCGATCGGTGCTCATCTTACCGCTCCCCCGTGATGATGCGGCGGATATAGGTGTTGAGGATCACCGCGAAGAGGAGGATGACGCCGAGGAACACCCGGAAAAGCGAGCTTTCGACCCCGGCGAAGAAGAGGCCCTGCTGCACGACCCCAAAGATCAGCGCCCCAAGCGCCGCCCCGATGACCGAGCCATAGCCGCCGGTCAGAAGCGCGCCGCCGATGACAACCGCGATGATCGCCTCGAACTCTTTCAAGAGACCCCGGTCGGCCCCGGCGGAGCCGAATTCCATCACCTGGGCCGTCGCAAAGACGCAGGCGCAGAAGGCGGTGAACATGAACATCAGGATTTTGACGCGGTTGACGGGCACGCCGACATACCGCGCGGCCTGCGGATCGCCACCTGCGGCAAAGACCCAATTGCCGAATTTGGTGCGGGTCAGGACGATATGGCCAACCGCCACTAGGCCAAGGGCCCAGACAATCAGCATCGGGATGCCATCGACCACCGGTTCGCCCGCGCGCGTGCCCCGCTCAAACGTGTCGATCAGGCCCAGATCGGCGAGCCAGACAAAGACGCCGCCCAGGATCTCGCCACCGAAGACGGGGGCCAGCCAATCGCCCTCTGCCGCGTCGGAAATGCCGCCGATGATGGTGCGGTTTTCGATGGCTTGGGGGAAGAAGATGGTGAAGCCGCGCAAGATGAACAGTGCCGCCAGCGTCACAATAAAGCTCGGCAGCCCGGTTTTGATGACGATATAGCCGTTGAGCGCGCCCACGGCCATGCAAAGCGCAAATGTGGTCAGGATCGCCAACCAAATCGGCCAGGCAAGCGTGACGCCCAGAATGGCGATCGACATACCCGCAAAGCCGATCATCGAGCCGACCGAGAGGTCGAACTCGCCCGCGATCATCAGCATACAGGCGCCAACCGCGATGATCATGAATTGGGCGGACACCACCGACCAGTTCATGATCCCTTGGGCGTTGAACATGCCGCTATCGCCCGCGAAGATGATGAAGAAGGTGAAGACGGCGATGGCGCCGACGATCCCGCCAAGCTCGGGCCGGATCAGGGCCTTTCGGAAGCCTGAGATTTCCTTGATACGTTCGTCGCCACCCGGCTGAGGCTGTGCCGCGTCTGACATGTGCTCCTCCCATCCCTGTCTGCCCCACCTCGCCGCGTCAGCCTTGGGCTGCGCTGTCTTATGAGGTGTGAAAATGGGCGCGGCGGTCTTGACGTGCCGCCGCGCCCGATATTGCGTGTGCGCGCGCCTTAGCGGAACTCGCCCGCGTAGGTCTCAACCAATTCCAGACCGTCCGCCGTGATAAAGCCGGGGCCGGAATTGATGTTGTTGCCCGGCAGAACGCCATAGCGGTGGTAGTTCGTCAGCACCACAATCGGCAGATAGGCTTGCAGGAAGGGCTGCTGATCGATCCCCCACTCAATGACGCCATCGCGGATGCCCTGGACAATGTTGTCGCCCAGATCGAAGGTTCCGAAATAGATGTCACCGGCCATGCCGTTTTCTTCCAGCGCCAGGATCGTGGGGTCAGCGCTGGTGGGGCCAAGGGTCAGGACCGCTTCGGTCTCAGGATTGGCGTTCAGATAGGCCAGAACACGGTTCTGGATCTCTGCCGGGTCTTGGCCCGAGTCGATCATCTGGCTGCCCAGGTCCACGCCCAGCCCGTCGGCAAAGCCTTGGCACCGCTCGGTTGAGGCTGGCGAGGAGATGTAGTGGTTCACGCAGAGGAATGAGGTCACGCCATCGCGCGCGGCCCGCTGACCGGCGGCGAGGCCCGCATCATATTCCGGCTGACCCACATACATCAGCGCGCCCACATCAGCGGCCTGCGCCGGGGTGCCTGAGTTCATGATGATCACGTCAATCCCGCTATCGACTGCGGCTTGGATCGGCCCCGAAAGCACATCGTAATCGGCCAGGGTGGTGATGATCCCATCGGGCCCCGAGGCCGTCGCCTGTTCGATGATCCGTGCCATATCGGCCAGATCGCCCGTGGGCGGGTTGCGGTATTCCACCTCGACACCCATCTGATCGCCCGCAAGCGACAGTGCGTTCTTGATGGTGTTCCACCAGCTGTCGCTGTCAGGCGCGTGGCTGACAAGCACATAGCGCTCCCCCTCGGCCTGGGCGGTGCCCGCAACCAAGAGCGGTGCGGCTGCGACCATCGCGGCCAGTGCAACCGATTTTGCAAAAACCTTCATTGATATCCTCCCTAATTCTTTGGGCGCATCCCCGATTTTGTGCGGAGTGACCCAGGGACAAGACTAAGCACGAATCGAATGATCTTGCAACCGGTTGCAATTGCGCCGTAGGATTTTCCCGTCGCAAATTCCCGGCGCCTGGCCAATGATGGCCTGCGACGGGGGAAGGATTGGCAAGGCAATGGCGGTGACACTGAAAGATGTGGCCGAGCGCGCGGGTGTCTCGCGCTCAGCGGTGTCGCGAACCTTTACCGAGGGCGCTTCGGTCTCACCCAAGACCCGGCGGAAGGTCGAGAAGGCCGCAGATGAGTTGGGCTATCGCCCCAATGCGCTGGCCTCCAGTCTGACCACGGGGCGGACGAAGCTAATCGGGCTGGTCTCTAACAACTTCCACAACCCGATTTTTCTGGAGGTGTTCGATCGGTTCACCCGCGGCTTGCAGGAGCGGGGCTTGCGGCCACTGCTGGTAAACCTGACCGATGAGACCGATCCCGAGGGGTCCCTCAATCTCCTGCGGCAATATTCGGTTGATGGGGTGATCGTCGCGTCCTCCACCCTGCCGCCCGATTTCTCCCGCGCGTTCCGCAACGCCGGCATCCCCGTGGTGCATTCCTTCGGCCGGCAGTCGAGCACGCCGCAAGTGCATGTGGTGGGCATCGACAATGCGGAATGCGGGCGGATGGCGGTCCGCAGCCTGGCCGCGCGCGGCTATCACCGCATCGCATTCCTGGGCGGGCCGGAGGCCGCGACCTCGACCCAAGATCGGCTGCGCGGATTCCTGGATGAAGCCGGGCGGACGCCGGAGATCACGTTTTCGCATTCCTTTGCAGAGGCTTATTCTTTTGAGGCAGGCCGGGCCGAAATGCTGCGGCTGTTGGACAGCGGCTCTGAGGCGGAGGCCTATTTCTGCGGCGATGATGTGCTGTCGATTGGCGCTTTGAGCGCGGTGCGCGGCCATGGGCTGAGTGTGCCGGAGGATATCGGGATCATCGGGCTGAATGATATGGAGATGGCCAGGTGGGAGAATATCGACCTGACCACCATCCGGCAGCCGATCCCGGAGATCATCGAGTCCTCGATCGAGTTGGTTGTGGCGATGCTGGAAGACCCTGGCCGGTTTCCTGAGGCGCGACTCTTTCCTTGCCGGATTGTCGAGCGGGGAACGCTGCGGGCTGTTCCTTAAGTGGGCTCGACGCCTGCGGCGCCGATCCGCCGGGGGCTCTGCCCCCGGACCCCCGGCGTTTTTGGGGAAAGATGAAGGGGGCGAGGCCCGTCTAAGGGAACCTCCAGTGGAGGTTCCGAGGGCCGAGCGGGCAGAGCCCCGGGATAGGTCCACCCGCGATCTACCGGAACATGGGCGGGCGGGCATCGACCCATTGGCCTTGCGCCTGGCCACTTTCAGCCACGGCAAAGACAGCCGCCATGGAGCGGAGCCCATCTTCGGCCCTTGGGTAGAGATCGGCGGCTTTGTCCATCACGCGGCCTTCTTTTTCTGCGCGAATGGCTTCGGCCAAATCCTTGTAGATATTGGCAAAGGCCAGCGGCATGCCTTCGGCATGGCCGATGGTCACGCGGCTGGCGCGGTCGGCCTCGGGGCTGAGCCCCGCCTCCCCCCGTTCGATCACCTGGAGGCGCCCGCCAAGGGGCATGTGGTAAAGCTGATTTGGCTGCTCTTGAGACCAGCGGAGGCCGCCGGTCTCGCCAAAGACTTGAAGCGTCAGCCCGTGCTGACGGCCAATAGCGACGGAACTGGTCCAAAGCCGGCCCACAGCCCCGCCCGACATGCGGAAATTCACCATAGCGTCGTCTTCCAACACCCTGGTCTCTATGGTGGAAACCGTGTCGGCGCTCAGCCGCTCGACCTCCTGCCCGGTGACGAAACTCGCCATATGCATCGCGTGGATACCGCAATCGGCGAATTGCGCCGAGACACCGGCCTGAGCCGGGTCATAGCGCCAGCGGACGCGGGGGTTGTCGGCGTCGGCGGCATCGGCGTGGTGGCCATGGGCGAACTCAGCCACGACCAACCGGATTTTGCCCAGATCGCCGCGCGCCACCATCGCGCGCATAT
The DNA here is from genome assembly GCA_028279315.1 of Rhodophyticola sp. Classification (GTDB taxonomy): domain Bacteria; phylum Pseudomonadota; class Alphaproteobacteria; order Rhodobacterales; family Rhodobacteraceae; genus Rhodophyticola. The sequence continues at coordinate 19,022 of JANQNZ010000200.1, read as the reverse complement.
GGCGGACCAGCGCATAGCCGGAATAGCCGTAATTCACCGCGCAGATTTTGCGGGTGGCGCGGGAGAGTCGCACGATCTCCTCCCCCTCCTCCACGGTCATGGTCATCGGCTTTTCGCAGAGGACGTGGAAGCCTGCCTCAAGGAAGGCTTTGGTAATCTCGAAATGGGTCGCGTTGGGGGTGGCGACGGTGACGAGATCAACTCGGTCGGAACGGTCGCGCTCTCCCGCCAGCATTTCTTGCCAATCGCCGTAGGCGCGGTCGGCAGCGAGGCCCAGGCGCTGGCCATAAGCGCGGCCTTCCTCGGCCCGGTGATCCAACGCGCCGGCGACAAAGGCAAACTCGCCGTCGAGCCCCGCGCCCAAGCGATGGGCCGGCCCGATTTGCGACCCCTCGCCGCCGCCGATCATCCCCCAACTGAGTTTCGTCATAGGTGTGGGTCTCCGTCAGGTGAAGCCAATGGAGGTGAGGTAAGCGCGGTTGGCCCGCGCATCGTCGATGGGGCTGATATCAAGTGTGGGGTCGCAATCCTGCTCAACCGTACACCAGCCCTCGAACCCGGCATCAAGAAGCACCTGTCGGACGGCGGGGAAATCCACATCGCCCTGGCCGAGATTGCAGAAGATGCCTTGGCCGCAGGCGGTGTAGAAATCGGTGCGGTTGGCCACGACATCGGCCTTAACGGCAGGGTCTATGTCTTTGAAATGCATATAAGAGATACGCCCCACATACCGGCGCATGAAATCCACGGGATCGAATCCGGCATAGGAATGGTGCCCGGTGTCGAAGCAGATTTTCAGAAGGCGTTCGTCGACCTCGCTCAAGAGCCGCTCCAGTTCCGGCTCGAAATCCATGAACCCGCCGGCATGGGCGTGGATGCCGACGGTCAGGCCGTACTCTTCGGCCCCGATCCGAGCGCTTTCGGCGATGCGGTCGCGATAAGCCGTCCATTCGGCCTTCTCCATCTGCTCGGCCTCAGAGGCGCGGCCCGCCGTCGGCGCCCGGCGCGGAGAAATGGAATCGATCAAAACCAAATGCTCGGCCCCATGGGCGGCGAGCGCCTTGCAGGTGCGGATGGTGCCATCGAGCACATCCTCCCAAGCGTCCGGATCGTGGAAGGCGCGGAAGACAACGCCGCCGATCAGCGCCAACCGGTGTTCGGCAAGGGCGTCGGCCAAGACAGCCGGGTCTTCGGGCATGAAGCCCACGGGGCCGAGTTCGATGCCCCCATACCCCGCCGCGGCGCAATCCTTCAGCACCGATCTCCACGGTGGATTGCGCGGATCATCCGCAAATTCCACACCCCAGGAACAGGGGGCATTGCCAATCCGGATCGTCATGGTCGGAGGGTCCTTTTCAAACGGAAGAGACGGAGAGCCAGCGCTTCTGATCCGAAGACGCAAACGCGGCGGCGACGATCTGGTTCACCTCCATCCCGTCGCGGAAGGTGGGCCAAACGGGCTGACCCGTTTCGATAGCGATCAGGAAATCCTTAGCCTCGATGATGATCTGATCCTGATAGCCGGTGCCGTGGCCCGGGCCTTGGCAAAAGGGCAGATAATCCGGGTGCTCAGGACCGGTCAAGATTTTGGTGAAGCCACGCGTCGCCTCGGGCCCCTCGGCGCGGTAGAGCCAGAGCGCGTTCTGATCTTCCTGATCGAAGCGGATCGCACCTTTTGTGCCCGTGATTTCATAGGCATAGCCCATCTTCCGCCCCGTCGCGATGCGGCTAAAGTGCATATGCCCCATCACTCCGCTTTCAAAGCGGCACATGATCTGGGCCTGATCGTCATTGGTAACTGCCTCGGCCCCCTCCGCGGCGGGTCGGGTCTTATGTACGGTTTCGACCTCGGCCACCAGACTGTCAATCGGCCCGACCAGGGCCAAGGCTGCGTTGATCATATGGGGCGCCAGATCGCCCATCGTGCCGTTGCTTTTGCCTTGGGTGCGCCAGGTCGCAGGCGCCACGGGGTCGGCATAGAAATCCTCGGTATGTTCGCCGCGGAACCAGGTCAGATCGCCAATGGCGCCCTCTTCGATCAAGCCCCGGGCAAACTGGCTGGCGGGCGTGCGGATATAGTTGAAGGCGACCATATTAACGGTACCGCTCGCCTCTGCGGCGGCCACCATTGCGCGGCTGTCCTCCAGCGAGGCGCCAAGGGGTTTTTCGCACATGACAGGTTTGCCAAGGTCAAAGGCGGCGAGTGCAATCTCTCGATGCATCTCTTGCGGGGCGGCGATGACGATGGCGTCAACCTTCGGGTCGGCGACAAGGGCGCGCCAATCCTTTGTCGCGCGCGCAAATCCATAAGCCGCGCGGTACCGCTCAGCGCTTTCGGGTGTCGTGGCGCAGACCATCTCTAACCGGGGGCGGAGCGGGGTGTTGAACACCGCCCCCACGGCGGACATGGCAACCGCATGGGCCTTGCCCATATAGCCGCCGCCGACAATCCCGATCCCGATCTCCGCCATTTGGGCGACCTCCCGAAGATTCCGGTTGCAACCGGTTGCAAAACAACTATCGTTGCAAGGGGCGCGGGACAAGCCTGAATCGGCGCCTCATATGAAAAACCTGGTCCGCTTGGGAGGGTAGGATGCCAGTGACCCATCGCCTGACTGTGGCGCAGGCCATCATCCGCTATCTCCAGAACCAGTTTATCGAGATCGACGGGGTAGAAACGCGGATCTGCGGCGGCGGGTTCGGGATTTTCGGCCATGGCAATGTGCCCTGTTTGGGGGAGGCGCTTTATGCCGTGCAGGAGGAGTTGCCGCTCTACCGGGGCCAGAACGAACAAAGCATGGGCTTCGCGGCGGCGGGGTATGCCAAATACCACCTGCGCCAACGCTTCATGTTCTGCACCGCCTCTGCCGGGCCGGGCACGGCGAACCTGCTGACCGCCGCGGCGCTGGCCCATGCCAACCGGCTGCCGATGCTGATGCTGTGCGGCGATACGTTCCTCACCCGCCTGCCCGATCCGGTGCTGCAACAATTGGAGCATTTTGGGAACCCAAGCCTGGGCCTGAACGACGCGTTTAAGGCGGTCACACGCTATTGGGATCGGATCACCCATCCCGCGCAGATCATCCAATCACTTCCTGCGGCCTTAGCGACAATGCTGGACCCGGGCGATTGCGGGCCAGCCTTTATCGGGCTGCCGCAGGATTTGCAGGGTTGGGCCTATGACTATCCTGCTGAATTCTTTGAAAAGAAAACCCATCGCATCCGCCGGGTGACACCTGATGCTGATGAGATTGCAGACGCGGCGGCGGCGTTGAAAGCCGCCAAGCGCCCAATGATCATCGCGGGTGGCGGGGTGCAGTATTCGAAAGCGGTGGCGGAGTTGACGGCTTTCGCCGAGGCTCATCAGATCCCCGTGGTCGAAAGCATCGCGGGCCGGGCGAATATGCTGGCGACCCATGATTTGAACACGGGGCCGATTGGCGTCACCGGCTCTGACAGCGCCAATGTGATCGCGGAAGAGGCCGATGTGATCCTATCCGTCGGCTGCCGGATGCAGGATTTCGCCACCGGGTCTTGGACGGCTTTCGCTAAGGACGCGCAACTGATTTCCCTCAACGCCGCGCGCCATGATGCGGGCAAACACATGTCTTTGCCCGTTGTGGGCGACGCGAAACTGGGCTTGCTGGCCTTGGGAGAGGTATTGTCGGACTACAAAGCACCCGAGGCATGGACCGCCAAAGCACGGGCCGAACGCGTCAAATGGGATGCCTATGTGGTGGAGAATGTGGCGCCCGGAAACCGGCCCAATTCCTATGCCCAAGCGATTGGCGTTGTGAATGACCTCTGCGACCCGCGCGACCGGATCGTCGCCGCCGCGGGCGGCCTGCCCGCAGAGGTGACGGCGAATTGGCGGACGCTTGATATCGGCACGGTCGATGTGGAATTCGGCTTCTCTTGCATGGGGTATGAGATTGCGGGCGGTTGGGGCGCGCGGATTGCACAATCCGAACAAGAGTCAGGCCACGACACCATCGTTTTTACGGGCGACGGCTCCTACCTCTTGATGAACTCCGATATCTACTCCTCGGTGCTGACAGGTAAGAAGCTGATTATCCTGGTCCTCGACAATGGCGGTTTCGCAGTGATCAACAAGCTGCAAAACAACACCGGGAATGAAAGCTTCAACAACCTGATCGCCGATTGCCCCACGGTGCCTGCGCCCTTCGCGGTGGATTTTGAATCCCATGCCGCATCGATGGGGGCCAATGCCGAAACCGTCGCCAATCCGGGTGAGTTGGCGGAGGCGTTCAAACGCGCCAAGGCCGCCGACAAGACCTCTGTCATCGTGATGAAGGTCGATGCCTACGAAGGCTGGACTGAGGGGGGGCACGCTTGGTGGGAGGTGGGGACGCCCGAAGTCTCCGACAGTGAAAAGGTCCGCGCGGCCCATGAAGACTGGGAATCCACCCGGCCAAAACAGCGCCAGGGTGTCTGAGCGATGCGCAGTTTCACCGCCCAAGCCGCCAATCCGAAGATCATCGTGGAGGAGTTGCTCCGCGGAGCCGGGGCGGTACGGATCACGGGGCTTTTCTCAGATGCGGAGGTGGCTGAGGCGCGCCAGATCATCATGGCCCATTCCGAAGCCGCGGCTGAGAAGGTCACGCATTTTCAAGGCGCCGCAGAGGAAAGCGGTACCATCAACCTGCAACGCCGGGTCTGGAACCTGCTTGCGAAGGGACAGGTATTCTCGACCATGGCCGCGCACCCGGTTCTGATGGCCGTGTTGCGCCGGTTTCTGGGGCGGGAGGTCATCATGGGCTCCATCGCCGCCAACCGGATTCTGCCGGGCGGCCCGGGGCAGGAACCCCATGTGGACTACCCCTATTGGGATTTCCACGATCCTGAGAGCCACCCGATGGGGCTCAATGCCAGCTTTCCGATGAACGCCCAGGTCTCGATCATCCTGGACCCATTCACCGAGGAAAGCGGCGCCACCGCCTTCCTTCCCGGCAGTCAGCAAGAGCTGCGCTATCCCACCGAAGAGGATCGGTTTTTCGACCGCTGTGAGCGGATGCTGGGCGATCCCGGCGATGTGGTGCTGTTCTACGGCGCGGTCTGGCATTGCGCGATGCCGAACCGGGCCGCCCATGACCGGAACGCGGTCTTGATCCAATATCTGCCGAAATGGGTGAAGCCGATGGAGGATATGCCCGCGGCCCTGCCCGCTGACTTCATCGCCGCGGCGCCCCCCGATCTGCGTCAGCTTCTGGGCCTGAACTACCCATACCCTGAGGTGTTGGACGCGGCCCAAGCGGGCAATACGGAGGGGCGGGTGTGATGGACCTCTCGGGCAATTTTTTTGTCATCATCGGGCGCGCGGGCATGGATATCTACCCGGACCCGCCGGGCACGAAGACCGAAGAGGCGACGCAGTTTTTCACCTGCCTCGGTGGCTCTTCGGCCAATATCGCCGTGGCGATCACCAAACTGGGCGGGCGCGCGGATCTGGTCACCCGCGTGTCGGATGATGCCGTGGGGCGGTTTGCCGTGAATGAGTTGAAGAAATACGGGATCGGCCATGCCCATGTGCGGCCCGTGGGGGGTGAGGCGCGGACATCGCTGGCCGTTGTCGAAAGCCGCATTGAAGACCATCAATCGGTGATCTACCGCAACGGCGCCGCGGATTTCGAGATGGGCTTGGATGATGTGGAAGCCGTTGATTACGCAAAATATTCGGCGCTGATCACCACTGGCACTGTCTTCGCGGCGGAGCCCTCCCGCAGCGCCACCTTCCGCGCCTTCGACTTGGCCAAAACCGCCGGATTGCCGCTGATCTTCGATATAGATTACCGCCCCTATTCCTGGCCCTCCGCCGATGTTGCGGCAGAGGTCTATTCCCGCGCGGGAGCGATGTGCGACGTGATCATCGGCAATGATGTGGAGTTTGGGTTCATGGCCGGCGACTATGACGAAGGCCTCGACAAAGCCCGGTCCTTGGTCGCGGGCGGCGCCTCAATCGTCGTCTACAAAATGGGGGAAGACGGGGCGATCACGATCACGCCTGAGCGGGAAATCCGCACCGGTATCTACCGCACCCAAGCCCTGAAACCCACCGGCGCGGGCGACAGTTTCATGGGCGGGTTCATCGCGGGCCTCGCCGCAGGAAGCGGGGTGGAAGAGGCAGTGCTGCGCGGCTCTGCCGCCGCCGCAATGGTTGTGGCTCGCGTGGGCTGTGCCCCCGCCATGCCAACCACCGAAGAACTTGATGATTTCCTACAAGACCATGCTGGCCCCAGTGCCGCCTGAGGAGGACCAAAGATGCATATCGCGCCTTATGACAACAAAAATGAGCCGGTTGTGAATGTCGAGCATCCGCTGGTTCCCTTAAACTATTTCAACATCGTCAAGCTGAAGGCGGGGGAGCATTTCGACTACCGCATTCCAGGCTACGAGACCTGTATCGTCCCCGCCACCGGCACCATCACCGTGGAGTGCGGGGGTGAGACCTATGCCGAGATTGGCAACCGCACCGTGGATGTCTGGGATGGGGAGCCTGAGGGCGTCTATATCCCCACGGACACCGCCGCCCGCTTCACCTGTCTGACCGATCAGGCCGAGGTCTTCATCGCGGGCGCAAAATATGCCGAGACGCTGAAACCGTTCGCCGTCCGCGACCATGAGTTGGACCTTGTCCAATACGGCTCCGACGACACTAAGACCCATCGGAAGATCAAACACATCCTGGGCGGCGCTTATCACGACCGGGTGGGCCGCCTCTTGGTGTCGGAGCTTTTCACGGTCGGCCAAGGCGGCTGGTCTGGCTTTCCCAGCCACAAACACGACACCGACCGCCTGCCGGATGAGACCCGCCATGACGAGACCTATAATTTCCGCTTCCGGCCCAATTACGGGTCCGGGATGCAGATGCTTCAGCGGGAGGAGGATAAGCCTGGGGACGCCTATCACATCGTCGATGGCTCCACGATCCTGATCGACAAAGGTTATCACCCCTGCGCCGTGCTGCCGGGCTATGAGATGTATTACTTCACCATCCTGGGCGGGCTTAGCCAGCGCAGCCTGAAGCAATATTTTCAGCCAACCCATGCGGAGCAATTGCACACCATCCCGGGCATCATGGATATGGTGGCGAAGTTCAAATGACGCTGGCGACCCTGTCGGATGTCCTGCAACCGGCGTTGAAAGGTGGGTATGCGGTGGCGGGGCTGGTGTGCTTGGGCTGGGAAGACGCGCGCGCTTATGTGACGGCGGCAGAGGCCGAAGGCGCGCCCGTGATCCTGCAAGCCGGGCCGTCTTGTCGGGAGCACACCCCCCTGCCGGTTTTAGGCAGCATGTTCAGGTATTTGGCGGAGAGTGTTGAGGTTCCGGTGGTGGCGCATCTGGACCACGGCTATAGCGTTGAGGAATGCCATGACGCGATCCGCGCGGGCTTTTCCTCGATCATGTTCGACGGCTCCCGCAAACCCCTGGAAGAGAACATCGCCGAGACCGCCGCGATTGCGGAACTGGCGCATATGGACGGTGTCTCCTGCGAAGGTGAGATTGGCTTTGTCGGCTATTCCGGCGGCGAAGCTTCTGCCGGGACCGACCCGGAGGAAGCCGCGCAGTTTGCCCGCGAAACCGGTGTCGACGCGATGGCGATCTCGGTCGGGAATGTGCATCTGCAACAGGATCATGAGGGTGGTTTGGACATGCCCCGCATCCGCGCGATTGAGGCGGTGACGGAGGTGCCGCTGGTGATCCATGGCGGCTCGGGCGTTCCGATTGAGCAGCGCAGTGCGCTCGCCAAGACCTCCGCGATCTGCAAGTTCAATATCGGGACAGAGCTTCGGATGGCCTTTGGCAAAGCGTTGCGGGAGGCCGTCAATGCCGACCCGGACCGGTTCGACCGGGTGCAAATCCTGAAAGAAACCCATGACCCGATGGTGGCCGCCGCCCGCGCCGCGATCCGGGCGATCAGCAAAGGGTAACCCCATGATCCAGATCGGACTTCTCGGCTGTGGCCGCATTGGCCAGGTCCATGCCCGCGGGATCGCGGCGCAAGAAGGCGCGCGCGTGGTCGCCGTGGCGGATGCCATGCCCGCCGCGGCACAGGCGCTCGCCGCCAAGACCAGTGCCGAGGTAAAAACCGCCGAAGAGATCATCGCCGATCCCGCGATCGACGCGGTGGTCATCGGCACGCCCACCGACACCCATTACGACCTGATCCATGCCGCTGCCGGGGCGGGCAAAGCGGTCTTCTGCGAAAAACCCGTCGATCTCTCCTCGGACCGGATCCGCGACTGTGTTGCCGCAGTGAAGGCCGCCAACGTTCCGTTCATGACGGCCTTCAACCGCCGCTTCGACCCCAATTTCGCTGAGATCGAGCGCCGGCTCCGCGAAGGGGAGATCGGCGAGATCGAGTTGATCACCATCCTCTCGCGCGACCCGGCCCCGCCGCCGCTCTCTTACATCGAACGCTCGGGCGGCCTCTTTCGCGATATGATGATCCATGACTTCGACATGGCGCGGTTTCTGTTGGGGGCAGAACCGGTTCGCGTTTTCGCGACGGGTGCCGCGCTTGTGGACCCGGCCATCGGCGCGGCGGGCGATGTGGATACCGCCGCGGTGGTGCTGACCACCGCCAAGGGCCAGATTTGCCAGATTTCGAATTCGCGACGGGCCGCTTACGGCTATGACCAGCGGGTGGAGATACATGGCGTCACAGGCATGTTGCGGGCCGAGAACATCCTTGAAAACACGGTGGAGGCGGCAACCAGTTCCGGCTTTGCCCGCGCCCCCGCGCAGCATTTCTTTCTGGAGCGGTATGAGGCCGCTTACGCCGCCGAGATGGCGCATTTCCTGTCAGCGCTGCGCGACGGGACAGAGATGCGGCCTTCGATCGAAGATGGGCTCAAGGCGCAGCTTTTGGCCGATGCGGCAGCGCAGTCTTTGTCGCTTGGGCAACCGGTGGAAATCGATTAACCCGCGGCTGAGAATAACGTCAGCCACCAAGACTATCTCGGTCGCTCGAACCCATAGTCGAGAAAGAAGACATAATCGAAGGCCGAGAAATCAATTGGCCGGTCCCACCCTGACGCTTCATCGGCATTGACTTCAAACGTCTTCTCCATCGGCGGCTCGAAGTTAAAGAGGTCATAGTCCCGCTTGTAGAGCTGATAGAAATGCTCCCAGTCAAATGCCCTCCCGGGCTCGGCCTGCTTTTCTTCCGTCTTATTTGCCTTCCCAAGCCGGCGGTCGCCAACGGGGAAACCTTTCTCTAGCAAGAAGGTCCGAACGCGCTCTTCAAGCTTCGGATCGTCCACGTTGTACAACGTCTTAACGACCTGCCGGTCGCCCACATGGGTGAAGAAATGCTGCGGGCAGAAATGTATATACGCGGGATCATAGCGGATGCGCGTGCTGTCCAACTCAGCAAGGAACTGTGCGGGTGTGCGCCGGTCCCGGTATCTGTGCTGAAAGAAGTGCTGCGTCATCGCCGAGAAGAACCGCGAAACCGGGTCACGGACAACAGCAAACGCATCATATCGATCCACGATCGCGCGCTTCTCGGGCGGCAAGTCGACCAATGCCATATGCGCGCTGTCCCCGAAACGATAATGCCTTGGTAAGAACCGGTATCCCCACATGCGTTCGCATTCCGGGTCGGCATTCACCAACATCTGGCGCACTGACGAGCCGGCATTCTTGGGAATGTGAATGAAGACTGTTTGATGTTTATGCGAGATAATCACGCTGTCTGGGCCTTTCGTCTTGCGACATTAGGAAGACTTCTCCTCCAAAGCCGCCGAAAGGCGGTCAAGCCTTTCAAGCGTATAGTTTGCCTTGAAGAGTGCCCAATCTTCAACCAACTGATAGCCGCTGACCGCATCCAACGGCCCATACACATCCCGCACTTTCGGCAACACGTCTTTGATATACCGCTTTTGCGGGCCGAAATAGAGATGCACGAATGGTGTATTCTCCCGCACAACAATATCCTTGTCGTTTGCGTGACAATAGATGTTCAGCATCTCTTCGTCGTCAGCGCCCCCATGGTCGATTTCTTCCCACAGGTCCCGATGGAAATACATGACGTTGATGGAGTACCGAATGCTGGGATCAAGCCGGGTTTCACCAAGCTCACTGATCAGGCTCGCATAGCGGTCGGGCTGTAGCGTGGTCTCGTGGTGAATCCACCGCGCTAGCTGCGGGAATTGCCAGACAGTCCCGCCAGCACCGGGATCTGCGTGTCCAGCTTCACTGATCCGATAATCGTCATATTGCGGCACCTTCAAGCCTGCCGCATGACGGTGCGGCAGCGCCGCCGCGAATTTGGCGGCCAACTCGGGCAGCGTCACCAAGCGAGAGAACCCGTATGGATTGTTGTTCACCATCCCTGTGACATAGGCGATCTTGTCTGGATCTTGGCGGTGATAACACTCGGCCAACGCCTCTAGCCAACCTTCCTTTACAGGAAAGACATCATCGTCAAACTTCACGATGTAAGTCTCATCAATGTGGTCCTTGATGGCCTCATCAATGCCGCGGTATGCGGGCCGCTGCTTCTCTGGGTTGATCCAGCGAACCCGGCCAAAATGCGCCTTCGCCGCCATCGACGCCATGTCTTCACAGACCTCCGAACCGGGAAGCCCGCAGCAGTTCGACAGGATATAGATCGGGACCTGTTGGGGTGTGGTGCGCAACAGACGATCGACAACCAGCTCCATGGCTTCGAAATCGCTGCAGGTCAGAAGCAACACCGCCGTATCTGAGAGATCCGACATCTTCACCTCCAATCCCGATAGCGAGCGACAAGGCTTCGCCGCCTGAGGGCGATGACCGCGATCAGGAAGACGGCGTAAAGGAAGGAAGGTATGGACGCGAACCTGCGCCGATACTCAAAGCCGACCTCGGTGAACGGCTTGGACATGATGTAGCCGCCAATGACGGTTACGCATGCCCGCTGTTTTGGCTCGACAATCGGGACGGGGTTCGGAACGCGCCAAGCCGGTGGCCAAATCCAGGCACTCAGCATCTTTAGGCGCGGGACCGGCTTTTCGCTGGTCAGCTCCGGGTGGCCCTCGGGAAGCGGGATCGGGCGTGCGGCAATGCGCCGAAGTTGTTGCAGTTTCTGAGCAACCGGAAGAGCGGCCAAGCGCGCAGGCCCCCGGAGGAAATCTGACAGCGCGAGGCTGTACATCCGTTGGCGATCAAGGCGGTAGGTCAGAAAGAGCGTTGCCGCAACGACCAAAAGTGACCGGGTCGACAGGTTGAGCGTATCGTTGTTCCGCGCCCGCATAATCAGATCATTGCGAATATCGTAGTAGAAATAGGTCTCTGCGCCTTCCTCTCCATGAGCCACGCTGAGGCTGGGAACCACAACCGTCGGAAAATTCGCGACGCGGCTTTCGTAGCCAAAGCTGATATCGTCCCGCTTGATAAAAAGAAACGGCGGCAGCGCGATCTCTGGCCCCGAAAGATCCACCATCAGCGCCCACCATCCGCTGTAGTCACTGTCTTGGAGGTCATATAGCTGACCGCGTTTGCGGCCGTGCACGTTGAGCGCCTCATTATGGAGCTCGAGCGCAAAAGGAACAGACGGATCGACATCTGCCCCCTGCTCTTTGATTATGCGCTCAGGCATGTTCTGGATCTCTGCCAGAGCGCCGATATGTTGGCCTTGAGAGAAGGTCGACAGAGCATAGAAGCGGTCGATCAAATCATCCGGAATGACGATATCGTCATCCATGATGATGAAATGACGAAACGCCTTCTCTCGGAAGTGCTTCTGAGCGATTAAGAAGCCGCCGGTGCCGCCGATATTCCCTGGCTCTTCGACCGAGATATCGCCGGGCAGTTCGGCAATTGGGTCGCCATTGTTGACGACTAGGAGATCGATAAAGCCCGACTGATACGCCCCCGACCCGCGGATGATATCGAGGTTGGGGCGCAGATACTCCGGCTTGTTATATGTGGTGATCGACAGCCCGATTTTCGGCAACTCCGTGGGCTTCTTGGTTGCAAAGGCCAGCTCATGGGTTGTCAACGTCCCACGGTAGGTGATGGTGGCATAGAAGCGATCGTTGCGGTCCGGCCGAATGGCAACAGGCAGCGCCAATGCAGCGGGGCCAGACCCCGCGGCCTCTGCGACGATAATGGGTAGATCCGTCCCACGCCGGCGCATGATCTGAACCAGCCATTCAGGCGCGTCCAAATTCGCCAGGAATGTCACCTCTGAAAGACCGGTGACAGAGGCATAATGCGCACCGGGAAGCGCGTTCATCGCACTGTCGAAGGAAATACGCTCGCGATCGGTGCCATCATCCGTTTGAAAATTCCGATCTGCGCTGAAGGCACCGTTGTGTTTCTCGGGATTCCCAAACCGATCATCGGCGACCATACGCATGAGGATCAGCCACTCAGCGCCGCCAAACGTGGTGACAGGACCACGCGTCGGCTGGCCCGTCTCCCAACGCATGGCACGAACATCGAGTGGATAAATCTTCTCCAAGAGCCTGCCCACCGGGGAAACTGTCATTTCGCTACTCGATAGGGCAGACGCCCCCCGGTCACAACCGGGAAATCGGCGAGTGAAACAAATGACTTCCACCGCGGGCGAGGGTCTCTCAAGACTGCCCCCGCGCAATCAGTTCGATCCCCCAAAGAGACCTTTGGTCTAGGCCTGGTGTCTCTGGCGATGCGCAATGCCATATGGACGCATTGGCACCGGCGCGCCCCCGTGGCCTTAGGTTTTCCCGCCGCTGGATGTAGACCGAAACGCAGGCCAGAGCCACGGTCCGTCAGTCTTACCCGGAGGATGCCATGGCCTACGACTCAGCCACCAATTCGCTTGAAGCCCATTGGATGCCCTTCACCGATAATCGCGGGTTCAAATCGGACCCGCGGCTGGTGGTCCGCGCCGAGGGGGTGCATCTCTACGATCATCACGGCAGCCAGATCATCGACGGCTCCAGCGGTCTGTTCTGCTCGCCCGCCGGGCATTGCCATCCGAAGATCATCGAGGCGGTTCATGCCCAGATGAAGGACTACACCTATGTGATGCCCTTCCAGTCGGGGCACCCGGCCAGTTTTACCTTGGCCGAGAAGATCGCGCGGCTGACGCCGGAGCCGATGAACCATGTGTTCTTTGTGAACTCCGGCTCGGAAGCGGTTGATACGGCGCTGAAAATCATCATGGCCTATCACCATGCCCGCGGCGATATGCGGACCCGGTTTGTCAGCCGGGAGCGGGCCTATCACGGGGTGAATATCGGCGGTGTGTCGCTGTCAGGCATGGTCAAAAACCGCGATATCTTCCACGCCACCATCCCGGGCGTGGTGATGATGCGGCATACCTGGGACCCGGATGAGCTGTTCATCCCCGGCGGCCATTCGGACCATCGCGGGGTGGAATTGGCCAATGATCTGGAGCGGATTTGCGCCACTTATGGCCCGGGCACCATCGCCGCGGTCTTCGTGGAACCTGTGGCAGGCTCGACCGGCACCCTGCCGCCGCCCAAGGGGTACCTCCAACGCCTCCGCGAGATTTGCGACCAGCACGGTATCCTTCTGGTCTTTGACGAGGTCATCACCGGGTTTGGCCGCCTCGGCACCAATTTCGCCGCGCAGCGTTATGGGGTGGAGCCGGACATCATCACCATGGCCAAGGCGCTGACCAACGGGTCAATCCCCATGGGCGCCGTGGCGGTGAGAGATGAGATTTACGACACCGTGATCGGCAGTTCCCCCCGCGGCCTGACCGAGTTTTTCCACGGCTACACCTATTCCGGCCACCCCGCGGCCTGTGCGGCAGGCATCGCCATGATGGATATCCTGGAGGAGGAACAATTGATCCCCCGCGCCGCCGACCTGGCGCCCTATTTCGAGAAAGCGCTCTTCGACGGGCTGAAAGATCACGCCCTGGTCAAAGACATCCGCGTTGCGGGGCTGATGGCAAGTGTCGAGGTGTTCCCGAAGGGCGGGCCCGGCATACTTGGCACCGAGTTGCAGAAACAGATGTTCTGGAACGGGCTTAGCGTGAAATTCACCGGCGATAACGCGGTTCTTGCGCCGCAATTCATTGCCGCGCACCATCACATCGACGAAATTGTCGAGAAATTCCGCCAAACCCTCGATCAACAACTCGGATAATTCATGGCCGATCTTCCCTCTACCGCCCGCGTCGTCATCATCGGTGGCGGCGCTGTCGGTTGTTCCGTTCTGTATCATCTGGCCCAAAAGGGTTGGACGGATTGCGTGCTTCTGGAGAAATCTGAGCTGACCGCCGGCTCCACCTGGCATGCGGCGGGCAATTGCCCCACCTTCGCCGCCTCTTGGACCATCATGGCGATCCAATCCTACTCCATTGATCTTTATGCCAAATTGGGGGACGAGGTCGGCTATCCGATCAACTATCACCAGACCGGCTCGGTTCGCATCGCCCATAACGACGAACGGATGCGCGAATTTGAGCATGTGGCCGATATGGCGCAGAGCCAGGGCCGGGTGTTGGAGATGATGACGCTGGACGATATGGCCACGCGCATCCCGCAGATGGAGCGGCACGATCTGGTCGGCGGGCTTTGGGACCCGCTGGATGGCGATATCGACCCCTCGCAACTGACCCAGGCCTTCGCCACCGGCGCCCGGAAACTGGGCGCGACAATTGTGCGGGGCTGTCCGGTGACGGGGATTGCTCGGGAAAACGGCGAATGGATTGTGAAGAGCGCGAAGGGCGATATCCGGGCGGAGATCGTGGTGAACGCCTCGGGCTATTACAGCCAGGATATCGCGGCGATGTTCCTGCCTTTCGGCGGCCGGATGATCCCGCAGGTGGTGATGGCGCACCAATATCTGGTGACCGAGGAAATCCCCGATCTGGTCGGCGCCGATCCGATGCCGATGCTGCGGGACCCGGATGTCTCCTATTACCTGAGGCAAGAGAAAAACGGCCTGCTTCTCGGCCCTTACGAGAATGGCGGGCGCATCCATTGGCAATCGGCAGATGACCCGCGGCCCGAAGATTTCAGCTTCCAGCTTTACCCAGACGATCTGGAGCGGATCGAGGCTTATATCGAAGACGCCTGCGGGCGCGTCCCGATCTTGGGGTCGGTTGGGTTGCAGCGGGTCATCAATGGCCCGATCCCTTATGCCCCCGATGGTCTGCCGCTGCTTGGCCCGATGCCGGGTGTGCCAAATGCGTTTGAGGCGACGTCCTACACCTTCGGGATCGTGCAGGCGGGCGGCTCGGGCAAACATCTGGCTGAATGGATCACGGAAGGTGAGACCGAATGGGATAGTTGGCCCGTCGATCCGCGCCGCTACACCGGCTATGCGGATCAGGACTACGCCAATGCCAAAGGCAAGGAGATCTACGACCACGAATACGCCATGGGCTTCCCGCATTTTGAGTGGCCCGCCGGGCGCAACAAACGCCTCTCGCCGGTGATGGACCGGATGGCCGAGCGGGGCGCGATCTTCGGCGCGGCCTCGGGCTGGGAGCGCCCGGTCTGGTTTGCGGAGCCAGGCGACAACACCGACCCCGAGGAGTGCGCGACCTGGGATCGGGAAGGCCCTTGGTACAAGGCCGTGGTGCGGGAGGTGGAGACGGTGCAGAGCGCCGCCGGTATCCTCGATCTGACCGGCCTCACCCATTATCACGTCCAAGGCCCCGGTGCGGGCGCCTGGCTGGAAAGCCAGATCCTGGGCAAGGCCCCCAAACCCGGACGCACCAAGCTTGGCTATTTCGCCTCCCCCACCGGCAAATTCGCGGCTGAGATGACCATCACCTGCCGGGGAGACGAAGATTTCCTGCTGATGACCGCGGCGGTCGCTGAATGGAAGGATTTGGAGCTTCTGCGCGCCTCCCTGCCCGACGGTGTGACGCTCACCAACACCACCGAAGACACAGCGGTTCTGCTGGTCACGGGCCCGAAGTCGCGGGAGGTTCTGGCGGGCGTCCTTGAGGCGGATTTGGAGCAGCCTTGGCTGAGCCATCAGACCGCATCAGTGGGCGGCAAAGCCTTCGACCTCCTCCGCCTGTCTTTCGTGGGTGAGTTGGGATGGGAATTGCACCTGCCCAAGGACGTCGCGGCGGACGCCTTCGATGCAATCATGGCCGCCGGCGAACCCCATGGCCTGAAACCCTTCGGCATGTATGCGATGGAAACCATGCGGATCGAGAAAGGTTACATGCATTGGGGCCTCGACCTGACCTCGGACTACACGCTGGCCGAGCTGGGTGTGCCGCTTGCCGGGGAAGCAGACCGGCGGATGGTCTCCATGGTGGTCGATCCGGGCGAGCGGGACGCGCCGTCCCTGGCCTCGATCTGGCAGAACGGCAGCCAAGTGGGCCTGGTCAGTTCCGCAGGGTTCGGCCACCGAACGGGCAAAGCCATCGCGCTTGGGATGGTCGATAAGGGCATCGACGGCGCGGTTGAGATCGACGTCTATGGTGAACGGATGGCCGCCCAGATCCAGCCCTCGATGGTGCTTTATGACCCGGATAACGAACGGATCAAAGCATGAGCGCGCTCCCCTCCCACGCGCGCGTTGTCATTGTCGGCGGCGGGGTTGCGGGCTGTTCGGTGGCCTATCACCTGACGAAGCTTGGCTGGCAGGACGTGGTACTGTTGGAGCGGAAGAAGCTCACCTCGGGCACCACGTGGCACGCGGCGGGGCTGATCGCACAGTTGCGCGCCACGAAGAACATGACCCGGCTTGCGAAATACAGTCAGGAGCTTTACGGGCAGCTTGAAGCGGAAACCGGGATTGCCACGGGGTTCCGCCGCTGCGGCTCCATCACCATGGCGCTGACCGAGCACCGGGCCGAGGAGATTCGCCGCCAGGCCTCCATGGCGCGGGCCTTTGGGGTCGAAGTAGAGGAGATTGATGCGGGTGAGGTCACCCGCCTTTACCCCCATGTGAACACCGAGGATATGACCGCCGCCGTGTGGCTGCCGCTGGACGGTCAAGGTGACCCCGCCAATATCGCGCTCTCCATGGCCAAAGGCGCGCGCCAAGGCGGGGCGCTGGTGAAGGAGAATGTGAAGGTCACCGGCGTCACGCAAGACGGGGGCCGGGTAACCGGTGTCACCTGGGACGCGGGCGGCGAGCGCGGAGAGATCGCTTGCGACATGGTGGTCAACGCCGCGGGCATGTGGGCGCGGGATTTTGGCGCGATGGCGGGCGTGAATGTGCCCCTACAAGCCTGCGAGCATTTCTACATCGTCACTGAAGACATCGCGGATATGACCCAATTGCCGGTCCTGCGGGTGCCGGACGAATGCGCCTATTACAAGGAAGATGCGGGCAAGATGCTGCTTGGGGCTTTCGAGCCCAAAGCCAAGCCCTGGGGCCCGATCCCCGAGGATTTCGAGTTCGATCAGCTTCCGGAAGATTTCGACCATTTCGAACCGATTCTGGAAGCGGCTTGCGAGCGGATGCCGATCCTGGCCGAGGCCGGCATTCACACCTTCTTCAACGGCCCCGAAAGCTTCACGCCGGACGACGCCTATCACCTCGGTCCCGCGCCGGAATTGGAGGGTTATTGGGTTTGCGCGGGCTTCAACTCCATCGGTATTCAATCGGCGGGCGGCGCGGGATGGGCGCTGGCCGAATGGATGGAAACCGGCCTGCCACCTTTCGATATCGGCGATGTGGATATCCGCCGGATGATGCCGTTCCAGCGCAATAAGCGGTATCTAAAGGACCGTGCGTCGGAGACGCTTGGCCTGCTCTACGCCGACCACTTCCCGCATCGACAAAAGGCGACCTCGCGCGGGGTGCGCCGCTCTCCGCTGCATGAACATCTGAAGGCCCGCGGCGCCGTCTTTGGCGAAACCGCCGGGTGGGAGCGCGCCAATTGGTTCGCCAATGAGAGCCAAGAGAGCGAATACCGCTACGACTGGAAAGGCCAGAACTGGTTCCAGAACCAGCGCGCCGAGCATCTGGCGATCCGCGAGGGGGTTGGGCTTTACGACATGTCCTCCTTTGGGAAAATCCGTGTCGAGGGCCCGGATGCGGAGGCCTTCTTGAACCATGTGGCGGGCGGCGATATGTCCGTGCCCGTGGGCAAAATTGTCTACACACAATTCCTCAACAAAAACGGCGGGATAGAGGCGGATGTCACCGTCACCCGCATGTCTGAGACCGCTTACCTGGTGGTGACGCCTGCGGCGACCACCACCCGCGATATGCATTGGATGCGGATGCATCGGGGCGATCACATGGTCGTGCTGACCGATGTCACCGCAATGGAGGCGGTGATCTGCGTCATGGGCCCCAAAGCCCGCGATCTGATGCAGACCGTCAGCCCAGCCGATTGGTCAAACGCCGCATTCCCCTTCGGCACCGCGCGTCAGGTCGAGATCGGCTATGGCCTCGCCCGCGCCCATCGGGTGACCTATGTGGGCGAGTTGGGGTGGGAGCTTTATGTCAGCGCCGATCAGGCCCCCCATGTCTTTGAGACGCTGGTTGAGGCCGGGGCCGATCACGGGCTGAGGCTTTGCGGGCTTCACATGATGGACAGTTGCCGGATCGAGAAAGGCTTCCGCCATTTCGGCCATGACATCACGGGTGAGGATCACGTGCTGGAGGCCGGGCTTGGCTTTGCTGTGAAGACCGCGAAGCCGGCGTTCATCGGGCGCGATGCGGTATTGACCCGAAAAGACAACGGGTTATCGGCGCGGATGCTGCAATTCCAACTGCAAGAGCCGGAGCCGCTTCTGTTCCATGCCGAGCCGATCTATCGCGACAGCGAGGTTGTGGGTTACATCACCTCGGGCAATTACGGGCATTACCTGGGCGCCTCGATTGGAATGGGCTATGTCCCCTGCCCCGGTGAAAGCGCCGATCAGGTCCTGGCCTCACGTTATGAGATCGAGATTGCGGGCACCAAGGTGGCGGCAGTGCCGAGCCTGCGACCGCTTTATGATCCGAAATCAGAGCGGGTGAAGGTTTAGGCGGCTTTGGGGTTGGGCTGAACACCCCTCTTTCTCCTTCCCCTACCCGGAATCAAGCCGAAGGCGCCGGGCATCGACAGGCCGCCCGGGCGGTCTGGC
>JANQNZ010000194.1 GCA_028279315.1 Rhodophyticola sp. | reverse complement strand
ACATAAGCGCCATTGGCGCGGCGCATGGAGATTGAGGAGAGGTTCTCCCGCTCGGTCCGGGTGAGCGTGAGATCAGTGGCGGGCAGCATCCAGATATCGGCATCCAGACCCGATTGATGGCTGCGATGGCCGCTGAGCATCGGGCCGCCCCGGGGTTGGCTCATATCGCCAACGTAAAGCCCGCTCCAAGAGGTGGTGCGTGCCACCTCGCGGCTCAGGTCCTGCACATAATCGATGGTGATCGGCAGCGCCCAGTTGCGGTTACGGGAAAGCCGCATCGCCTGCCAGGTGGGGCCGGTTTCCGCCAGTTGCTCTGCGCCAGAGACACAGCCGCGGGCGTAGCCGCCGACGGCCTCAGGCCGGCCGGTGGAGCCCACATCCTCGGCCCCGAACAGAAGCCGTGCCTCTTGCCGGGATTGCGTCACATCAAGGGCGGGTAAGGCGGGGGCGGTATCGCGGCCCCCGGGCGTCGCATTGCAAGCGGCAAGCACCACAAACGCCAGCCCAAGACCCCAATTCCGGACCACATGCTGCCTCATGCCGTCACCTCTTTGTCCAATGCATCGCCCCTGGGCTGCACCCAAACCAAGAAGAAAAGCCCAATCACGAATAATCCAATCAGGGGCAGCATCCCCAGCCGGGCGCTTTCGGTCAACCATGTCGTGAGCCCAATCAGAGCGGGACCGAGGAAGGCGGTGGCTTTGCCGGAGAGGGCGTAGAGCCCAAAGGCCTCGGTCGGGCGGCCCGGCTGCGCGTGGCGGCACATAAGCGAGCGGGAGGAGGATTGCAGAACGCCACCCGCGCCGCCGATGATCGCTCCGCAGATGTAGAACAGCGTGTCAGGGAGGGTGGAGCCTTCGGCCAAGGCCACGCCCCAAATGCTCTCTCGCGTCATGCCGACAACCAGGGCGCAGACCGCGATGAGGACGAAGATCGAGACAACAATCACCGGTTTCGGCCCCCGCGCGCCGTCGATTTTGCCGCCGATCCATGTGGCCAGCGCTGAGGTCACGGCGCCGACAATCCCAAAAACGCCGATCTGAGTGATCGACCAATCAAGGACCAGAACCGCATAGGTGCCGCCGAAACTGTAAAGCGCGTTCAGGGCGTCGCGGTAGAACATGGATGAGCCGAGGAAAGCGAAAAGGCTGATCCGGCGCGGCAGGCTACGGATGGTTTGGCCCAGTTCCAAAAGCGCCGCGCCAACCGAGGGGTGTGCTGCAGGCTGACGGGTTTCTCGGACCCAGAGGAAGAACGGGATCATGAAAACCAGATACCAAAGCGCCATGAACGGGCCGACAAAGCGCGTGCCTTCCCGCGCCTCTGGGTCAAGACCGAAGGCAGGCTCAAGGCCGATGAAGGTGCGGCCTGTGTCACCCTCGGCAAAAAACAGAAGCATGATGAAGAGGGCCAGAACCCCGCCCGCATAACCAACCGCAAAGCCCGAGCCCGAGATGCGACCGACCGAGTCTTCATCGCCCAGTTCCGGCAGCATGGAGTTGGTGAAGATCGTGGTGAATTCCGCCCCGATGAGCCCAATGCCAAAAGCAATAAGCGCGCCCACCAGGAACGAGCCATCGGGAAGCGCGAACCAAAGCGACGCGGCGCCCAGGACATAGAAGGCCGAAAAGACCACAATCCAAGGCATCCGCCGCCCGGCATTATCGGCAAACGCGCCCAAGATCGGGGCAGAGAAGGCGATAAAGAGCCCTGAGATGGTTTGCCCAAGCGACCAGAGGCTCTGCGCGCGGGAATCCGCCACCTGTTCCGTCATTCCGCCCGCCATGAACGCCTCGGTCGCGATGGCGGCGAAATAGGGGCCGAAGATGAAGGTCAGGCCAAGGGTGAAATAGGGTTGGCTGGCCCAATCAAAAGCCCACCAGCCCCAGATACGCTTTTTCAAGGCCGGTGAAATCGGGGCGGGATCGGTACGCACGGACATGAGCCCAAGCTTTAGGGGAATGCGCCCGTTTGGCAACGAAAATGGCGCGTTCAGAGAGGTCTCAGGCGGTGCAAGTGCCACTCCGGCACCGCCATTGATGGGATTTGGGCGAGGGCCGGGCCAGACGATCCTGTGCCCCTCTTGTCTTTGCTTCAAAAATACCTCCCGCCGGAGGCAATGCGGGCCGAGGAGGGCTCCGGAACGGAGCGTGACGAGGCGCGCCCCACCGGTAAAGGGCTAGATGCAGCGACTGCCCCGCGCTTCGGCTACATCTCGGGCGGCCAGGGGCGGGTGGCGTCGGCCTCAACCCAAGACTGCGCCCAATCGGGCAGCCCCGGGCTTTCGGTCTCTTGACCCAAGGCCGCGAGCACGCGGTCTGTGGGGACAAGGCGGCCCTTCTCGGTCACGCCAGTGCGCAGAAGGATGTGGTTGCACGGTGTCTCACCCCGCCACATCGACTGTTGAATATAGACGAAGCGTTGGTCCCAGGCGAGGACCTGGCTTTTGATCTCAAAGCGCTGGAACGGGCGGATGCGGGCGCGGTAGCGGACCGAACCGCCCGCCACCACCAGACCCCAGCCTTGGTCGCGCAAGACGCGGATGAGGCCGATCCGTTTGGCGAGGCCAAAGCGGCCAATGTCGAACAGGGACAGGGTGCGGCCGTTGTTCAACTCAAAGAACAGGTCGATATCGTTGGGCCAGCAGCGCATGGGCGTGACATGGATCTCGGTCGGCTCAAGGGGCGGCGCGCGGCGGGCGCGCAGAAGCTCGGTGGCGGTGCGCAGGATCGGGGTCATGGTGCCGCTTGCCTTGACGTGGGCTGAGGCTCGCGTCAAGCGGGGCCGTGGCGTCAGGTGCCTTGCAGAGCGGCTTTGGGCAGCTTAGGTCTCTGACCCAGACGACGTGCCCCTAAGGAAAGACACCGCCCATGACCTCGCTGTTTCAGATTTTGATGCTGCTTCTGGATGTGGCGCTGTTCATCGTCATCGCCCATGTGATCATGAGTTGGCTGATCAACTTCGGGGTCTTGAATATCCGCCAGCCCGTCGTGGCGCAGATTTGGGATGGGTTGAACCGATTGCTGGAGCCGATCTATCGCCCGATCCGGCGGCTTCTGCCCAATATGGGCGGGCTCGACCTGACGCCCTTGATTGTGATTCTGGGGCTTTACGCGATTGAGATCATCCTCAGGAACAACGTGGCACTGTTCCTTTAGCCGCCGTGGAGGTGGACAAAAGGTGCCGCCTCCCCCCAAAGCTCGGACACCCGCGCGTCGCGGCCACAGGATTCCCGGTAAAGCTCATAAGCGACGGCTTTGCGGCGGGGCCCGAAGCGGGTCAGGACAACTTCGTTTGACCGGTAATAATCCTGATGCGAGGCGTCGGCGGGGTAAAACGGCGCTGCATCAAGGATCGGCGTGACCACCTGTTGGCCAAGATCGCGGCTGGCTTGGGCCAAGGCGGCCTCGGCACGGGCGCGTTCCTGGGGGCTCTCCACAAAAAGCGCGGTTGTATAGCTGTGGCCGCGGTCACAGAACTGGCCGCCTGCGTCGAGCGGATCGATGGAGCGCAGGAACATATGCAGAAGCTGATCGTAGGAGAGCCGGTCGGCGTCATAGGTGATCTGCACGACCTCCAGATGCCCGGTGCCGCCACGCACGACCTGGCGATAGGTGGGGTTGGCGACGGTGCCGCCGGCGAAGCCCGAGACCACCTCAATCACGCCCGGAACCCGCTCAAAATCCGACTCCACACACCAAAAGCAGCCGCCGGCGACGATGGTTGTCTGGATGTCGGCGGCATGGGATTTGCCGTGTTGCAAGGCCCAGGCGGCGATGATGGCGGCGGCCAAGGTCAGGGTTTTCAGCGTGTCGATCACAGGGCGGCGGGGCATGGGATTAATCTCCTTTGATCGAGACAGAGCTTCTCAATTCAGGGCATTGAAATACAAGCCACATCGGTGTGAGGTCACGATCAGGTGAAGAAAGGGGCGGCCATGGATGACGCGGTGACAACCCATCAGGCGGAGGAAGATGCGCGGAACGAGAGCGTTCTGATCTGGGTGAATGGCGCGCTGAAACCCCGGCCTGAGGCCTTGGTCAGCGTCTATGATTCCGGGTTCATGTTGGGCGATGGCGTGTGGGAGGGGCTGCGGCTTTATGACGGGCATTGGGCCTTTCTGGACGAGCATCTGGACCGGTTGTTCGAAGCAGCCAAGGCCATCGATCTGGAAATCGGGATGGATGCGGGCGCGCTGGCGGATGCGTTGGAGGAGACACGGGCCGCCAATGGGATGGAAACCGATGCCCATGCACGGTTGATGGTGACGCGCGGGGTGAAATCGCGCCCATTTCAGCATCCGGGCCTGTCGGTCAGCGGGCCAACGATTGTGATCATCATGGAGCATTCGCGCCCTTCGATCCCGCGCCCGATCCACTTGGCGACAGTCCCGCATCTGCGTGGCCTTCCGATGACCCAAGACCCCAAGCTTAACTCCCATTCCAAACTGAATTGCATCCTGGCCTGTATCGCAGCGGAGAAAGCTGGGGCCGATGAGGCGCTGATGCTGGATATCCATGGGTTTGTGAACACCACCAATGCCTGCAATTTCTTCATTGTGCGGAAGGGCGAGGTTTGGACCTCGACCGGGGATTACTGCATGAACGGGATCACACGGGCGAAGGTGATCGATTTGTGCCGGGAGAACGCAATTCCGGTGTTTGAGAAGAATTACTCGCTGGTGGCGGCCTATAGCGCGGAGGAGGCGTTTTTGACCGGCACCTTCGGCGCGCAGACGCCTGTGGGGGAGATCGATGGGCGCAGGATCGGGGATGGGCAGATGGGGCCGGTGACCAGACGGCTGAGGGGGCTCTACAAGGATTTGGTGGCGCGTGAGGGGGCGGGGTGACAGGGGGCTTTGCCCCCCGGCCTTCGGCCTCCCCCCAGAGGTATTTTTGAAGCAAAGAGCAAGGGCCGTCTTGGGAAGCCTCCAGTGGAGGTTTCCAGGCCCGCGCGGGCGGAGCCCAAGAGGGTAGAGCGATGGTGAAGATTGCCATGTGGTCGGGGCCGCGGAATCTGTCGACGGCGATGATGTATGCCTTCGGCGCGCGAGGTGATTGCGCGGTGTGGGACGAGCCGTTTTATGCCGCCTATCTGAAGGAAAGCGGGTCGGATCATCCGCTCGCGGGCGAGATCATTGCGGCCCATGAAGCGGACCCGGGTGATGTTGCCGCGCGTTGTGCGGGGCCGATCCCGGGTGGCAAGGCGATCTTCTATATGAAGCATATGCCGCATCAAATGCTGCCTGGGTTTCCGCTGGACTGGGCCGAGGGGTGCGTGAACATGCATCTAATCCGCCATCCGGCGCGGGTGATTGCGAGCTACGCGGCGAAGCGGGGGGCGGTGACGTTGAAGGATATCGGATATCCGCAGCAGCTTAGGATTTATGAGCGGTTGGGGGGCGTGGTCATCGACAGCGTGGATATCCGCGCCGATCCGGAGCGGGCGCTGAGGGCGCTTTGTGACGCGGCGGGGATTGGGTTCACCGATGCGATGCTGCGCTGGCCCAGGGGCGGGCGGCCTGAGGATGGGGTTTGGGCGCGGCATTGGTATGGGGCGGTGCATGAGAGCACCGGGTTTGCGGGGCCTGAAGGCCCGGTGCCGGAGATGCCTGAGGGCCTGCGCCCGCTTCTGGCTGAGGCCTTGCCGCTTTATGAGCAGATGCGTGCCGAGGCCCTCAACCTCTGACGCCTCGTCATCGAAATGTCGCTTGAAGCCCGCCCGTTAGGGTGAGAAATTGCGCCATGGACCCACTCAAGACCTGGGCCGAGAGCGCCGCCGATCTGATCGCGGTGGCGGCAGGCCGATCCCCCGCCTCTTTGGTGCTGCGAAACGCGCGGCTGGTGAATGTGCAGAGCCGCGAGGTGCTGGAGGGGTGGGATGTGGCCGTGGTGCATGGGCGCTTTGCCTATGTGGGGCCGGATGCCAGCCATTGTATTGGCGCTGAGACGAAGGTCGTTGATCTCAACGGGCGTTTCCTGATCCCCGGCCTTTGCGACGCGCATATGCATATCGAGTCGGGCATGTTGACCCCGGCGCAATTTGCGCGGGCTGTGATCCCCCATGGCACGACCTCGATGTTCACCGACCCCCATGAGATTGCCAATGTCTTTGGGCTCACCGGCGTGAAGCTGATGCATGACGAGGCGCTGATGCAACCGGTGAATATCTTCACGCAGATGCCCTCTTGCGCCCCCTCCGCGCCGGGGTTGGAGACGACCGGCTACGAGATCACGCCCTCGGATGTGGCCGAGGCGATGGATTGGCCCGGGATCATCGGTTTGGGCGAGATGATGAACTTCCCCGGCGTGGCCGCAGGCGATGCGAAAATGCTGGCCGAGATGGCGGCGACGCAAGATGCGGGCAAGGTGATCGGCGGGCATTATGCCTCCCCCGATCTGGGGCCGGACTTCCACGCCTATGCGGCGGGTGGCCCGGCGGATGATCATGAAGGCGTGGCCGAGGCGGATGCGATGGCCCGGGTGCGCCAGGGGATGCGCGCGATGCTGCGGCTTGGCTCGGCCTGGTATGATGTGGAAAAGCAGATCACGGCGGTGACGGAACGGGGCCTCGACCCGCGCAACTTCATCCTTTGCACCGATGACTGCCATTCCGGGACGCTGGTCAATGACGGGCATATGAACCGGGTGGTCCGCCACTCGATTGACTGCGGCTGCGACCCGCTGATTGCCTTGCAGATGGCGACGGTCAATACGGCGACGCATTTCGGGTTGGAGCGGGAATTGGGCTCCATCGCGCCGGGGCGGCGGGCGGATATGATTGTGACCTCGGATCTACGCACGCTGCCGGTTGAGGTGGTCTATGCGCGGGGGGAAAAGGTGGCCGAGGCGGGCGAATGCCTGGTGGACTGCCCGCATATCGACTGGCCGGCGAAAACGCGCGCTTCGGTTCATCTGGGCAAGACCTTCAGCGCCGGGGATTTCGAGATCGCGGCGCCCGATGGCGCCAATCAGGTGAAAGCCAAGGTGATCGGCGTGGTCGAGAACCAAGCGCCGACCAAAGCGTTGACCGCTGATTTACCGGTGCGCGATGGGGTGGTGGAAGGCCAAGGCGGGGTTTGCCAGATCGCGCTGGTGGAACGCCACAAAGGCACGGGCGGTGTGGTGAACGGGTTTGTCTCAGGCTTTGGGTATGAGGGGCGGATGGCAATGGCCTCCACTGTTGCCCATGACAGCCACCATATGATTGTTGTGGGCACCGACCGGGGGGATATGGCCAAGGCCGCCATGCGGCTGCAAGAGGTCGGCGGCGGCGTCACGGTCTTCAAGGACGGGGCTGAGATTGCCTTGGTTGAACTGCCCATCGCCGGGCTGATGTCGGACCGGCCCGCGGCGGAGGTGGCCAAGGAGGCTGAGGCGATGGTCCAGGCGATGGCCGCTTGCGGCTGCACGCTCAACAACGCTTATATGCAACATTCCTTGCTTGCGCTGGTGGTGATCCCCGAGCTTCGGATTTCCGATCTGGGCCTGGTCGATGTCACCCGGTTCGAGCTGACCGATCTATTTGAGAAAGGGCTGTCATGACGGCTCAGATGCAGCATTTGCCGGTTGAGACCCCAAAAGGGCTTGGGATCAGGAGCTTTTCGGACGCGGGCGAGGCGGTTGCCTATCTGGAAGAGCTTTACGCGACCGCGACGGGGTTCCTAAGCGCGCGGTTTGCGGAGGTTCTGAAAGCCGGGATGCCGACCCGCCGGTTCCGCGCCTTCTACCCTGAGATCCGCATCACCACGACAAGCTTTGGCCAGATCGACAGCCGCCTGTCCTTTGGCCATGTGGCCGAGCCGGGGACCTATGCCACCACCGTCACCCGGCCCGATCTGTTCCGCCATTACCTGACCCAACAGCTTGGGTTGCTTCTGGAGAACCACCGGGTCCCTGTTGAGATTGGCCCGTCGATGACACCGATCCCGGTGCATTTCGCGGTGCTTGGCGATGCGGAGATCGAAGTGCCGCAGGATGGCGCGCTGTCTTTCACCTTGCGCGATGTGTTCGATGTGCCGGATTTGGGCACCACGAATGATGAGATCGTGAACGGGTTCGGGTTTCATAATGAGGATGGCTCTGGCCCGCTGGCCCCCTTCACGGCGCAGCGGGTGGATTATTCGCTGGCGCGCCTCTCCCATTACACGGCGACAGCGCCGGAGCATTTCCAGAACCATGTGCTCTTCACCAACTACCAGTTCTATGTGGAGGAGTTTGTGGGGTTCGCGCGCGATGCGCTGCGTGATCCCGACAGCGGCTATCGGGCCCTGGTTGGGCCGGGGAATGATGTGATCACGGACCCCGACCAACCGCTCAATACGCCGATGAAACTGCCGCAGATGCCCACCTATCACCTGACGCGGGACGGGAATGCGGGGATCACGCTGGTCAATATCGGGGTTGGTCCGTCCAACGCCAAAACCGCGACGGATCATATCGCGGTTCTGCGCCCCCATGTCTGGCTGATGGTGGGGCATTGCGCGGGGCTGAGGAACTCCCAAAGCCTGGGCGATTTTGTCCTCGCCCATGCCTATCTGCGGGAGGATCATGTGCTGGACGATGACCTACCCGTCTGGGTCCCGATCCCGGCCTTGGCCGAGGTGCAGATCGCCTTGGAGCAGGCGGTGGCGGATGTCAGCGACGTGGACGGGTTTGACCTCAAACGCATCATGCGGACGGGCACCGTCGCCACCATCGACAACCGCAATTGGGAGCTGCGGGATCAATCCGGCCCGGTGCAGCGGCTGAGCCAATCGCGCGCCATCGCGCTTGACATGGAAAGCGCCACGATTGCGGCCAACGGGTTCCGGTTCCGGGTGCCTTACGGCACGCTGCTTTGCGTCTCGGACAAGCCACTCCATGGCGAGCTGAAACTGCCCGGAATGGCCAGCGCATTCTATAAAACACAGGTGTCGCGGCACCTTCTGATCGGCATTCGGGCCATGGAAAAACTGCGCGATATGCCCCTTGAACGGCTCCATTCGCGGAAATTGCGGTCGTTTGAGGAGACCGCATTCCTCTGATTTCGCGAAAAAACCTGCATTTTTGGGTAGTATCTCAGTTTGAAACTGAATTTTTCTAGGTTTTGACGGCCTTCAACCCCATGTATGCTTAGCGCCAAGGATACGGGAGAGAATCATGCCCAAAGGGCCTAGAGGCGAGCAACGCCCCGCTGATGTCATCGGAAACGCCGTGAAGATCGCCCAGATCGCCACGGGTGAAATCGAGGACGAAATTGAGGATGACGGCAAGGACCCGGCTGCAAAGGCGTTGGGTGCTAAGGGCGGGGCTGCGCGGGCGAAGAAGCTGACGCCCGAGCAGAGGTCCGAGATTGCCCGGAAGGCGGCGGCTAAGCGATGGGGCCCTTAGGAAGCTTCTTTTGTGATTGCACTCGCTTCTCGACCTGCTTGATTGGCTCGGCGGCAGGCAATTCTTCGGGCGGCCTTGAGCCGCTATCGATCATGGTTTGCCGGACTTTTTCAGCAACTTCGCGGTTCTTTCGAATAGCTTGGAACTCGCCGCGAACGTTCTCTTTTTCTATGGTCTCTGCGGCTAAGTTCATCTGAAAATCGTGCGCAGAGAGCTCAAGCGCGCCCATTCGATCAAAGGCAATCTCTTTCGCTCCAATGCCTTTGAGAGCCTTCACGTCGCGCCCAGACATTCCGTAAAGGCCTTGGTTCCTTGCGTCATGAAAGACCGCTTGTTTTGAGTTCTTCACCCCAGCTTGTTTTGCCGCTCCACTCACCGCCTTGAAAGATTGTTTCACCTTCTCCCGCATCTCCAACCGCTTCTCATCGTCGGATGACTGTTGATCAAGCTCGCGAGCGCGAGCCTGTGCCGCAAAGTACGCCTGGGCGGCAGCGATCTCGGGTTTCACCGGATCGCCATTCATTGCGATGAGATAGCAAGCCGCGCGACTAAGAAAGTGATCAGAGGTCTTTCGCAGCGCGCCGCTCCCGACTGCCACCTTTTTGTTGGCACCAACAATATGGTGTGACGGATCAACGCCGTTGGCATTCATCGCCGCCCGCGCTTTTTCTATCACTCCCTCAAAATTACGCCACTCGGAATACCCAAGGAGCCCCTGAATTTCCCTTGCGAACCAATATTCTGAGCCGCTTTGACTTTCGCGACGAGTGGCCTCCAAGCGCTCCATTGTGGTTTTGTAGCGTGGGCTATCCGGCAGCTTACCCTGCATGATGTGAATCCTGTTGCCATGTATGTGACAATTGAAATAACATACATCACACCAAGGAGTCGATAGCATGTCTGAGCGAGCAATCATTGAGGCTCAAATCTCCAAAAAAACGGCGGAGATTCAGGGTCTTGAGGAAAAACTCAAGGCCGCGAAAGTCTATATGAAAGCGCTTAAGGACGTTCTCAAAGCCATCGACAAGGGCTCTGCTGAGGGCGCGGCTGGCGATGCGGGGGCCACGCTGAGAAAAGGCAGTTTGGTCGCGCAAGCCCGTGATGTCATTCTGGAGCGCGGAAACCCAATCCATGTAGATGAACTCCTAGAAGCGCTTGGGCGCGAAGTCACACGCGAAACTAAGGCGTCCCTCACGGGCTCCCTTGCCGCGTACGTTCGCAAGGCAGAGATATTCACACGCCCTGCGCCCAGCACATTCGGGCTTGTTGAACTGGATCACCAAGAAATCGCCGATGAAGATCAAGACGACGGGCCCCCGCAGGGTTTTGGCGGATATGCGCCAGTCGAGGATGCGGACGATGAAATTCCATTCTAATTGAGCTCTATGCTTGAAGGTAAGCATAAAAGTTCATATATGGAGGGTATGAACAAGTTACCCCTCCACAAGCGCGTGATGATCCTGAACATGCTGGTGGAGGGCATGTCGATGCGCGCCGTCAGCCGGACGGTGGGAGTATCCATCAACACGGTGACCAAGCTTTTAGTCGATGCAGGTGAGGCTTGCGCGGCCTACCATGACGAACATGTGCGTGGGGTCCGATCCAAGCGCGTTCAGTGCGATGAAATCTGGTCGTTCTGGTATGCCAAGGAAAAGAACGTGGCGAAGGCCAAGGCCGCGCCCAAAGGTGCTGGCGACGTGTGGACCTGGACGGCCCTGGACGCAGATAGCAAGCTGATCATTTCCTATGAGATCGGGGATCGCTCGGCTGAAACGGCCTATGACTTCATCAATGATCTTTGCCAGCGCCTCGCAACGCGCGTTCAACTGACCACAGACGGGCATGGGGCCTACCTTGAGGCGGTTGAGGATCACTTTGGCGGTGACGTGGACTATGCGCAGTTAATCAAGCTGTATGGCGAGCCTGCGGGAAGCAAGAAGCACCCGGAGCGCCGCTATTCCCCGGCAGTCTGCACGGGCACCAAGAACCGCCAGATTGCAGGTCGCCCCGATGAGGCGCATATCAGCACGTCTTACGTGGAGCGCCAGAACCTAACCATGCGGATGGGGATGCGCCGGTTCACCCGGCTGACCAATGCGTTCAGCAAGAAGCTGCAAAACCACCTGCACATGCTGTCGCTCTATTTCGTGCATTACAACTTCGTGCGCATCCACAAAACGCTGAAAGTGACCCCGGCTATGGCCGCAGGACTGACTGATTCTCTGCATGACATGGAGTGGATAGTGGGCTTGATCGACGCCCGTGCACCTAAGCCGAACCGGCCAAAAACCTACAAAAAACGGGTTTCAAAGTGAGACACTACCCATTTTTGGGCCGAAATCGCGCTTTTTCGCATACTAATCGTTGTGTGCACCTACCATATTCGGGTAGTTTTGCGCCAACGAACCCTAGGGTTCGGGAAGAACAGGAGAACGAGAACATGGCACAGAAACCCATGACCAAGACGCAACTGGTTGCGGCCCTGGCTGATGAAATGGGCAGTGATAAGAAAACCGCGGGCGCCGCTTTGGACGCGATCACCTCGGTTGTGACGAAAGAGGTTTCGGGCGGCGGTGCGGTTCCGATCCCGGGGATCGGCAAGGTCTATTGCCGCGATCGTCCGGCGCGGATGGTGCGCAACCCGGCCACGGGGGAGCAGATCCACAAAGGCGCCGACCGGCAGGTCAAAGTGACGATCGCGAAGGCGCTGAAGGACAGCGTGAACAACTGATCGACGCATAACACGAGCTAACGAAAGGGTCGCCCGAAACGGCGGCCCTTTTGCTTTGCCCGGGGGCGCCCGCGTTCCGGTTCTTGCGCCTTGGGCCCGCCACCCTGGCAAAGCGCATGATCCGGGTCGCGCCCACCTCCGGTACCACCACATAGCTTCCGCGAAACACAGATGCGGAGGCTTCCATGAATTTGACCGACAAAACACTCATCATCACTGGTGCCAGCAGCGGGATTGGCCGGGCGGCAGCGCAGGTTTTTGCGCGCGCGGGTGCCCGGCTTGTGCTCGGCGCAAGGCGAGAGGGCGTGTTGATCGACATCGCGGGCGCCATCACGGCAGAAGACGGCGAGGCGGTCGCCTTGGCGGGGGATGTCACGGACCCGGATTATGCTGCGGCGCTTGTTGCCCTGGCCGAAACGGAATTCGGCGGGCTCGACGGGGCTTTCAACAATGCCGGGCAGGTGGGTGAGATGGGCCCGATCCCGGATATGGCGGAGGAGACGTGGCGCGGCGTCATCGACACCAATCTATCGAGCGCGTTCTTTGCGGCACGGGCGCAGATCCCGGCGCTGCGTAGACGGGGCGGTGGCGCGATGGTCTTCACTTCCTCCTTTGTTGGCTACAGCAATGGCGGGTTGCCGGGGATGGGCGCCTATGCGGCCTCAAAAGCCGGGCTGATCGGGTTGGTGCAATCGCTTGCGCTGGAGCATGGGCCAGAGGGGATACGGGCCAACGCGCTTCTGCCCGGCGGAACGCGGACGCCCATGGCGGGTGACGATCCGTCAGGGCATCAGACGATTGCCGATCTGCACCCGCTAAAACGTTTGGCCGAGCCTGAGGAGATTGCAGCCGCCGCCGCCTTCCTCTTGTCGGATCACGCCTCTTTTGTGACCGGCGCGCCGATCCTGGCCGATGGGGGTGTCTCAGCGCGGCTGATCTGACGCCCCCGCCCCCGCGCGCCCCCGGATTGCATCCCCTAGCGAAATCGGAAAGGGTCGCGCGGCAACGGAATGGGCGGGCAGGGAACAGATGGATATTCGGGCGCTCCTTCTGGGGCTCAGCTCCGCGATCATCTGGTCTTCGGCCTTCAGCTCGGCGCGCATCATTGTGGAGGCCGCCCCGCCGCTGACGGCGCTTGTCATTCGCTACGCCATGGCGGGGGTCGTCGGCGTCGGGCTTGCATTTTGGCTGGGGCAGAACTGGCGGCTCAGCCGCAGCCAATGGCGCGCGGTCATCATCTTTGGGATCTGCCAGAAC